>DATNCP010000206.1:0-4590 GCA_035607175.1 Burkholderiales bacterium
GGGCGGGCGGTGGTGGAGGAGGCTGTTCGTCTTTCCAATTGGAGTTCCTTTGTCAAAAGCGAGGGAAGAGGACACGGCATCGCGTATGCCCGGTACAAGAACGTCGGCGCCTACTGTGCCGTGGTGGCCGAAGTCGAAGCGAGCGGCGCGGAGCTGCGCGTCACGCGCCTGGTCGCCGCGGTCGACGTCGGCTTGGCGGTGAATCCCGACGGCGTCGCGAACCAGATCGAAGGCGGCTGCGTGCAGGCGACGAGCTGGACGCTGAAGGAAGAATGGAAGCCCGGCACTGTTAGCTGGGAGGAATACCCGATCCTCAGGTTCAGCGATGCGCCGCCAGTCGAAGTTCATATCGTGAAAAACCGGCAGCCTTCGCTGGGGGCCGGCGAATGCACCATGGGACCGACGGTCGCCGCGATCGCCAACGCACTGCACGATGCGCTTGGCGTACGGGTACGAACGCTTCCACTGACCGCGGATAACATTACAAAGGCGATCAACGCCTGAGGAGGATGAATGAAGACGCTGCTCGGACTTGCACTCTTGGCCGCTTGCGTGACCGCGCAGGCGCAGTACCCCAACCGCGCGGTGCGAGTCGTCGTCGCAGCGCAGACCGGCGGCCCCGACATCGTCGCGCGCGTCGTCGCGGCTGAGCTGCAAGCGCAGATGGGCCAGCCCTTCGTGGTCGAGAACCAGGGCGGCGCGAACGGCATCGTCGGCGCCAGCACGGTCGCCAAGGCCGCGCCCGACGGCTACACGCTGCTCGTCTACTCGTCGGGCTTCGTCATCAACCCGGCGATGCACAAGACGCTGCCCTACGACACCGAGAAGGACTTCACTCCGGTCACCAACCTGGTGAGCAACGGCGGCCTGTTCTTCGCCGTGGCGAACAACCTGCCGCCGAAAAGCCTGCAGGAATTCATCGACTACGCGAAGAAATCGCCCGCGCCGCTCGCCTACAGCACGCCCGGCGTCGGCAACACCTGGCACCTGGCGATGGAAGTCTTCAACAACATGACCGGCCTGAAGATGACGCACATCCCGTACAAGGGCGGCGGTCCGGCGACGGCCGCGCTCGCGTCTGGCGAGGTGCAGGTGATGTTTGCCTCGCCGGCGCCGCTGATGCCGCACTACAAGAGCGGCAAGGTGCGCGTCCTCGCTTTCACGTCGGGCAAGCGCCACCCCGCCGCGCCCGAGGTGCCGACCACGGCGGAGGCCGGATTGCCGCAGTATCGCCACGACGGCGGCTGGTTCGGCATGTTCGCGCCGGCCAACACGCCGATGGACATCGTCAACAAGCTCTGGCGCGAGGTGCAGATCGCCGAGAAGAAGCCGGCCGTGCTCGAGCGCTTCAAGGCGCTCGGCGTCGATCCGGTGGCGGACTCGCCCGCCGACTACAAGAAGTTCATCCAGGCCGAGATCAAGGCCTACGCCGAGCAGGCGCGCCTCGCCGGGATCAAGCCCGAGTAGAGGCGCTCGCTACGCGTGCCTTTCGTAGAACGACGGGCACACCTCGCGAAGCCTCAGTTCCTCCTCCTCCAGCAGGAACAGGAAATCCAGGCGCTGATCGTGGCGGAAGCGGCCCCTGAATATGCCGGCCAGCTCCTCTTCCAGCTTGTAGTCCACGCCGATGGATGACCGGATGCAAAGCGCTACGGCCTGCTTTGGCGCGTTGCCGCGGTAGACCCTCGCCAGATACGCGCTTTGCACGGTCGGCCTCGCGGCGAATAGCCGGGCGAAATCGGCTTTCAGCTCATCCTCGCCCGGCCCCGCCTGCTGGCCGACGAAGTCCACCGGTTCGGGCAGGAAGCTTTCGATGGATCGCGGGTCGATTTTTCGCTTGAGAAGCCCCATGGCCCCGAAAATATCGGAGGGGCGCGCTGCCGGTCCATCAGGGAATCCCCGAGGCGGGGTTCCGACATCCTGTAGCAAGGAAACTACGTCAGGTTGCGCGCCGCGCGAATTTCAGGTGCACCACGTTCGGCGTCGAGACCGTGCGCACCAGTTCCATGCCGTGCAGGTCGTCGACGCGCTCGAACAGCCGCTCGCCGCGGCCGAGCAGCACAGGGGCGAGGTTGATTTCCATCTCGTCGACCAGGCCGGCGACCAGGTACTGCTGCGAGGCCTTGGCGCCGCCCGCGAGGGCGATGTCCTTCCCTCCAGCCGCCTTGCGCGCCTGCGCCAGCGCCCCGGCGATGCCGTGGGTGACGAAATTGAAGGTCGTGCTGCCCTGCATCACGAGCGGCTCGCGGGCGTGGTGGGTGAGGACGAACACCGGGTGATGGAAGGGCGGGTTGTCGCCCCACCAGCCGTTCCACGGCTTCTTCGCATCCCATGTCCCGGGGTGACCGCCGAACATGTTGCGGCCCATGATCGTCGCGCCGATGTTCTGCAGCGATTCCTCGACCACCTTGGAGCTCTCGTTGACCTCGCCGCCCTCCATGCCGTGCGTCTCGCGCCACGCCTTGAGCGGGAACACCCACTCGTGCAGCTTCATGCCGCCGACGCCGAGCGGGTTGGCGACGCTCTGCTCCGGCCCGGCGACGAAGCCGTCGAGCGACATCGAGATGCGCAGCTTGAGCCTGCTCACGGACCGAACCTCTCCGCGGAGCGCGCTCGCGCCTTGGCGGCCTCTTCCTCGCGGTTGCGGGGCGGCGCGCTGGTCTCGAGGGTGCTCAGCAGCTTGCGTGCGCCGGCGGTGATCTCTTCGACGGCGACGTTGAACGCCGCTTCGTTGGCTTTGGACGGCTTGCCGAAGCCGCTCAGCTTGCGCACGAACTGCAGCGACGCCGCGCGGATCTCCTCTTCGGTCGCCAGCGGCGCGAAGTTGAACAGGGTCTTGATGCTGCGGCACATGATTACCTCCAGCTTGCGAAGCCGCAGCCGACGATCACCGCCGGCACGGGCAGGTAGTCCACCAGCTCGAAGCCGCGGCTGCCGGCGGCGCCATGCGCGACCAGCCAGTTGCGCACTTCCTCGGAGCCGTTGCCGCGGGACGGCAACTCCTTCTCGAGATACTTCACCAGCGACTGTTCCGACGAGGCAAACAGCTTGATCGTCTCGCGGTCGAAATCCTCGTGGATCGCGCCCATCGTTTTTTCGCCGATCGAGTGGGACAGGCCGCCGGTCGCGAGGATGCCGACGCGCAGGTTGCCGGGAAAGCTCTCGATCGCCTTGCGCAGCAGCTTGCCCCACTCGAGGCAGCGCGCGAGCGAGGGCATCGGCGGCTCGATGCTGTTGACCAGCATCGGCACCAGGGCCGGCATCTTCGACAACTCCATGCGCCACAGCGGGATGCAGGTGCCGTGGTCGAGCTTCAGCCGATGAGACTGGGAAGGCTCGAAGCCGTGCTGCAAGGATTCATTTAACAAATGAAAAGCGAAGCCGGGATGCCCGCGGAGCTCGCGGTGCGGATAAGCCTTCATCCACGCCTCGGGCGGGCCTTCGTTCGTTTCACCGACGCCGATGCAGACGGCGGGATAGTTATCGAGGGAGAAATTCGCCCAGTGGTCGGGCGAGACTGTCACGAGGACGTCCGGCCGGGCCGCCGTCACCCGGCGTCCGAGCTCTCTGAATGCTTTTTCCAGCCTGAGTTTTTCGCTTTGAGGAACGGAATCCCACTCGCGGACAAGGAGCGGCCCGTGGCTCGAGGCAAAGGCACCGGCGAAGTCAGCCACCGCGCAGCTTCCGGACGAACTCGGCGTCCTTCATGCCGGTGGTGAAGAAGTAGTAGCGCAGCAGATAGGCGTTGGTGCGCTCGGCGAGGAACGGGGCGTTGTCTTCCCTGATGGCATTTTGAACTTCGGGGGACAAGCGATAGCGTGCAAGAACCGAATCCCGGTTCGCCTTGAACTCGGCGGCGAGCGCCGGCTGCTGCAGGTCGAAGAACATCTTCGACAGCCAGTAGTCCCTCACGAAATCTCCATCAGGTCCTTGCCGACCACGATGCGCCCCGCGTAGTGCTTGCGGACGCCTTCGCTCCACATCTCGTCGGTGATGGCCGGGTCGTCGCCGGGGACGAAATGCGAAAGGACGAGCGTCTTGACGCCCGCCGCGGCGGCGACCCTGCCGACATCCTCGGGCAGCGTGTGGCTGGCGAGCAGGTGCTCGCGCAACGTCGCGGCGTTCGGCACGCGCTTGAGAAGCGCCTCGAGGCCGCCGAGGTGCATGACTTCATGCACCAGGACGTCGGCGCCTTTCGCGAACTCGGCGAGCTCCGGCGCGTAGGCCGTGTCGCCCGAGATGACGATCGAGCGGTCCCTGGCGTCGAAGCGGTATGCGTACGCTTGCTCGATCGGCGGATGGCGCACCTTCGCGCAGGTCACCCTGACGTCGTCGTTCTGCAGGACGACGCCCGGCTTGTCGAAGTCGTGCGCGACGACGAGCTTGCGCAGGTCCGGCCGGCCCTCGTCGGTCATGCGCGTCTCGATGTCGAACTTCATGTACTCGAAAAAAGCGTCGCGCATGCGCGCCGTTCCGGGCGGGCCATAGAGATCGACGCGCTCGCGCAGCCCGGTCGCCCAGCCGTTGTAGACGAGCGGCCCGAGCTCGAGGTTGTGGTCGGAATGGTGGTGCGTGATGAGGATGTGGCGC
>DATNCP010000209.1:0-20887 GCA_035607175.1 Burkholderiales bacterium
CGCAAGTTCCTGACCGGCGCCGCGGCAGCAACGGGCGCAGCGACGCTCGGCTTCCCGATGATCGTCAAGGCGCAGGGCCCGATCAGCATGCGCTGGCAGAGCACCTGGCCGTCGAAGGACATCTTCCACGAGTACGCGGTGGACTTCGGCAAGAAGATTAACGACATGACCGGCGGCGACCTGCGCATCGAGGTGCTGCCGGCCGGCGCGGTGGTCCCGGCGTTCGGCCTGCTCGACGCGGTGTCGAAAGGCACGCTCGACGGCGGCCACGGCGTGCTCGTGTACCACTACGGCAAGCAGAACGCGCTTGCGCTGTGGGGCTCGGGCCCGGCGTACGGCATGACGGCGCAGGAGCTGATGTCCTGGCACAAGTACGGCGGCGGCAAGGAGCTGCTGCAGAAAATCTTTTCGTCGATCGGCGCCAACGTGGTCTCGTTCCCCTACGGCCCGATGTGGACGCAGCCGCTCGGCTGGTACAAGAAGCCGATCACCAAGGTCGAGGACTTCAAGGGCCTCAAGTTCCGCACCGTCGGCATCTCGATCGACGTGTTCACCGGCATGGGCGCGGCGGTCAACGCGCTGCCCGGCGGCGAGATCGTCCCGGCGATGGACCGCGGCCTGCTCGACGCGGCGGAGTTCAACAACCCGACCTCCGACCGGATCCTCGGCTTCCCCGACGTCTCCAAGGTGTACATGCTGCAGAGCTACCACCAGAGCGCGGAGCAGTTCGAGATCAGCTTCAACAAGACCAAGTTCGACGCGCTGCCGGCGAAGATGCGCTCGATCATCGAGAACGGTGTCGAGGCCGCGTCGCAGGATCTGGTTTGGAAGTCGATCGACCGCTACTCGAAGGACTACGTCGAGCTGCAGACCAAGGACAAGGTGCGCGTCTACCGGACCCCGGACTCGGTGCTCTCGCGCCAGCTGGTGGCGTACGACCAGGCGACGGCGAAGCGCAAGGACAACCCGATCTTCCGCGAGATCGAGGAGTCGCAGAAGAAGTTCGCCGAGCGCGCGGTGAAGTACAACCTGGACAACAACGTCAATCCGCGCATGGCCTACAACCACTACTTCGGCAAGAAGCCCGCGGCGAAGAAGGCCTGAGCGCCGTGCAATAAGGAACGAGGCACCATCCTGACGGGTGGTGCCTCTCTTTTTTCCCCATGACAAGCCAAGGTTTCCTGAGATTCGCCGACCGCGTCAGCAGCTGGTCGGGCAAGATTTTCGCGTGGCTGATCGTGATCCTGATGCTGGTGGTCTCGGTCGAGGTGTTCAAGCGCTACATCCTCAACGCGCCGACCGCGTGGATCTTCGACCTCGACGCGATGCTGTACGGCACGCTGTTCATGATGTGCGGCGCGTATACGCTGTCGCAGGACGGCCACGTGCGCGGCGATTTCCTCTATACCAACATGAAGCCGCGCACCCAGGCGAGCCTGGATCTTGCGCTGTACTTCCTGTTCTTCATCCCCGGCATCATCGCCCTGATCTACGCCGGCTACTACTACGCCGGCGATTCCTGGCGCATCGGCGAGCGCTCCAACGTCACCTACGAAGGGCCGCCGGTCTATCCGTTCAAGACCATCATCCCGATCGCCGGCGTGCTGGTCATGCTGCAGGGGATCGCCGAGATCATCCGCTGCATCCAGTGCCTGAAGACCGGCAACTGGCCGGAGCGCATGAAGGACGTCGAGGAGATCGACGTCGTCGAGGAACAGCTCGCGCAGAGCGAGTTCGTCGACGAGGAGTCGCGCAAGGTGGCGATCGAGCAGGCGCACAACATCGACGATGCGGCGCATCAGCGCTCGGGGACGAAGCTATGAGCGACCCGGCGCTCGGGCTCGCCATGCTGGGGCTGATCGTGGTCGCCATCATGATGGGCTTCCCCACCGCCTTCACCATGATGGGCTTGGGGATGCTGTTCGGCTATCTGGCGTTCTACCGGCCCGATCACCATTGGCTGCAGAACGAAGTGTTCGACCTGTTCGTGCAGCGCACCTTCGGTGCGATGAACAACGAGACCCTGCTTTCCATCCCGTTATTCGTCTTCATGGGCTACGTGATCGAGCGCGCGGCGCTGGTGGACAAGATGTTCTTCAGCGTGCAGCTCGCGTTCCGCCGGGTGCCTGCTTCGCTGGCGGTCACGACGCTCTTGGTCTGCGCGTTCTGGGGTATTGCCTCGGGCATCGTCGGGGCGGTGGTCGTGCTGATGGGCGTGATTGCCATGCGTCCGATGCTCAACGCGGGCTATGACGTGCGGCTCGCTTCCGGCGTGATCACTGCCGGCGGCACTCTCGGCATCCTGATTCCGCCTTCGGTCATGCTGATCGTGTACGCCGCGGTGGCCGGCCAGTCGATCGTCAAGCTCTACGCGGCCGCCATGCTGCCGGGATTTTTCCTGACCGCCCTCTACCTGATCTATATCGTCGGCTGGGCGCTGATCAATCCCAAGATCGCGCCGAAGCTGCCGCCGGACAAGTACCAGGTGCCCGTGCCCGACTGGCTCAAGCGCCTGGAGCGGGGGAAGTCGCGCTCGGTCATCGGCGGGCTGCTGGCCGCCGCGGTGCGGCCAGGGAGCTTGCACGGTGCACTGGACCGCAACGGAAACCCGCTGCGCTACCTGACGATCTTCAACAACGTTCTCGCGGCATTGCTGCCGGTTTTTCTCACCGTGGCGCTGTTCGGCGCAGCCTGGTGGTACGTGGTGATCCACAACGCCCCTGACGCGCCGGTCGCCCAGGCACCAGCGGCCGCGGCGGCGCCGGCAGCGGAAGCTGCTGCCACGCCCGCGCCGCCACCGGCGGCAGCCGCGGACGGAAAACCCCAGGCGCTCGGTGTGGAGGAAAGCAGCGAAGAGACTGCCCCTGCGTCGGAGGGCGCTCCGGAGGAAGTGGGCTCGCTGGCGGAAGCGGGCGCTGGCGAAGAAGTCGGCAAGATTCCCGACAACTTCTACCCGTGGTTCTTCACTTTTGCCGCGCTGGCGGTGTTGGTCCTCGGCGTCTACTACTGGCGCATGGACGGAGAGCAGCTCGAGATTCTCAAGCTGCTGGCCGACTCCGTCGTTCCGCTCGGCGTGCTGACCTTCATCGTGCTGGCGGTCATCCTCTTCGGCATCACCACGGCGTCGGAGTCTGCCGGCATCGGCGCGGTGGGCGCTCTTTACCTGGCGGGAATGGCGAAGTACCCGAAGCGCGCGCTCTGGTCGAGCCTCGTCGGCCTGCTGATCGGCGGCGGGCTGGGGATGATGCGAGGCGATCCGGTGACGATGATGGTCTCAGCAACCCTCGGCGGCGTGTTCGCCGGCACTGCCGTGCCATGGATATGGGACCTGCTCACGCGCAAGCTGCTTCTGCGCAACATCAAGGAGTCGACTTTCCTGACCGCCAAGACCACCGCCATGGTGTGCTGGCTGTTCGTCGGGTCGGCGCTGTTTTCAGCGGTGTTCGCGCTGCACGGCGGTCAGCAGCTGATCGAGAGGTGGGTGCTGAGCATGAACCTCACCCCGCTGCAATTCATGATCGTCGCGCAGGCGATCATCTTCATCCTCGGCTGGCCGCTCGAATGGACGGAGATCATCGTCATCTTCGTGCCGATCTTCATCCCGCTGCTCGCGCACTTCAACGTCGATCCGGTGCTGTTCGGCACGATGGTGGCCGTCAACCTGCAGGCTGCGTTCCTCTCGCCGCCGGTGGCGATGTCGGCCTTCTACCTGAAGGGCGTGGCGCCCAAGCACGTGACGCTGAACCAGATCTTCGCCGGCATGATGCCGTACATGGGGATCGTCATCATCTGCCTCGCGATCATGTACGTGTGGCCGGGGATGACGCTCTGGCTGCCGCAGTTCCTGTATGGCAAGTGAGCACCCGGCGGCGCTGACTGCCGCCGAGGCGGCGCGGCGCATCCGCGAAGGCCGCCTGAGCTCGGAAGAGCTGGTCGAGGGGTGCCTCGAGCGCATCCGCCAGGTCGAGCCTCAGGTCCAGGCGTGGACCTTCCTCGACGAGAAGCTGGCGCTGTCGCAGGCGCGTGCCGCCGACGAGATGCGGCGCTCCGGCGAGGCGGTCGGGCCGCTGAACGGCGTGCCGGTCGGGCTGAAGGACATCATCGATACCGGCGACATGCCGACCGAAAACGGCTGCGCCCTGCACAAAGGCCGCACGCCGCGCGACGACGCGGCGGTGGTGAAGATGCTGCGCGCCGCCGGCGCCATCGTCCTCGGCAAGACCGTCACCACCGAATGCGCGTACTTCCATCCCGGCAAGACGCGCAACCCGCACAACGCCGAGCACACGCCCGGCGGGTCCTCGAGCGGTTCCGCTGCCGCGGTGGGCGCGAGCATGGTGCCGCTCGCGCTCGGCAGCCAGACCAACGGCTCGACCATCCGTCCCGGCTCGTTCTGCGGCGTCCATGCCTACAAGCCGACGCACGGGCTCATCCCGCGCACCGGCATGCTGAAGCTGTCGCGCACGCTCGATCATGTCGGCCTGTTCGCGAGGACGCTCGACGACGTGGCGCTGCTCGCCGAGACGCTGGTCGGCTACGACGCGGGCGATCCCGACACGCGGCCGCGCGCCGCGCCGCCCTTCCGCAGCATTGCGAGCGAGGCGCCGCCGGTCGAGCCGGTGTTCGCCTTTATCAAGACGCCGCACTGGGAGCGCGCCGACGCCGACACCAAGAAGGCCTTCGCCGAGCTGCAGTCGGCGCTCGGCAAGGATCGCATCGAGGAAGTGCCGCTGTTTTCGTTCGCGGCAGAGGCGTGGGGCTGGCACCAGACCATCATGGCCGCCGAGATGGCGGCGAACTTCGAGCGCGAGTACGACAAGGGGCGCAAGAAGCTCTCCGAGAAGCTGCGCTCGCTGATCGAGAGCGGGCGCGAGGTGCGCGCGGTCGACTATCAGCGCGCGCTGCGCATGATCGCGCCGCTCAACGAGGCCTTCGACGACCTGTTCATGCAACGCTACGACGCGATCCTGACGCCGGCCGCGCTGGGCACCGCGCCGAAGGGCCTGAAGTCGACCGGTGATCCGTCCTTCTGCACGCTGTGGACGCTGCTGGGGCTGCCGGCGCTCTCGCTGCCGCTGATGAAGGGCCGCAACGGCCTGCCGCTCGGCGTGCAGCTCGTCGGCCGCAGGAATTTCGACGCGCGGCTGATGCGCACCGCGCGCTGGCTGCAGGAAAACCTGACTCGGTAATCATCAGATCCACCCGGCTATGCCGGGCGGCGACACTAGGCGGCGACGGCGAGCGCCTTGAGGCGCTGCAGGTCGGCGAAGCCGACGACCCATTGGGTCAGGCGACCGTCGGGATTGCGCACCGGGCCGAGCGTCATCTCGACGTGGCGGACGCTGCCGTCCTTGCTCCAGGTCTCGAGTTCCCGGTGCGCCGGCGCCTGCGCCAGCAGGCGATAGAGCTGCGCTTCGTCGCCGCGGAAGATGAGCAGGGCGAGCGGCAGCCCCGCGGCTTCGCCCGGGCGCAAGCCGAAGAAGCTTTCGAACGCGGGGTTGGCGTAGATCACGGGCCGGCCGGCGGCGGCAGCGTCGATGATCGCGAGCGCAAAGCCGCAGGTGCGCAAGGCCGCGCGCGCCAGCGCGCCATCGGCGAGGAGTTTTTCGAGATTGCTCATGCACCGTTTTTGCCACGAACCACGCGGTGCAACAAGTGTCCGCGAGCGGCGACGCTCGCGTTGTACAAACTACGCGGCTGCGCGCTTCTTGCAGTTCGAAAGCGAGTAGCAGGAGCGCCGCAGGCGGTGCAGATCCGCGGTCTCGATCGTCTGCCGCAGGAAGTCCATGTTGCGGTCGATTTCCGTCTGGTACAGGCTGGTGCCGTCGAAGTGCGCTTCGGCGTAGCGGTCCACGCCGCCGAGCTTCTTGGTGATGCGCGCCCGGGCGACGTACTCGTAGAAGCCGGGCGTCTTGATGATCAGGTCGTCGGCGGAGCTGTAGCGCACCACTTCGCGGCCGTCCGCCATCTGTTCGCGCGCGATCTTGCCCCAGACGAATTCCTCGTAGAGGAAGGCGTGCACCTTCTCCAGGTACATGCGGTCCGACATCTGGCCGATCAGGTCGGCGGCGCCGACCATGCAGCCGACGGTGCGGTCGCGCACGTCCTCGACGCGGATGTCGTCGATGTCCATCTCGTAGCCGGTGAAATGCACCAGGCGCGCGGCGAGGGCGGCTTCATCGGCGAAGCCCACCTTGGGGAGGTAGGTGGCGATGAAGTCGGCGCTGCGGCTGACGTGCACCTTGGTGAATACCGCGCCGTTGTCGACGGTCGATTCCGAGGTGCGCTTCAGGTAGCCGGAGTCGTGCAGCAGCGCGATCAGCACGCCGAGCATTGCCCGGCGCGCGCCGAGGCGCTCGGACTCGCCGACCACGCGGTCATGGCCATCGACCAGCCGCGCCAGCGCGAGCGTCATGTCGAGCGAATGGCGCATGTCGTGGTAGAGGGTGTCGCAGGCCAGGTAGCCGGGAAAGCACCCGGAGAACAGCGCCGTGAAGTCGTTGAAGCCGCGCTGCAGCGGCGTCAGGTCGGCGCCCGGATAGCGCGCGCTGAAGATCGAAATGATCGAGTCGCGGACCTGTGCCGGGTCCTCGACATTGATGCGGTTGGCTACGTCGTTCTCGTTACGGCGGTGCTGCATCGAATTCGCGTCGCCACCGGCTCCCAACGGCCGACGGCCATCCCCCAAGTGGGCGATTATTCCCCCTGCCACCTAGGGGGGCAAGGGAACAACCACCCACCCGTTCTGGGCATAACCTCATAACCGCGCTTTTCGCTGCAGTGCAAAAACCTGGGAGACGGCCGATAAGCCGGGTTCTGTGGCTCCGGCCGGGCGAACCCGGTGGAGCCGGCAGCCATTCCTCTAGGCCCGGGGTTACCCCAAGGCTCAAGCCACCTACCCGCAGGCTTCGGCCGAGCCGGCCTAAGTCGCCTGCCTATTTGGTGTTGCTCCGGATGGAGGTTGCCTCGTTTCACCCCCGCCGAACTTGCATCCGTCGGGACTCGTCTCTGTGGCCCTCTTCGTCACGTCGCCGTGCCAGGGAGTTACCCTGCATCCCGCTCTGCGGAGCCCGGACTTTCCTCTATGCCGCCTGATTGCGGCAACACAGCGGCTGCCTGGCCGACTCCCGGCGCGATTCTACGCGCCCCGGGATGAGAATCAGGGTCTGAAGTAGCGCTTGTCGCCGTAGAAGGCCGAATCCTGCCCCGGGTACCAGCCCGGATAGCCGTAGATCGGCACCGGCAGGAGCGCCTTCGGCGACGTCCCGGCCGGGACGTCGGCAAGCCATCGTGCCGCGCCTGCGTCCAGGTCGCCCGCCGGGAGCACGATCGCCTTGCAGGTGATGCCGGGCCGCGGCTCGACGGCCTGCTCCTGCACGGCGTGGCCGAAGACCACGATCCGCATCGCGCCGAGCACGCGCTCCCGGTTCTCGAGAAACAGGGTCTTCCAGGAAGCATGCGCGAGGAGCGAAAGAAGGTCTTCGTCGCGGCAGACAACGATCGCGCCGCCTTCGTCGAAGATCGTCAGCAGGTCGCGCAGCGGACCGCGGCGCCCCTGCGCGTGCGGCAGCGAGCGCCGCAGTTCATCCGCGTGCAGGGCGTTGATGCGCGCCTTGGTGAGCGGGAAGGCAAGCCAGGCGAGAGCGTTGAACCAGTCGTGCAGGCTCTCGGGCCGGGTGGCGACGCGCCCCGATTCGAAGACGCCGATCTCGTAGTACGGGTCCTCGGGCCCCGGGGGCACGAAGCGCACGGGTTTCCCGCTCGCGGTCCTGATCTGAAGATCGGCTGCAAGGGCATTAAGCCGCTCCAGCGACCGCGTGCCTTCGAGCCACGGCCGCACCGCGTCGAAGACGGGATGCGCTAGACCAGCTTCCAGGGGATGGATTCGCCGGCGCGCAGCGGCACCAGCTCCTCGGCGCCGAACGCCAGGCGCTCGGGGGCGCGCCACTCCTGGCGCACGAGAGTGATGCGCCCCTCGTTGAGCGGCAGTCCGTAGAAGGTGGCGCCGAACTCGGAGGCGAAACCTTCCAGCTTGTCGAGGGCGTCCGCTTCCTCGAAGGCGGTGGCGTAGAGCTCGACCGCCGCGTGCGCGGTGTAGATGCCGGCGCAGCCGCAGGACGCCTCTTTCTCGCGCCGCGGGTGCGGCGCGCTGTCGGTGCCGAGGAAGAACTTCGGGTTGCCCGAGGTGGCGGCCTCGACCAGCGCCTCGCGGTCCTCCTCGCGCTTCAGCACGGGCAGGCAGTAGTGGTGCGGGCGGATGCCGCCGACGAACAGCGAGTTGCGGTTGAGCAGCAGGTGGTGCGCGGTGATGGTGGCGGCGACATTCGGCCCGGTCACCTCGACGAACTGCACCGCCTCGCGCGTGGTCGCGTGCTCCAGCACTACCTTCAGCGAGGGAAAGCGCTCGACCAGCGGCCCGAGCGTCTCCTCGACGAAGATGCGCTCGCGGTCGAAGACGTCGATCACGGGGTCGGTCGTCTCCGCGTGCACCAGCAGCGGCATGCCGGTGCCCTGCATGCGCTCGATGGCGTGGAAGCAGCGCGAGATGCGGGTCACGCCGGCGTCGGAGTGGGTGGTGGCGCCGGCGGGGTAGAGCTTGACGCCGAACACGCGCCCGGAAAGCTTGGCGCGCGTGATCTCCTCGGGCGGCGTGTCGTCGGTGAGGTAGAGCGTCATCAACGGCTCGAACACGGCGCCGTCGGGCAACTCGCCGAGGATCCGCTCGCGATAGTGCAGCGCCTGCTGGGTGGTCGTCACCGGCGGCTTGAGATTCGGCATCACGATCGCGCGCGCGAAGCGGCGCGCCGAATCAGCCACGACCGCCGCCATCGCCGCCCCGTCGCGCAGGTGCAGGTGCCAGTCGTCGGGACGTCGGAGGGTGAGGCGATCCATGCTGGCCGAGATTCTACTTGCGGCGCGTAAGCGCCTTGCGATACAGCTCGCCCTTGGCCAGTCCCGTAATGCGCGCGGCGGCCTTCGCGGCTTCGCTCGGCGCCAGCGACTCGAGCAGGACGTCCAGAACGCGATCCGCGTCCAGGGGCTGCGGCGCCTTGCCCGCCTGCCTTTCCATTCCCGACACGACGATGACGAACTCCCCCTGCTGGCGATGCGGCGCCTTCAGCCAACTTTCCGCGTCGCCGAGCGTCAGGCGCGCCACCTCTTCGAACTTCTTCGATAGCTCACGGGCGAGCGCGATCTCGCGCGCCGGGCCGAGCTTCTCCGCGAGGTCGGCCAGGGTACGGGCGATGCGATGCGGCGCCTCGAACAGGACGACCGGCAGGGGGCCGTCGAGCGCCTCGATCGCCTTGCGCCGCGCGCCGCCGGAAGCGGGCAGGAAGCCGGCGAAGCGATAGCCCGGGGCAACGAACCCCGCCGCGGAGAAGGCGGCCGCTGCGGCGCTCGGCCCCGGAACCGGGCTGACGCGCAAGCCGGCGCGGTGCACCTCGGCGACGAGCAGTGCGCCCGGATCGGCGATGCCGGGCGTGCCGGCGTCGCTGACCAGCGCGACGCTCTTGCCGTCGCGCAGCGCGGCGATCAGGCCTTTCGCCGCGGCGCGCTCGTTGTGCTCGTGCAACGCCACGGTGCGCGCCGCGATGCCGTGGTGCTCGAGCAACGTGCGCGTGGTACGAGTGTCCTCGCAGGCGACCAGGTCCACCGAGCGCAGCACCTCGACGGAGCGAGGACTCGCATCGGAGAGGTTGCCGATGGGAGTGGCCACGACGTACAGCGTTCCGCGGTCAACCCCTCCCTTGTCCATGCCGTTAAGCCTACATGAACCTTGCCGGGGCACGAGCCGAAGACCTTTGCGCGGAACTGCTGCGCGCCTCGGGCATGCGGCTGCTCGAGCGCAACTGGCGCTGCCGCCACGGCGAGATCGACCTCATCGCCGAGGAGGGCGGCACCGTGGTGTTCGCCGAAGTGCGCCAGCGCAGCAGCAGCGGGTTCGGCGGGGCGGCGGAAAGCATCACCAGCGCCAAGCGCGACCGGCTGCTCGCCGCGGCGCGGCTCTATCTTTCCGGAAAGCCGGAGGCGCACTGCCGCTTCGATGTCTTCCTCGTCGAAGGCGAGCCGCGGCAGGTGCGATGGATCCGGGACGCGTTTGGCGAGTAGCGCTGCTGCTGGTTCTCGTCGTGCCAGGGGGAAACGCGCCGGCATGGGCGCAGGAGACGACGCTGGTCGTGCAAAGCTCGCCGCTGGCGGGATTTCGCTACCACGCGGCAGCGCAAGTGTGGCAAGAGCTGCGTGTCGGTGACCGGCTCGAGCTCGCGCGCGAGCGCGACAATCCGCACGACGCCAACGCGGTGAGCGTTTCCTGGCGCGGCCGCAAGCTCGGCTACGTGCCGCGGCACGAGAACGCAGCGCTCGCCTGGGGCCTCGACCGCGGCGCGCAACTCGCGGCGCGCATCAGCCGCCTCGCGCCCGGCGCGAGCCCGTCGCGGCGCCTGGAGTTCGAGGTCTACGCCGAGTGACGGTGTAAAATCCGCGCATGAATCAGACGGACGCGGCGCTTTCGTCCCGCATCGCCGCGCATTTCGAAGAGAGCGCCCGCCTCAAGCTCGCCGCCGCGGCGGCGCTCACCGACCCCGTGGCGCGCGCCGGCCGGTTGTTCGCGCAATCCCTGAAAGCCGGCAACAAGGCGATGGCCTGCGGCAACGGCGGCTCGGCCGCCGACTCGCAGCATTTCGTCGCCGAGCTGGTCAACCGCTTCGAGCGCGAGCGGCCGCCGCTCGCCGCCGTCGCGCTTACCACCGACACCTCGACCCTGACCTCGATCGCCAACGATTACGCCTGGCAGCAGGTGTTCTCGAAGCAGCTGCGCGCGATCGGCCGGCGCGGCGACGTGCTGCTCGCGATCTCGACCAGCGGCAATTCGGGCAACGTCCTCGACGCGGTGCAGGCCGCGCACGAGCTCGGCGTGCAGGTCGTGGCGCTGACCGGCGCCGGCGGCGGCAAGATCGCCGCCGCGCTCGACTCGCATGACGTCTCGATCTGCGTGCCGCACAAGGTCACGGCGCGCATCCAGGAGGTGCACCTGCTGGTGCTGCATTGCCTTTGCGACGTGATCGATCACGAGCTGTTCGGTCCGAAGAAATGACGCGCCTCCTGGCGAGCGCGGCGCTCCTGGGCTTCGCCGCCCTGCTCGGCGGTTGCGCCGCCGTGGTCGTCGGCGCCGGCGCCGCCGCGGGATACAGCGCCTATGAAGACCGCCGCAGCACCGGCACGCAGGTCGAGGACCAGCGCATCGAGTCGCGTGCGAGCAGCGCCATCGACCAGCGCTTCGGCTGGAGGGTCCATGTCAACGTCACCTCGTACAACCGCCAGGTGCTGGTGACCGGCGAGGTGCCGGACGCGGTCACTCACGCCGAAGTCGAGAAGCTCATCGCCGCGGTGCCCGGCGTGCGCAGCCTCGCCAACGAGCTGGCGATCGGGCCGCTCACCTCGCTCGCCGCGCGCACCGGCGACACGGTCGTCACCTCGAACATCAAGGCCCGCTTTCTCGGCGCGAAGAACTTCAACCCCGTCCACGTCAAGGTGGTGACCGAGGCCGGGGTGGTTTTCCTGATGGGCATGGTCACCGAGGTCGAGGCCAACGCTGCGTCGGAAATCGCGCGCACCACCGACGGCGTGAAGAAGGTCGTGAAGGTCTTCGAATACTGCAAGTCGGGCGAGAGCCTCTGTCGCCCGGTGCCGCCGTCGGCGGAGAAGAAGCCCGCGGCGTGAAGCCGCCCGCGTTCGAAAACAAGATCCGCGATCCCGCCGAGCTCGCGCGCTGGCTCGGCACGCTGCCCCGGCCGCTGGTGTTCACCAACGGCGTGTTCGACATCCTGCACCGCGGTCACGTCACTTACCTGGCGCGCGCACGCGCGCTTGGCGCCGCGCTGCTGGTGGCGCTGAACGGCGACGCATCGGTGCGGCGCCTCGGCAAGCCGGGCGAGCGGCCGCTCAATCCGCTCGCCGACCGGCTGGCCGTGGTCGCGGCGCTCGAAGCGGTCGCGGCGGTGACCTGGTTCGACGAGGACACGCCCGAGGCCCTGATCGACGCCTGCCGGCCGGAGGTGCTGGTCAAGGGCGGCGACTGGCCGGTGGAGCGTATCGTCGGCGGGGCCGGCGTCCTGGCGCGCGGCGGCCGCGTGCTGTCGATTCCATTCGAGCACGAGCGCTCGACTACCGACCTGCTGCGGCGGATTCGCGGCGGCTAGAGCCCTATACTAGCGACATGAAGTTGCATCAGCTGAAGGTCGACTACGACGCCGAGCAGGATCGGCTGCTGATGCTCGTCGCCACCAGCGAAGGCATGGAGCTGCGCCTGTCGCTCACGCGACGCTTCGTCAAGCTGCTCTGGCCGCTGCTGGTCAAGCTCGCCGAGGAAGCGAGCCCGCGTATCCGCAGCCAGGCGAACCCCGAGGCGCGCAAGGCGCTGCTCGGCCTCGAGCACGAGCACGCGGTCTCCAAGGCGGATTTCTCCAAGCCCTACGACGCCGGCACCAGCGAGCGCCCGCTCGGCGACGCGCCGCTGCTCCTCGCGCGCATCCAGACCGGGCACGATCGCAACGGCCAGCCGATCGTCGCGCTGCATCCCGCAGAGGGCCAGGGCATCACGCTGTCGTTCGATTCGGTGCTGCTGCACTCGCTCTGCCGCCTGCTGCAGTCGGCGGTGAAGAAGAGCGATTGGGACATGGAACTCAAGCTCCCCGGCACCGAGCAGCAGGAAGGCGTCGCCGAGCGCGGCGCCGTCCGCACCCTCAATTGAACGCTTCGCCTTTCGCACAGCTCGGGCTGATCCCGCCGCTCGCGCAGGCCGTGGCGGACCTCGGCTACGAGAAGCCGACCCCGATCCAGGAGCAGGCGATCCCGCTGGTGCTCGCCGGGCGCGACCTGATGGCGGGGGCGCAGACCGGCACCGGCAAGACCGCGGCTTTCGCGCTGCCCATCCTGCAGGGCTTCGCGCCGCAGGCGAGCACCTCGACTTCGCCGGCGCGCCACCCGGTGCGGGCGCTGGTCCTGACGCCGACGCGCGAGCTCGCCGTGCAGGTCTACGAGAGCTTCCGCGACTACGGCAAGCACCTGCCGCTGCGCAGCACCGTGGTCTACGGCGGCGTGGACATGAACGCGCAGATCGCCGAGCTGCGCCGCGGCGTCGAGGTGCTGGTCGCCACGCCCGGCCGGCTGCTCGATCACGTCCAGAACAAGACGGTGATGTTCAACCAGGTCTCGGTGCTGGTGCTCGACGAGGCCGACCGCATGCTCGACATGGGCTTCATGCCCGACATCAAGCGCATCATCGCGCTCCTTCCCGCGAAGCGGCAGAACCTGCTCTTCTCGGCCACCTTCCCCGACGAGATCCGCAACCTCGCTCGCTCGCTCCTGAAGAACCCGGCGGAGATCCAGGTGGCGGCGCGCAACGCCGCCGCCGAGTCGGTGACGCACGTGCTGCACCCGGTGGCGCGCGAGAAGAAGCGCGAGATGCTCTCCTATCTCATCCAGACGCGCGGGCTGAAACAGGTGCTGGTGTTCTGCGGCACGCGCATCGGCGCCAACCGCCTCGCGCACCAGCTGCGCAAGGATCATATCCACGCCGACGCGATCCACGGCGACAAGACCCAGGCCGAGCGCGAGCTGGCGCTGCAGGATTTCAAGGGCGGCAAGACCTCAGTGCTGGTCGCGACCGACGTCGCCTCGCGCGGCCTCGACATCGAGGGCCTGCCGCAGGTGATCAACTTCGACGTGCCGCACTCGCCCGAGGACTACGTGCACCGCATCGGCCGCACCGGCCGGGCGGGCATGACCGGCGAGGCGATCTCGCTGGTTTCGCCGGAGGACCAGGAGGCGGTGGCGGCGATCGAGAAGCTGATCAAGAAGCGCATCGAGCGCCAGTTCGTGCCGAATTTCGGGCCGAGCGCCCGGACGGTCGCCGGCATGATGGGCGACGAGCCGCGGCGAAAGCCGCAGCAGCAGGAAGCGCGGCGCGAGCCGCGACGAGAACCCGAGAAGAGGCAGCAGCACTCGGCCGAGAAGAAACAGCAGTCCGACCCGATCTTCTCCAAGCCCTACGAGCCCGGCACCGCTCCTCCGCAGCCCAAATCCGAAACGCCCGAGCAACCCAGGCGCAAGCAGCGCCAGGTTGCCGCCCTGCTGGGCGGCCTGAAGCGCACCTAGCAGTTACAGGAAGGAAACAGACTGCTACGCGGAGGACATCTCCGCCGCGATGCGCTCCTCTAGCATCACGTCCCGATGGATTCTCAGCTGAGCGTGGTGTCGCGCGACGGCGCCCGACACGAGATGCGCTTTTTCGCGCCGCGGTCTCCGGATGCGCCGGTTCTGCTCTGCCTTCCCGCGATGGGCATGGCGGCGGAGTATTACCGCCCCTTCGCCGAGGCGCTCGCGCTCGCCGATGCAGGCGTCGCGGTGCTGCTCGACCTGCGTGGCCAGGGGCGGAGCAGCGTCCGGGCGCGGAACGGAGGCGAGTTCGGCTACCGCGAGATTCTCGAGCTCGACCTGCCCGAGGCGATCGGCTGCCTGCGGCAAGCGTTTCCCGGCCGGCGGCTGTATCTCGTCGGACACAGCCTCGGTGGTCAGCTCGGCCTGTTCCTTGCCGCGCGCATGGCGGCGGCGCTCGACGGCCTGATCCTCGTCGCCACCGGAACCGCGTACTACCGCGACTGGCCCCGAGGAGGGCGCCTCAAGCCCTGGCTGGTTACCGCCGGGATACGCGCCGTCGCCCGCATCCTGCCCTGGTATCCCGGCAGCCGGCTCGGATTCGGCGGCGACCAGCCGGCCCGGCTCATGCGGGACTGGGGGCGAGTGACGAGCCGCGGCGAGTATCGCCCCGAGGGCAGCGATTTCGACTACGAGCAGGCGGCGCGCTCGCTCAGCCTGCCGATCCTCTCGGTCGAAGTGCGGAGTGATCCCGTCGCACCGGCCACCGCCACGGAGGCGCTGCTTGCCCGCGCGCCGCTCGCGTCGCTCACACGGCTGCAGGTGGACGGCGTACGGCGGCACCGGCCGTGGAAGCGGCACTTTTCCTGGGCGCGCGAGCCCGCGCAGGTCGTCGCTGCGATCGGCGGCTGGCTGGCGAAGCCGCGGCGCTACACGCAACGCGCGCCGTCGACCTCGATGCACACGCCGCTGATGAGCGAAGCCTCGTCGGAAGCGAGGTAAAGACAGGCGTTGGCGACATCGAGCGGCGTCGAAAAGCGTCCCAGGGGGATGGTCGCAAGAAAGCCTTTCTTCGCTTCGTCGCTCAACGTGCCGCCTGCGAAATCCGCCGAGAGGGCGGTCTCCGGGCTGAACACCGGGTTGACGCAGTTGACCCGCACCTTGTCGGGGCCGAACTCCGCGGCCATCGACTTCGACAGGGTGATCACCGCACCCTTCGAGCTGTTGTAAACAGTCAGGCCGGGGCGCGGGCGGATGCCCGCGGTCGAGGCAATGTTGACGAACGCGCCGCCGCCGCGCTTGCGGAAGACGGGCAGAACGTGCCGCGCCGAAAGGTAGATGCTCTTCACGTTCACCGCGTAGACGCGGTCGAATTCGGCCTCGGTCACCTCGAGGAACGCCTTGCGGCGATGCGTCCAGCCGGCGTTGTTGACGACGATGGCCAGCTCGGAGCCCGCCGCGCTCACCAGGCGCTCCCAGCCCGCCGCCTGGGTGACGTCGGCCTGGACGAACTTGCCGCCGATCTCTTTCGCGATTTTTTCCCCAGTGGGAGAAATATCGTTCACCAGGACCTTCGCACCCTCCTCGGCGAAGCGCCGCGCGATGCCGGCGCCGAACCCCGAGCCCGCTCCGGTGACGATCGCTACCTTGTCCTTGAGTCGCATCATTTCTCCTCCTGATTTTTGAAGGGGCTGTGGTCGGCGAGCTCGTTCACGTAGCGCGCGATGCCCGCGCCCTCGCGCTCCAGGAACTGCTCGACGGCGCGCGCGAAGCGCGGGTGCGCGAGCCAGTGCGCCGAGAGCGTCTCGACCGGCAGCAGGCCGCGGAAGATCTTGTGCTCTCCCTGCGCGCCGCCTTCGAATACTGCCAGCTTCCTGGCGATGGCGTAGTCGATCGCCTGGTAGTAGCAGCACTCGAAGTGCAGTAGCGGCACGTGCTCGACCGCGCCCCAGTAGCGTCCGTAGACGGTCGTCGCATCTCTCACCAGCAGCGAACACGCGATGGGCCGCCCCTCGCGCTCGGCAAGCACCAGCACCATGCTCTGCGGCAAATCGCGGCCGAGCCGCAGGAAGCAGTCGAGGTTGAGATAGGGGCTGGAGCGGTGCGCGGCGTAGGTGCGCCGGTAGCAGCGGGTGAAAAACTCCCAGTGCGCCGGCGTGATCGCCTCGCCCTCCAGCACCCGCAGGCTCACCCCCGCTTCGCGCACCCGCCGGCGCTCCTGGCGGATGTTCTTGCGCCGCGCGTGCGAGAGGCGCGCGAGGAAATCCTCGAAGTCGACGTAGCCCTCGTTCTTCCAGTGAAACTGCACCGTGCGGCGCAGGAGCATGCCGTTCTCTTCGAGCAGCCGCGCTTCCTCGTCCGGCGCGAACAGCACGTGCAGCGAGGAGAACGACTTGCTCATCTCCAGCGCCGCCCTGACCAGCGTCGCTTTTTCTCCCAGAATCCGATTGCCGCGCACCGGGGTGAACGGCACGGCGCAGAGCAGCTTCGGGTAGTACTCGACGCCGTGGCGCTCGTGGGCGTCGGCCCAGGCCCAGTCGAAGACGTACTCGCCGTACGAGTGGGTCTTGGCGAAGAGGGGCATCGCCCCGGCCAGGGCGCCCGAGCGCCGCAGCAGCAGGAACTGCGGCCGCCAGCCGGTCGCCGCTGCGGCGCTGCCGCTCTCCAGCAAGGCGGAGAAGAACTCGTGGCGGACGAAGGGCTGCTCGCCGGCGAGCGCGTTCCATTCGTCTCGGTCGACGCCGGCGAGCGAATCGGCGACGCTCAGGCTCTCCAGGCTCATTGCCGGATTAGAATACAATCAGCCTTCGCGCGGCAGGAACCTGAGGGGAACCGTCAATGAAGAAGATCGAAGCGATCGTGAAGCCGTTCAAGCTCGACGAGGTGCGCGAGGCGCTCTCGGAGGTCGGCGTCACCGGCCTGACCGTCACGGAAGTGAAGGGCTTCGGCCGCCAGAAGGGCCACACCGAGCTCTACCGCGGCGCCGAGTACGTGGTCGATTTCCTGCCCAAGGTGAAGATCGAGGTGGTGGTGGCGAACAACCAGGTCGAAAGCGCCATCGATGCCATCGTCAAGTCCGCCCGGACCGGCAAGATCGGCGACGGCAAGATTTTCGTGACTTCGGTCGAGCACGTTGTGCGGATCCGCACCGGCGAGACGAACGAAGCCGCCGTATAAGCCGACGGCGAGGTCTTTGGTAGCGAGGACTCGAGCCGCCGCCGCGTCGTCTTGCGGCATTCTCATCGCGGCCGCAATGCTGAGCCTGTCGCTGAGCGCCCATTCCCAGCCCGGCACCAAAAGTGGGGAGCGCATCATCGACGGCGCGCTCTACATCGATCCGGCCAGCCCTTTCTACCCCGCCGACCTAGCGGAGCGCGGTGCGCAGGGAACCGTGATTCTGCTGCTGGAAATGAACCCCGACGGTACGGTGAAAACCGCGCACGTGCGCACCACGTCGCGCTCCGATGAACTTGACGCTGCAGCCGTGCGCAAGGCGCTGACGATGACCTACCAGGGCCGCGGCGACTCACCTCCGCTCACCAGCCTCCATATCGAGTTCCAGCGCCGCGTTCTGGACAGCAAAACTTGCGCCGAATTCAACCGTGAACTTCTCTGGTTCAGGAACGCGTACCCGGGACGGCCGGACGCACACGTCTACGCTTTGCAGGTTGCAGGCAATGTCGCGCGATTGGAAGCCGGTAGCCGGCACGCAGAGGTGCGCGGCCGTTTGCTCGATGCCCTGCCGGTCGCGCTCGACGACACGGTTCATGGCTGCGCGAATAGCCCGGAGGCGAGGTTCTGGCAGGTCTTCAACCAGGCACTGAAGGACGCGACGTATTCGAGAAGGAAGGGAAGCTATCCGCCTGAATGGCGCGACGACAAAGTCGCGTGTGCAGCCTCTACGCCATGCGGCGCGCCCGGCAAGTTGCCCCGGTCCATCCTGCGCATCAAGCCCGACGATCCAATTGCGCTGCCAGGAGTGATCCGGATAACACCCGACATGCCCGCGTACCCGCAAGAGCTTGCCGCTGCGGGAATTCAGGGGCAGGTAACGCTGCACGTGGGCCTTACAAAGACGGCTGAAATCGCGGCTGTAGAAGTCACGTACAACCAGTACGGCAACGCTGATCTGGCACGCGCCGCGATCGCTCACATTCGCAAGCTGGGGTTTGCCCGCTTCGCCAGCCTGGATCCGGTGCCGGCGATGCTGATCGTACCGGTCGAATTCCGCAAGGACACGACAGAGACGCTGACAACGAAGACATGTGCCGACTTCAACGTTGATCTCGCGGCGTGGCGAGCCGCTTCGCCGAAAGGCCGCCCGGTTCAGATGCGTGTCTTCGAGATCGGAGCTGAAGTACTGGCGCGGGAGGCTTTCGACAGCGCACTGAAGGATTCCGCCAGCCCCCTGCGTCTGCCGAGGGGCAAATTTGAGATCGCCGACAAAGCGGCGGCGGCGTGCCTGGCGCAACCCCAATCGCTGTTCATGGCCATCCTGCGAAAGGAAGCTGGTTCCGCGGAGGCTCAGTAAGGAGCCGCTAGCTTCGTAACAGGACCAGCAGGGCGCCGCCGCCGCCTTGAGTGGCCGGCGCTTGGGTGAAGGCCAGCACCTCGTTCTTCATGGGCAGCCACTTCCTCAGCGTTCCCTTCAGGACCCCCAGCCCCTTGCCGTGCACGATGCGCACGCAGCGCAGCCGCTGCGCCGTGCAGCGGTGCAGAAAATCGGTCACGGTCTCGGCGGCTTCCGACCGGGTCAGGCCGTGCAGGTCGAGGTTCGCTTCGACGACCCAGTGGCCGCGGCGCATCTTGCGCAGCGTCTGGCGCGACACCCCGGGACGGACGAACAGCAGCTCTTCTCCCGTGTCCATCGCCTCGTCGGGCGAAAAGGGGCCGAGCGACTCCTGCAGCGTGGCGCGCTCGTCGAGACGGGTCTGTCGCGGATAGGGAGCCGGGCGCGGCCGCGGCAACTCGGCGCGCTTGCTTTCCGGAAGCGGGTCTACGTCTTCAGGCGGCCAGCCCATCGAGGAATTTCTCCGCGTCGAGCGCGGCCATGCAGCCGCTGCCGGCGCTGGTCACCGCCTGGCGATAGACGTGGTCCTGCACGTCGCCGGCGGCGAAGACCCCGGGGACGCTGGTCGCGGTGGCGAGCCCCTCCCGGCCGCCGCGGGTGACGATGTAGCCGTTCTCCATCGTCAGCTGGCCAGCGAACAGCTCGGTATTGGGGGTATGGCCGATGGCGACGAACAGGCCCTTGGCGGTGATGTCGGTCTTTGAATTTCTTTTCAACTGATTGACCCTGATTCCGGTTACCCCGCTGCCGTCCCCCAGCACCTCCTCGACCACCGAGTCGAGCACCAGGCCGACCTTGCCTTCCGCGACGCGCTTCATCAGCTTGTCCTGCATGATCTTCTCGGCGCGGAACTTGTCCCGCCGGTGCACCAGCTGCACGCTCTTGGCGATGTTGGCGAGGTAGAGCGTCTCCTCCACGGCGGTATTGCCGCCGCCGACCACCACCACGTCCTGGCCCTTGTAGAAGAAGCCGTCGCAGGTGGCGCAGGCCGAGACGCCGCGCCCCATGAATTTCTGCTCGGAGGGCAGGCCGAGGTACTTGGCCGAGGCGCCGGTGGCGACGATCAGCGCGTCGCAGGTGTAGGTGGTGGCGTCGCCCTCGAGGACGAACGGCCGCCCGCCCAGCTTCACCGACTTGATGTGGTCGGCGATCACCTCGGTGTCGAAACGCTCGGCGTGGCGCTGGAAGCGCTGCATCAGGTCCGGCCCCTGGACGCCGTCGGCGTCGGCCGGCCAGTTGTCGACGTCGGTGGTGGTCATCAGCTGGCCGCCCTGCGCGATGCCGGTGATCAGCACCGGCTTGAGGTTCGCGCGCGCGGCGTAGACCGCGGCGCTGTAGCCCGCCGGGCCGGAGCCCAGGATCAGGAGCTTGATGTGGCGTGATGCCATGGAGTTCGAAACGCTAATAGGGGTGACGGATTATAATCGGCGGCAGGAGGCATTTTTCTCTATGGCGATGGCAGTCTCGACGGCGGTGCTGAAGACGGTTCCGCTCTTCACCAGCTTCCCGGAAGACTACCTGCGCACGCTCACCACCGTGGTGACGCGCAAGAGCGCGCCGCGCTCGACCACCATCATGGCGAGCGGCGACGCCATCGACTCGCTCTACATGATCCTGTCGGGCCGCCTGAAGGTGATGATGAGCGACTCCGACGGCAAGGAGGTCATCCTCAGCATCCTCGGCCCGGGCGAGTTCTTCGGCGAGATGGGCCTGATCGACGACGAGCCGCGCTCCGCGAGCGTGGTGACCATCGAGCCGTGCGAGCTGCTGTCGATCGCCAAGCGGGACTTCAAGAAGTGCATGGCCGAGAACTTCGAGATGACCCAGGCGGTGATGCGCGGCCTGGTGCGGCGCCTGCGCGAGGCCGACCGCAAGATCGGCAGCCTGGCGCTGCTCGACGTCTACGGCCGGGTGGCCCGCCTGCTGCTCGACATGGCCGAGAACGTCGACGGCGAGAAGATCGTCACCAAGCGCCTGCCGAAGCAGGACATCGCCAAGATGATCGGCGCCTCGCGGGAGATGGTGAGCCGGGTGATGAAGGACCTGCAGACCGGCGGCTACATCGAGATGCGCGGCTCGACCATCGTCCTGCGCGACACCATCATGCTGCCGGAGTAGTGATCCTGGCCGCGGCCGACAAAGCCAGCGCTCCTCTCCCTG
>DATNCP010000105.1:0-5737 GCA_035607175.1 Burkholderiales bacterium
AAAAAAGTCCCCCACGTGAGCCGCGGCGGGACCGCAAGCCCGTTCTTGAGGTCGCGGTGGCGCTGGCCCTGGATCTGCAGGTCGAGCGTCAGCACCAGCGCCGAGCAGCCGGCCTTCTTCGCGCGCTCGATCAGCGACGCGGCGAAGCCGCGGTCGCGCATCACGTAGAGCTGGAACCAGAACGGTTTTTCCACGCCGCCGGCGACGTCCTCGATCGAGCAGATCGACATGGTCGACAGGGTGTAGGGCACGCCGAAGCGCTGCGCCGCGCGGCAGGCGAGGATTTCGCCGTCGGCCCAGTTGAGTCCCGTGAGGCCGACCGGCGCGAGCGCCACCGGCATCGCCGCCTCGTGGCCCGCCATGGTGGTGCGCGTCGAGCGCCGGTCGACGTCGACGCCGACGCGCTGTCGCAGCGCGAGCGACTCCAGGTCCGCGCGGTTGGCGCGCAGGGTGTACTCGGCGTACGAGCCGCGATCGACGTAGTCGAAGATCGCGCGCGCGACGCGCTTCTTCGCCATCTCGCGCAGATCGTCGATGCAGGTCACCACTTGCATGGCGCGGCATTTTACAATGTGAAATATGGCGACGCCGCGCGACGAGCAGAAAAACCCGATCCAGGTGATCGAGCGCATGATGCGCCTGCTCGAGGTTCTGGCGCAGCATCCCGAGCCGCTCGGGCTGAAGCAGATCTCGCAGTACGCCGGCCTGCATCCTTCGACCGCGCATCGCATCCTCTCCTCGATGTCGGCCGACCGGATGGTCGATCGCGTCGAGCCCGGCAGCTACCGCCTGGGCATGCGCCTGCTCGAGCTCGGCAACCTGGTCAAGTCGCGCATCAGCGTGCGCGAGCTGGCGCTGCCGCTGATGCGCGAGCTGCACTCGCACACCGGCGAGACCGCGAATCTTTCGGTGCGCCATGACGACGAGATCGTCTACGTCGAGCGCACCTCCTCCGGCCGCTCGGCGATGCGCGTGGTGCACGTGATCGGCGCGCGCGCCCCCCTGCACGTCACGGCCGCGGGCAAGCTGTTCCTGCTCGAGGAAGGTTTCGCGCGGCTGCGCGACTACGCGAAGCGCACCGGCCTCGCCGCGCAGACCCGCAACACGCTGACCCAGGTCACCGCTCTCGAGCGCGACCTCGAGCGCATCCAGCGCCAGGGCTTCGCCACCGACAGCGAGGAAGCCGAGATCGGCGTGCGCTGCGTGGCCGCGGGGATCCGCGACGACGCCGGGCGCCTGATTGCCGCGCTCTCGCTCTCCACGCCCGCCGACCGCATGAAGCCGCAGTGGGGCGCGCTGGTGAAGGAGACCGCCGACCGCATCTCGCAACGCATCGGCCACCAGCCCGAACCGGCCAAGATCGGCGCGCATTGAGCTTTCTCGAGGACGTGGTCACCGGCCTTTCGCTGCCGCAGAAGGCCTTGCCGCCGAAGTATTTCTACGACGCGAAGGGCAGCAGGCTCTTCGAGCGGATCTGCCGGCTCCCCGAGTACTACCTGACGCGCGCGGAACTCTCGCTGACCCGGGGAAATATCTCCGCCATCGCGCGCTTCGCCGGCAAGGGCTGCGAGCTCCTCGAGTACGGCAGCGGCGAGAGCTTCAAGACCCGGCTCCTGATCCGCGCGCTGCGGCCGAAAGCCTACCTGCCGGTCGACATCTCGCGGAGCGCGCTCGAGCACGCCGCCGCGCGCCTCGGGCGCGAATTTCCGTGGCTGCGCATCGTCCCGGTCGCCGCCGACTTCTCGCGCCCCCTCGACCTGCCGGCGGCGAAGGCCCCGCGCATCGCCTATTTCCCGGGCTCGACCATCGGCAACCTGACGCCCGACGAGGCGCACGGCTTCCTAGCGCGCGCGCGGACGCAGGCGAGCCGGATGCTGATCGGCACCGACCTGAAGAAGGACGCGAACGTGCTGCACGCCGCGTACAACGATTCGCGCGGCGTCACCGCGGCTTTCAACCTGAACCTGCTGGCACGCATCAATCGCGAGCTGGGCGCCGACTTCAACCTGCGATGCTTCGCGCACTACGCCTTCTATAACGCGTCGCGCGGCCGCATCGAAATGCATCTGGTTTCATTGCAGGAACAGGAAATAAGGATCGGCGCGCAACGCTTCGCTTTCGAGCGCGGCGAATCGATCCATACCGAGAATTCCTACAAGTATTCGCGCAGCGGCTTTCGCACCCTGGCAGCGAATGCCGGGTTTGCGCAGACCCGATGCTGGAGTGACCGCAGGGGGCTGTTCGCCCTCCACGGCCTGACTGGAAACTGAGTGGAAACTGAGTGGAAACTGAGCGCGGGCTAGCTGGAGCGTGCGGGGGAGGCGGCGTGCAGCTCGAGCCAGCGCTTGATGCGGTTCGCGTCGCCGATCCGGGACTGCTTGCCCCACGAATCGAGCAGCACGACGATCAGGTCCTTCGAGGCGAGGCGCACGTGCATGACGAGGCAGCGGCCCGCCTCGCTGATGTAGCCGGTCTTGGAAAGGCCGATTTCCCACTGGGTGCTGCGCACCAGGCCGTTGGTGTTGCGGAAGGCGAGCGGCCGGCCGTGCACCTTCACGGTATGGCGCTCGCGCGTCGAGTATTCGCGGATCAGCGGGTATTCGTACGCCGCGCGCACCAGCTTCGCCAGGTCCCTGGCGCTCGCGACGTTGCTCGCCGAGAGGCCGGTCGCGTCGACGAAGTGGCTGTCGGTCATGCCGAGCGCCGTCGCCTTGGCGTTCATCGCCGCGACGAAGGCCTCGCGACCGCCGGGATAGGTGCGGCTGAGCGCCGCGGCGGCGCGGTTCTCCGACGCCATCAGCGCGACGATGAGCAGCTCGTCGCGCGTCAGGATCGCGCCGGGCTCGAGCCGCGAGCGCGAGCCTTTCTTCCAGTCCACGTCCTCGCGCGAGACGACGATGCGCGCGTCGAGGTCGAGGCCGCGGTCGATGATCACCATCGCCGTCATGAGCTTCGTGATCGAGGCGATCGGCGTCACCGAATCGGCGTTCTTGTCGATCACGACTTCGTTGGTCGCGGCGTCCTGCACCAGCGCCGCCGACGAGCGGAGATAGACGGTCTTCTGCGCGCGCGCGTTTTGAGCTTGTGCGAATCCGATCGTGAGCGCGAGCACGAAAAAGAGGGCGAACACGGCGACGATGCCCTCTAGCGGATGGAGTTTCCGTTGCATTGCGGTGAATCTTCCCTAAAGCGGTGGTTTGTTCGTTCCAGTGGACCATGCCCTAAATGGCGCATGGATTTGTCGCAGTTTATCCTACCGCCAGAAAAAAAGCTAAACGAAATCATGGGGTAGTAGCCGCTTTCTAAACTACCTGTGAAATCTTTACCGCTGTCGGGCAGCGGCAACGACCGTGGTCCGAACGACTACAAAGCGCCCGCGCGCTCCAGCACGGCCTCGGCTTGCGCCTGCTCTTGCTGCAGCGCCCACATCCGGGCGTATTCGCCTTGCAACTCAAGAAGTTGCCGATGGGTTCCGCGCTCGACGATCCGACCCTGGTTGAGCACCAGGATCTGGTCCGCGTCCATGACCGTCGAGAGGCGGTGAGCGATCACCAACGTGGTCCGCCCCTGCGAGATGCGCTCGAGCTCGGCCTGGATCGCCTTCTCGGCACGCGAGTCGAGCGCCGAGGTGGCCTCGTCGAAGATCAGGATGCGGGGGTTCTTCAGCAGCGCGCGCGCGATCGCGACACGCTGCTTCTCGCCGCCGGAAAGCTTCAGGCCGCGCTCGCCGACCATCGTCTCGTATTTCTTCGGCAGCGTTTCGATGAAGTCGTGGATGTGCGCCGCGCGCGCCGCTTCGATCACTTCCGCATCGCTCGCCTCCGGCCGGCCATAGCGGATGTTGTAGAGGATGGTGTCGTTGAACAGCACCGTGTCCTGCGGCACGATGCCGATCGCGCCGCGCAGGCTCTGCTGCTTCAGATTCTTCACCGGGATTCCGCCAACGACGATGTCGCCGCCGGAAACGTCGTAGAACCGGTAGAGCAGCCGTCCCAGCGTCGACTTGCCCGACCCCGAGTGGCCGACCACCGCGACGCGCTGCCCCGCGCCGATCTTGAAGCGCACGTCGAAGAGAATTCGTCTTTGGGGTTCATAGGAAAAATTCACCCCCTGAAACTCGACTTCGAGGCGCCCGGAGGGCAACGGTACGGCGCCTTCCGTGTCCTGGACCTCGCGGTGCTCGCCGAGCAGCCGGAACATGCGGTCGAGGTCGGCGAGCGCCTGCTTGATCTCGCGGTACACCATGCCGAGGAAGTTGAGCGGGATGTAGAGCTGGATGAGCAGGCCGTTCACCAGCACGAGATCCCCGAGCGTCAGCGACTTCATCGCCACGCCCTGCGCCACCAGGATCATCAGCAGCGTAACCGCGACGGCGATGATCAGGCTCTGGCCGATGTTGAGGATGCCGAGCGAGGCTTCGTTCTGCACCGCCGCCGACTCGTACTTCCGCAGGCTCTCGTCGTAGCGGCCCGCCTCGAACTCCTCGTTGCCGAAGTACTTCACCGTCTCGTAGTTGAGCAGCGAGTCGATGGCGCGCGTGTTGGCGCGCGAGTCGAGCTCGTTGGCGCGGCGCCGGATCTCCATGCGCCACTCGGTCACCAGCACCGTGAAGCCGATGTAGATCACCACCGCGGTGAAGGTCACCGCGGCGAAGCGCCAGTCGAACTTGGTGATCAGCACCGCGGCGACCAGCGCGAACTCCAGGATCACCGGAATGATGGAAAAGAGCAGGTAGGAAAGCAGCGTCGAGATGCCGCGCGTGCCGCGCTCGATGTCGCGCGTCATGCCGCCGGTCTGGCGGTCGAGGTGGAAGCGCAGGCTCAAGCTGTGCAGGTGCCGGAACACGCCGAGCGCGACGCGCCGGATCGCGCGCTGCGTGACGCGCACGAAGACCACGTCGCGCAGTTCGCCGAACAGCGTGGTCGAGAAGCGCAGGATCCCGTAAATCGCGAGCAGCGCGAAAGGCACGGCAACGACAGCCGCCTGGACATGAAGGCCGCTTGGGTCTAGCCCATCCACGACCTCCTTCATGATGAGCGGCACGCCGACGTTCGCCACCTTGGCGGTGATCAGGCAGGCGAGCGCCAGCAGGACCCGCCACTTGTACTCCCACAGGTACGGCACCAGCGTGCCGAGGTTGCGCCACTCGCCCATCGCCGAATTATCGAGGTTGACGGACGCTCGCCCGCCGGGATATTATTCAAACGTTCGTTTGAATCCCTTGGAGGCGCCCGTGTCGCTCCGCGCCGTGAAACCCCAGCACGAAACACGCACCCGCATCCTCGACGCAGCCGAGGAGCTCTTCATGCAGCAGGGCTTCGGCGGCACGTCCATGCGCCTGCTGACCTCGAAGGCCGGCGTCAACCTCGCCGCGGTCAACTATCACTTCGGCTCCAAGGACGCGCTGATCGAAGCGGTGTTCCGTCGCCGCCTCGATCCCATGAACGTGGCGCGCATCGCCGCGCTCGAGGCGCTCGAGGCGGGCGGCACGCCCGACGCCGACGCGATCATCCGCGCCTTCGTCGGCGCGAGCCTGCGCATGCTGGAAGACGCCAAGGGCGGCCGCAACTTCATCCGCCTGCTCGGCCGCACCTATACCGAGCCGGCGAAAGGCATCCGCCACCTGATCGGCCAGATGTACGCGCCGACCATGCAGCGCTACAAGGCGGCGCTCGAGCGCGCCCTGCCGCAGATGCCGCGCGAGGAGCTGGTGTGGCGCATGCACTTCATGTTCGGC
>DATNCP010000109.1:0-16486 GCA_035607175.1 Burkholderiales bacterium
TGACGTTCGCCTTCGGCATCGTCGGCTGGGTCGACGACTACCGCAAGGTCGTGCACCGCAATCCGAAAGGGCTCTCGGCGAGGGCGAAGCTCTTCTGGCAGTCGGTCTTCGGCCTGGGCGCCGCGGGCTTTCTCGCCTGGATGGCGCAGGGCACGCCCGGCATCCCGGCGCTGAACGAGCTGATCGTGCCGTTCTTCAAGCACGTCGCCTATCCGCTCGGCACCATCGGCTTCATCGTGCTGACGTTCTTCGTCATCGTCGGCACCTCGAACGCGGTCAATCTGACCGACGGCCTCGACGGCCTCGCGATCATGCCGACCGTGCTCGTGGGCAGCGCGCTAGGCATCTTCGCCTACGTCGCCGGCCACGCGGTGTTCTCCAAGTATCTCGGCGTGCCCTACATCGTCGGCGCGGGCGAAATGGCGGTGATCTGCGGCGCGATCGCGGGCGCGGGGCTCGGCTTCCTCTGGTTCAACGCCTACCCGGCGGAAGTATTCGTGGGCGACGTCGGCGCGCTCTCGCTCGGCGCCGCGCTCGGCACCATCGCCGTGATCGTGCGCCAGGAGATCGTGCTGTTCATCATGGGCGGCGTGTTCGTCGCCGAAACGCTGTCGGTGATGATCCAGGTGCTGTACTTCAAGTGGAGCGGCGGCAAGCGCATCTTCCGCATGGCGCCGCTGCACCACCACTACGAGCTCGAGGGCTGGAAGGAGAGCCAGGTGGTGGTGCGCTTCTGGATCATCACCATGATGCTGGTCCTGTTCGGCCTCTCGACGCTCAAGCTCCGATGATGCGCGAGCCCGCCTTCTCGCTCCTTTCCAGGCCGACGCCTTCCTCCCTGAAGGGAAAAAGGATTCTGGTGCTCGGTCTCGGCGACACCGGTCTGTCCATGGCGCGCTGGGTCGAGCGCCACGGCGGCACGGCACGCGTCGCCGATACCCGTGCTTCTCCTCCTCGCAAGAAAGATTTTTCCGGCGAGCTGCACGCAGGCCCCTTTGCGGCTTCGCTGCTTGACGGCGTCGACCTGGTCTGCATCAGCCCGGGGCTGTCGCTCGAGGACGAAGTGGTGCGCCGCGCGGTCGCGAAGGGCATCCCGGTGCTCGGCGACGTCGAGCTCTTCGCGTGGCAGAACACGGCGCCGGTGCTGGCGGTGACCGGTACCAATGGCAAGAGCACCGTGACCGCACTCGTCGGCCATCTGCTGCGCAGCGCCGGCGTCGATTGCGAGGTCGCGGGCAACATCGCGCCGCCCGTGCTGGATGCGGCGCTGAAAAGGAAAACTCCGCCCGCGGCATGGGTGCTCGAGCTTTCCAGCTACCAGCTCGAGACCACGTGGTCGCTCGCGCCGCGCGCGGCGACGATGCTCAACCTCAGCGAGGATCACTTCGACCGCTACGCCGGCCTCGACGACTACGGCGCGGCCAAGGCGCGCGTCTTCATGGGCGCCGGCGTGCAGGTCCTGAATCGCGACGACGAGCGCTCGCGCGCCATGGCGCTGCCCGGGAAGAAGGTCGTGACCTTCGGCCTGGACGCACCGCGCGGCGATGACTATGGCGTTTCCGGCGGCAACCTGGTGCGCGGCAAGAAGCAGATCCTGCCGGTGGCCGACCTGCCGATCCGCGGCACGCACAACGTCGCCAACGCTCTCGCCGCCTGCGCCCTGGCCGGCGCCCTCGATGCGCCTCCGACGGGATTGAGGACTTTCAAGGGCCTTGCGCACCGGCTGGAGCTGGTGGCGACCCGGCGCGGCGTCGAGTGGTACGACGATTCCAAGGGCACCAACGTTGGCGCGACCGTCGCCGCGCTGCGCGGCCTGGGCAAGAAAACGGTGCTGATCCTCGGCGGCGAGGGCAAGGGCCAGGATTTCACGCCGTTGCGCGAGCCGGTCGCGCGCTTTGCCGTGAAGGTGCTTCTGATCGGCCGCGATGCGCCGCAGATCGCGGAAGTCGTGGGCGGCGAGCGCTGCCGCACCCTCGAGGAAGCCGTCGAGAAAGCCGCCCAGGTGTCCGCGGAGGCGGTGCTGCTCTCGCCTGCGTGCGCGAGCTTCGACATGTTCCGCGACTACAAGCATCGCGGCGACGCGTTCGCAGCAGCGGTAAAGGGCCTGTCTGCGTGAGCCAGACCTACGTCTTCGCGCGCAATGCGCCCGACGCCGAATACGACCGCTCGCTCGCCTGGGCGGCGTTGCTGCTCGCGACCTGCGGGCTGGTGATGGTCTACTCGTCGTCGATCGCGACCGCGGAGGCGAGCCGCTACACCGGCTACAACGCTGCGTGGTATCTCGCGCGGCACGGCGTATTCCTGTCGATCGCGCTCGCGGCGGCGATCGGTGTTTTCCTCGTCCCGGTCCGCTTCTGGCAGAGCGTCGCGCCGTGGGCCTTTCTTGGCGCCCTCGCGCTGCTCGTCGCGGTGCTGATTCCCGGTCTCGGCCGCGAGGTGAACGGCGCCCGGCGCTGGCTCGACCTGCCGTTCGTCGGCATCCAACCCTCGGAACTGATGAAGCTCGCCGTGGTGCTCTACGCGGCGGACTACACGATGCGCAAGCACGCGGTGATGAAGAGCTTCAAGCGCGGCCTGCTGCCGATGCTCGGGGTGATGCTGCTGGTCAGCTGGCTGCTGCTGCGCGAGCCCGATTTCGGCGCGCTGGTGGTGATCGCCGTCACGGCGTTCTGCATGCTCTTCCTCGGCGGCATGAATGGCCGCCACTTCCTCGCGCTGGTCGGCATGCTCGCCGCCGGCTTCGTGCTGCTCGTCGTCTCCTCGCCGTACCGGATGCAGCGCATCTTCGGCTTCATGGATCCCTGGTCCGATCCGTTCGGCAAGGGCTACCAGCTCTCGCACGCGCTGATCGCGTTCGGCCGCGGCGAATGGCTCGGCGTCGGCCTCGGCGCGAGCGTCGAGAAGCTGCACTACCTGCCCGAGGCGCATACCGACTTCCTGCTCGCGGTGGTCGCCGAAGAGCTCGGCTTCGCCGGCATTGCCCTGGTGATCACGCTCTTCGTCTGGATCGTCGCGCGCGCCTTCGCCATCGGCCGTCAGGCCTGCCTGCGCGATCGCCACTTCGCCGCGCTCGCCGCGCAGGGCATCGGCGTCTGGATCGGCTTCCAGGCGCTCATCAACATGGGCGTGAACATGGGGCTGCTGCCGACCAAGGGCCTCACGCTGCCGCTGATGAGCTATGGCGGCTCGGGGCTGCTGGTGAACTTTGTCGCGCTCGCGATCCTGCTCAGGATCGATTGGGAGAACCGCCAGCTCGCGCGAGGACTCCACGCCTGATGCCGAACACCATCCTCATCATGGCGGGCGGCACCGGCGGCCACATCTTCCCCGGACTCGCGGTGGCGGCCGAGATGCGCGCCGCGGGCTGGGACGTCGTCTGGATGGGCGGACGCGGCGGCATGGAAGAGCGGCTGGTGCCGAAGCACGGCTATCAGACCGCATGGATCCGGGCGAAGGCCGCGCGCGGCAAGGGGCTGCTGCAGAAGCTGCTGCTGCCCGCGAACCTTCTCTACGCCTTCTGGGAGAGTGCGCGCCACATCCGCCGCATCCAGCCGAGCGTGGTGCTCGGCCTCGGCGGCTACGTGGCTTTCCCGGGCGGAATGATGGCGTCGCTTCTCAACAAGCCGCTCGCGCTGCACGAGCAGAACGCCATTGCCGGGCTCACCAACAAGGTGCTGTCCATCGTCTGCGACAAGGTCATGCAGGCCTTTCCTGAAACCCTGAAGGGCGCGGAATGGACCGGCAACCCGGTACGCGCCGGTATTTCTTCTTTGGCGCTGCCTGAAAAAAGATTCCAGGACCGTACCGGCCCGCTGCGTGTCCTCGTCGTCGGCGGCAGCCTCGGCGCGCAAGCCCTGAACGAGGTCCTGCCGAAGGCGATCGCACTGCTGCCGGAGAAGCCGCACGTGGTCCACCAGGCGGGCGAGAAGCATCTCGCCACCCTGCAAGCCAACTATGCCGCCGCCGGCGTTCAGGGCGAGCTGATCGCCTTCATCGACGACATGGCGCAGGCCTATGCGCAGGCTGACCTGGTGATCTGTCGCGCGGGCGCGGTGACGGTGTCCGAGCTCGCGGCGGGCGGGCTGGCGAGCGTTCTGGTGCCTTTCCCGCACGCGGTCGACGACCACCAGACCGCGAACGCCAAGTTCCTCTCCGAGCGCGGCGCCGCGATCCTCATCCAGCAGCGCGACCTGTCCGCCGAGAAGCTCGCCGCGCTGATCGGTTCGCTCGATCGCGCCAAGCTGCTCGCGATGGCGAAGCAGGCGAGGGCGCTCGGCAAGCCGGACGCGGCGCGCATCGTCGCCGAACGATGCATGAGGCTCGCCGCATGAAACACAAAGTGCGGCACATCCACTTCGTCGGCATCGGCGGCGCCGGGATGAGCGGCATCGCCGAAGTGCTGCTCAACCTCGGTTATCAGGTGAGCGGCTCGGACCTGTCGGAGAACGCGGCCACCCGGCGCCTGAAGGGATTGGGCGCGAAGGTCTCCATCGGCCACGCCGAGAAGCAGGTCGACGGCGCCGATGCGGTCGTCGTCTCCTCGGCGGTGCAAGCCGACAATCCTGAAGTGATCGCGGCGCGCAGCAAGCGCGTGCCGCTCGTGCCGCGAGCGCTCATGCTCGCCGAGCTGATGCGCCTGAAGCAGGGCATCGCCATCGCCGGCACGCACGGCAAGACCACGACCACCAGCCTGGTCGCGAGCGTGCTCGCCGAAGGCGGGCTCGACCCGACCTTCGTCATCGGCGGGCGCCTGAACGCCGCCGGCTCGAACGCCCGCCTCGGCGCGGGCGACTTCATCGTCGTCGAGGCCGACGAGTCCGACGCCTCGTTCCTGCACCTGCAGCCGGTGATCGCCGTCGTCACCAACATCGACGCCGATCACATGGAGACCTACGAGCACGACTTCAGCAAGCTGAAGCAGGCCTTCGTCCAGTTCCTGCAGAACCTGCCTTTCTACGGCGCCGCGGTGCTGTGCATCGACGATCCGGTGGTGCGCGAGATCCTGCCGCAGGTCTCGAAGCCGGTGCTCACCTATGGAACGGCCGACGACGCTGCGGTCGGCGCGAGCTCGGTCCGGCACGACGGCGGCAGGATGCGCTTCCGCGCCCGCCGCGCGTCCGGCAAGCCGCTCGACGTGACGCTCAACCTGCCGGGGCAGCACAACGTGCTCAATGCGCTCGCCGCGATCGCGGTGGCGACCGAGCTCGGCGTCGCCGATGCCGCGATCCAGAAGGCGCTGGCCGAATTCCGCGGCGTCGGCCGCCGCTTCCAGGTCTACGGCGAAGTCGCCGCGGCGGGCGGCGGCCGCTTCACGCTGATCGACGACTACGGCCACCACCCGGTCGAGATGGCGGCAACGCTCGCCGCGGTGCGCGGCGCCTTTCCCGACCGCCGCGTGGTGCTCGCCTTCCAGCCGCACCGCTACACGCGCACCCGCGACCTGTTCGAGGACTTCGTGCGCGTCCTGTCCACGGCCGACGCGCTGCTCCTCACGGACGTCTATTCGGCGGGCGAATCGCCGATCGTCGCCGCCGACGGCCGTTCGCTCGCCCGCGCGCTGCGCGTGGCCGGCAAGGTCGAGCCGCAGTTCGTCGACGACGTGGGCGCGCTTCCGGAAGCGATCCGGCGCGCGACTCGCGACGGCGATGTGGTCGTCACCATGGGAGCGGGGTCGATCGGCAATGTCCCCGCGCAACTGACATGAACACCTCATGGACATGAGCGACGCGAGCCACTTCAAGACGCTGCGCGGCCAGCTGAGGCGGGACGAGCCGATGGCGAGGCACGTGAGCTGGCGCGCCGGCGGGCCCGCCGACCGCTTCTATATCCCGGCCGACCTCGACGATCTCAGCGCGTTCCTCGGGCAGCTGCCGGAGGGCGAGCCGCTCCTCTTCGTCGGCCTCGGCTCCAATCTGCTGGTGCGCGACGGCGGCTGGCGCGGCACCGTGATCCTCACGCACGGCGCGAGCCGCCGCCCGGCGATGGACGGCGGCATGGTCTACGCCGAGGCCGGCGTCGCCAGCCCGAAAGCCGCGCGCTTCGCCGCCCAGCACCATCTCGAGGGCGCCGAGTTCCTCGCCGGCATTCCCGGCACGATCGGCGGTGCGCTGGCGATGAACGCCGGCTGCTACGGCGGCGAGACCTGGGACATCGTCGAGCGCGTGGCGATGATCGACCGCCACGGCAAGGTGACGCGGCGCTCGCGCGACGAGTTCGAAGTCGGCTACCGCCAGTGCAAGCCGAAGCCGGCGCGCAAGGAATGGTTCGCGGCGGCCTGGTTCAAGCTCAAGCCCGGCGACGGCGACACCTCGCGCGGCATCATGAAGGAGCTGCTCGCCCGGCGCATTGCCACCCAGCCGCTCTCGCTGCCGAACGCCGGCAGCGTGTTCCGCAACCCGCCGAAGGACCATGCGGCGCGGCTGATCGAGGCCTGCGGCCTGAAAGGCTTCGCCCGCGGCGGCGCGCGCGTCTCGGAGAAGCACGCCAACTTCATCGTCAATCCCGGCGGCGCCGGCAGCGCCGCCGATATCGAATGGCTGGTCAAGCACATCCGGCGGATGGTCTACCAGATGAAGGGCGTCGTTCTTTCCACCGAGGTGCGCGTGGTGGGAGAGCCGGCATGAACTTCGGCAAGGTTGCCGTGCTGATGGGCGGCAAATCCGCGGAGCGCGACGTCTCGCTCAAGAGCGGAGGCATGGTGCTCGCCGCGCTTCGCAAGAAGGGCATCGACGCGCATCCGTTCGATCCCAGGGAGAGGGACGTCCAGGATCTGGCCAGGGAGCGCTTTGCGCGCGTTTTCATCGCGCTCCACGGACGCTTCGGCGAGGACGGCACCGTGCAAGGCGTCCTCGAATGGCTCGGCATCCCCTACACCGGCAGCGGCGTGCTCGCCTCGGCGCTGGCGATGGACAAGGTGCGCACCAAGCGGCTGTGGGCGGCGGAAGGCCTGCCCACGGCGGCTTACGAAGTCCTCGGCAAGGACAGCAATCTGAAGGCAGTCGCCAAGCGGCTCGGCGTGCCGCTGTTCGTCAAGCCGGCGAGTGAAGGCTCTTCGGTCGGCATGTCCAAAGTCAAGCGGGCCGGCGATCTCGAGGAAGCCTTTGCTCTCGCGGTGAACTACGACCCGGTCGTCATCGCCGAGAAGTTCATCGAGGGGCCGGAACTGACAGTCGCCATCGTCGGCGAGCGCGTACTGCCGATCATCAAGATCGAGACACCGCGCGAGTTCTACGACTACGAGGCCAAGTACATCGCCAACGACACGCGCTACCTCATCCCCTCCGGGCTGCCGGCCGCGAAGGAGAAGCAGATCCAAGCCCTGTCGCTGAAGGCGTTTCAGGCGCTCGGCTGCCGCGGCTGGGGACGCGTCGACTTGATGCTCGACAAGCGCGGGCGTCCGTTCCTGCTGGAAATCAACACCTCGCCGGGCATGACCGATCACTCGCTCGTGCCGATGGCCGCGAAGGCGGTCGGCATCGCCTACGAGGACCTGTGCGTGCGCATCCTGGAGATGGCGCATGTGGGATAACCCGCGCCTGCTGAACATGCTCGCCGGTTTCCTGGTCGGCCTGACCGGACTCGCGTTCGCGCTCGCCGGGCTGCAGCTCGCGATGCGCTCGCCCCTCTGGCCGGTGCGCGACGTGACCGTGCAGGGCAGTCTCGAGCACACCGCCCGCACCGAAATCGAGGCCGCGCTGCGCGGCCGGGTCGCCGGCAACTTCTTCTCGGTCGACGTCGTCGAGGTGCGCAATGCGCTGGAGCGCTTGCCGTGGGTGCGCCGCGCGGCGGTGCGCCGCGTCTGGCCCGACCGCCTCGAGGCGACGCTGGAAGAGCACGTGGCGCTCGCCTACTGGGGCGAGCGAGGCCTGGTCAACACCTTTGGCGAGCGCTTCAACGGCACGAGCGAGGCGCGGCTGCCGCGCCTGTCGGGCCCGCCGCGCAGCGAAGGCGAGGTCGCGCGCCGCTACGCGCGCTTCAACGAGATCGTCGCGCCGCTCGGCACGCGCGTCGAGGAAGTCATCCTCACGCCGCGGCTGGCGTGGCAGCTGCGCCTCGGGAGCGGCGTGCGACTCGCGCTGGGCCGCGACGCCGACGCCGCGCAGGTGCGCCTCGAACGCTTCGTGCAGGCCGCCGCCAAGGGAACGGCGCGCTACGACTACGTGGACCTGCGCTATCCCAACGGCTTCGCGCTGCGCATTCCGGATGGGAGGGGCTAGGCGAATGGCGCGCGACAACAAGAACCTGATCGTCGCTCTCGACATCGGCACCGCGAAAGTGGTGTGCCTGGTCGCCGAGCTGCGCGCCGACGGCGCGCTGGAAGTTCTGGGCCTGGGCAGCCACGAGTCGAAGGGCCTGAAGAAAGGCGTGGTGGTGAACATCGAAGCCACCGTGGCGGCGATCCAGCGCGCGCTGGAAGAGGCGGAGCTGATGGCCGACTGCAAGATCACGTCGGCTTTCGTCGGCATCGCCGGCAGCCACATCCGCAGCTTCAACTCGACCGGCATGGTGGCGATCAAGGAGCGCGAGGTAACGGCGCTCGATGTCGAGCGGGCGCTCGACACCGCGCGCGCGGTCAACATCCCGACCGACCAGCAGATCCTGCACGTGCTGCGCCAGGAATTCATCATCGACGGGCAGGAGGACGTGCGCGAGCCGATCGGCATGTCGGGCGTGCGCCTCGAAGTGAAGGTCCACATCGTCACCGGCGCGGTGGCGGCGGCGCAGAACATCATCAAGTGCGTGCGCCGCTGCGGCCTCGAGGTCAACGATCTCATCCTGCAGCCGCTTGCCTCGGCGCGCGCGGTGCTGCTCGAGGACGAGAAGGATCTCGGCGTCTGCCTGCTCGATGTCGGCGGCGGCACCACCGACGTCGCGATCTTCACCCACGGCGCGATCCGCCATACCGCCGTGGTGCCGATCGCCGGCGACCAGATCACCAACGACATCGCCATGGCGCTGCGCACGCCGACCGGCGACGCCGAGAACATCAAGACGCGCCAGGGCGTGGCGCTGCGCCAGCTCGCCGACCCGAACCAGATGATCGAGGTGCCGGGCATCGGCGAGCGCTCGCCGCGCTCGATGTCGCGCCAGACGCTCGCCGAGGTGATCGAGCCTCGCGTCGAGGAGCTCTACTCGCTGGTGCAGCAGGTGCTGCGCGAGTCGGGCTTCGAGGAGCTGCTCTCGAGCGGCGTGGTGCTCACCGGCGGCTCGGCGGTGATGCACGGCATGGTCGAGCTGGGAGAAGAGATTTTCCACATGCCGGTGCGCCTCGGCGTGCCGCGCTATCAGGGTGGTCTCGCCGATGTGGTGCGCGCGCCGCGCTACGCCACGGCGGTGGGGCTGCTGCTGGAAGGAGCATCGCAGGTGCAGCAAGGGAAGCTGTCGCGCCAGACCGGCTCGGTCAAGGCCGTGCTGGTGCGCATGCGGGAGTGGTTTCAGCGCAACTTTTGATGCAGTCGAACTCAACGGCAAGGAGATAACAACATGTTCGAGATCGTAGACAGTCAGGCAACGGGGCCGATCATCAAGGTGATCGGCGTGGGAGGCGCCGGCGGCAACGCGATCAATCACATGATCGAGCAGGGCGTCGAAGGCGTGGAGTTCATCGCCGTCAATACCGACGCGCAGGTGCTGTCGCGCAACAAGGCGCGCAACCAGATCCAGCTCGGATCCAGCGGGCTGGGGGCGGGGGCGAAGCCCGAAGAGGCGCGCGCGGTAGCGCTCGCCGAGCGCGATCGCATCGAGGAGGCGATCGCCGGCGCGCACATGGTGTTCATCACCGCAGGCATGGGTGGCGGCACCGGCACCGGCGCCGGCCCGGTGATCGCGGAAGTGGCCCGCTCGCTCGGCATCCTCACCGTGGCGGTGGTCACCAAGCCGTTCACCTTCGAGGGCTCCAAGCGCATGAAGTCCGCGGAGCAGGGGCTGGAGCAGATGGCTCCGCACGTCGACTCGCTGATCGTGATCCTCAACGACAAGCTGGAAGAGGTGCTCGGCGAGGACGTCACGCAGGAGGACGCCTTCAAGGCGGCCGACGACGTGCTCAACAACGCCGTCGCGGGCATCGCCGAGATCATCAACCTGCCCGGCCTGGTGAACGTCGACTTCCAGGACGTGCGCACCGTGATGTCGGAGCAGGGCATGGCGATGATGGGCTCGGCGGCTGCGAGCGGCATCGACCGCGCGCGCATCGCCGCGGAGCAGGCGATCGCCTGCCCGCTCCTCGAGGGCGTCAACCTCGCGGGTGCCAGAGGCGTGCTCGTCAACATCACCGCCTCGCGCGCCAGCCTCAAGCTGCGCGAGACCAAGGAGGTGATGAACATCATCCGCAGCTTCGCCGCGGACGACGCCACCATCATCTACGGCGGTGTCTATGACGACGGGCTCGCGGAGGACCTGCGCGTCACGGTGGTCGCGACCGGCCTTGGCATGGCGAATGCAGCGGCGCGGCAGCCCAAGCTGGTCGTCTCCCAGAAAACCGGTACCGACAACATGCCGGCACCCGGTACGGTGGACTACAACCAGCTCGACTCGGTGCCGGCGGTGATCCGCCGCAACCGCGCCTCGACGGTGGAAGCGCTGCAGCAGAGCGGGGTGGACAAGTACGACATCCCGGCGTTCCTGCGCAAGCAAGCCGACTGAGTCAGTAACTGCAAGAAACGGGGCACCCTACCTTGCCGGGGTGCCCCGCCTCCGCTTGCTGTGCCATGATGTGCCATGGCTACGCGCAAGCCTGAGCCGCCGCCTCGTCCTGAGGCATTGTTCGGCCCGCTGTTCGAGCAGTTCCCGGTCGGTCTCGCCATTTTCTCGATGGAAGGCAGATTCCTGCACGCCAACGCCGTGCTGACGCGCATGTTCGGCTACACGGTCGACGAGCTGATGCAGCGCAATCATCTCGAGGTGGTGCACGCCGACGACCGCGAAGCCGCGTCGCTGCTGCGCGCGCAGGCGATCTCGGGCAAGTCCAAGCCGCGCCTGAACGAGCGGCGCTACGTGCGCAAGGACGGCGGCACGATCTGGGCGCAAGTGGCAGGCGGCGTGGTGCGCGACAGCGCCGGCACGCCGGTCTACACCTCGGCGGTGATCAGCGACATCACGGCACTGAAGCGCGCTGCGCGCATGAGCGAACAGCGCTTCCGGCGCATGGTCGAGATGAGCTCCGACTGGTACTGGATGCAGGACCAGGAGTTCCGCTTCCTCGACGTGCCGGGCCTCGAGGTGCCCGACGTCGACACCGATGTGGTCATCGGCAAGGCGCGCTGGGAGGTGAACGGGCTCGCGCCGATGCAGGAAAGCTGGGACCAGCACCGCGCGCGGTTGCGGCGCCTCGAGTCGTTCTCCGACTTCGTGTTGCTGCGCTACAAGACCTCCGGAGATCTGCGCTATCTCAGCGTGAGCGGCGAACCCCTCTTCGACGAGCACGGGCGGCTGCGCGGCTACCACGGCATCGGCAAGGACATCACCGAGCGCGCGCGCGACCAGAAAGCGCTGGAGGAGAGCGAGGAGCGCTATCGTCTGCTGTTCGAGGTCCATCCGCAGCCGATGTGGGTGGTCGATGCCAACTCGCTCGCGTTCCTCGCCGTCAACGGCGCCGCGCTCGGCCTGTACGGCTATTCACGCGAAGAATTCCGCACCATGACCGCCGAGCAGATCCGCCCGCCCGAGGATGTTGCGGGGCTGCGCAAGGCCTTCGAGGACCGCAGCGCGGACTACCGACAGCGCGTCTGGCGCCATCGCAAGAAGAACGGCGACCTCATCCATGTGAAGGTGGTGTCCTTTAACCTCGAGTTCTCCGGCCGGCCGGCGCGGCTGGGGGTGATCTACGACGTCACCGAGCAGGTCAAGGCCCGGGAAAATCCCGAGAGCGAGCCGCGGCGCGCGTAAGCCCCTGAACGGTATCCGGGTTCTCTGCTAGAATCCCGCACTGCAACATGCCGAATTCATGCTAAAGCAGCGCACCCTCAAGTCACTGATCAGCGCCTCCGGCGTCGGGTTGCACACCGGCCAGAAGGTGTCGATGAAGCTGCGCCCAGCGCCCGCGGATACCGGCATCGTCTTTCGCCGCATCGACCTTGCGTCGCCGGTCGACATTCCGGCGCGCGCGGAGCTGGTGGGCGACACACGCCTGTCGAGTTGCCTGATCAAGGACGGCGTGCGGGTGAGCACGGTGGAGCACCTCATGTCCGCGCTCGGCGGGCTGGGTGTCGACAACGCCTATGTCGATCTCGACGCGCCCGAGATGCCGATCATGGACGGCAGCGCCTCGCCGTTCGTGCTCCTCATCCAGCAGGCCGGCATCGAAGAGCAGGCGGCGCCGAAGCGGTTCCTGCGCGTCACCCGGCGCGTCGAAGTGAAGCACGGCGACAAGTGGGCGCGCCTCGATCCGTACGAAGGCTTCCGGCTTTCCTTCTCGATCGAATTCAAGCACCCGGTGATCGAGCGCTCGACGCAGTCGGTGTCGGTCGATTTCGCCGAGACGTCGTACCTCAAGGAAATCGCCCGCGCCCGCACCTTCGGCTTCATGCACGAGGTCGAAGACCTGCGCGACAACGGCCTCGCGCTCGGCGGCGGTCTCGACAACGCGGTGGTGCTGGATGATTACCGCGTGCTGAACGCGGACGGTCTGCGCTTCGCCGACGAGTTCATCCGTCACAAGCTGCTCGACGCCATCGGCGACCTCTACCTGCTGGGCAAGCCGCTGCTTGCCTCTTTCGCGGCACACAAGTCCGGGCATGCGCTCAATAACCAGCTGGCGCGCGCCCTGCTGGCGGATCGGACTGCCGTCGAAGTGGTGAGCTTCGAGCGAGCGGAGGACGCCCCCGCGGGCGTCGTCAGGCTCGCCCGCCAGTACGGCTAGCCCGGTTTCCGTCCCCCCTGGTTTTCACCCCTCGCCCGCTCGATCAGGCGGCCCAGCGCCTCGCGCGCTGGAGAGGCCTGCATCCGGCCGTACAGCGCGCGCAAGCTATCGATCGTATGTGTGGATAAATGCACGCTTTTTTGCACTGCAGCGACGTCGCCCTGTGAGGCGTTTGGTTGCACCCTCAGGGAAACTGAATTAACCTGCCAGCGCCGCTCTGACAGATAGCCAGTCAGGGGACCAGCGAGGAGCCTGAGCTTTGCCGCCGCCGAGGCGTTTGCGGCGTGCAGCACCAGTTCCCCGTCCCTGAAATTGGCGACCCGGGCCTGACGCGCAAGGTCAGGGGGTAAGAAGCCGTCAATAAGCCCCCGGAGCGTGCGCAGGTCCCGCGCTTTTGAGATGAGCGGTTGCAGTTCGGCGTCGGCCGACAGGATGCGGTCGATTTTTGGCAGTCGCACGGGGCAGCAAGGGAGGGTGTTGGTGCAGATTATCCTGGTCTCCGACCGCATGGCCAAGGCGAGGTCCGTCAACCTCTCCTTGCGTCATCTCGTCGGTACCGGTCTGTTCGCGCTGGCGCTGCTGTGCGCGGCGACCGCCGGGCTCTACTGGCTGACGCTGCGCTATGCGGCAGAAATCCGCGCGCCGGCGCTGCAGCGCCTGGTGCTTTCGGCGCAGGAGGCCGAAGCCGAGCGCGGCCGCGCCTTCGTGCAGCAGAACCTGAACGCGATGGCGGTCAAGCTGGGCGAAATGCAGGCGCAGCTGACGCGCCTCGATGCGCTGGGCGAGCGGCTCTCGTCCACCGCGGGCATCCGCGAATTCCGCTTCGCCGAAACGCCCGGCCTGGGCGGCGCGACGCCGACCATGATGCCGCCGCAGAACCTCTCGCTCGCCGAGTTCAGCGACAAGCTCGCCCTGCTGTCGCGCCAGGTCGAGACGCGGAACGACATGATGGGCGTGCTCGAGGCGCAGCTCTTCGAGCAGGCGGTGAAGAAGAAGCTGACGCCGACCATCACGCCGGTGAGCGCGCCATTCAACGCCTCGGGCTTCGGCCGCCGCATCGACCCGTTCACCGGGCAGTGGGCGATGCACGAAGGCATCGACTTCCTCGCCGACATCGGCACGCCGGTCGTGTCGGCCGCCGGCGGCATCGTGCAGTTCGCCGGCTTCCATCCGCAATACGGCTACATGATCGACATCGACCACGGCAACGACCTGGTGACGCGCTACGCGCACCTGTCGAAGCTGTTCGTCAAGGAAGGCGACGTGCTGCAGCGGGGCAAGCGCATCGCGCTCTCCGGCAACACCGGCCGCTCGACCGGCCCGCACGTGCACTTCGAAGTGCGCTTCCGCGGCGCGGCGCAGAATCCCGCGCGCTTCGTAACGACCTCCCACACGGTCGCGCAGGCCAGATAGCTCAGACCGGCGGGACGGCCTCGTCCCGCGTGATAAACTCTCGCGTTTTCCGGGGGTTGTACCCGCTCCCGGGTCCTCGCTTCCATGATCAAAGTCCTTCAATTCCTGCGGACGGTGGCGCAGTTCCTCTGGAGCTTGCCGGCGCGCGTATTCGGCAGCCGCAACGAGCGACTGCTGAAGCAGTACTCGCACGCCGTCGCGGCTACCAACGCGTTCGAGCCGGAGATGGCGAAGCTCTCCGACGCGCAGCTGCAGGCGAAGACCGATGAACTGAAGAAGCGCCACGCCGACGGCGCGACGCTCAACGAGCTCCTGCCCGAGGCGTTCGCCGTGGTGCGCGAAGCGGCGAAGCGGACCGTGCGCATGCGCCACTTCGACGTGCAGCTGGTCGGCGGCATGGTGCTGCACAACGGCAAGATCGCGGAAATGAAGACCGGCGAGGGCAAGACGCTGGTCGCCACGCTGCCGGCGTATCTCAACGCGCTCACCGGGAAGAGCGTCCACATCGTCACCGTCAACGACTACCTGGCGCGGCGCGACGCGGAGTGGATGGGCAAGATCTACAACTTCCTCGGCCTGTCGGTCGGCGTCAACCTGCCGCAGATGGAGCCCGAGGACAAGCGCAAGGCCTACGCCGCCGACATCACCTACGGCACCAACAACGAGTTCGGCTTCGACTACCTGCGCGACAACATGGCGATGCACGTCGAGGAACGCTTCCAGCGCGGCCTCAACTACGCCATCGTCGACGAGGTCGACTCGATCCTGATCGACGAGGCGCGCACGCCGCTGATCATCTCCGGGCAGGCCGAGGACCGCACCGAGATCTACCAGAAGATGAACCAGGTGGCGCCGCTCCTCACCCGGCAGAAGGAGGAAAAGAAACCGGACGGGCCGGAGATTCCGGGCGACTTCTTCGTCGACGAGAAGAACCACCAGGTCGTGCTCTCCGAGGCGGGGCACCAGAAAGCCGAGGAGGTGCTCGCCCGCATCGGCATGCTGCCGCAGGGCGCGAGCCTGTACGAACCCGCCTACATCAACCTGGTGCACCACCTCTACGCCGCGCTGCGCGCGCACCACCTGTTCCACCGCGACCAGCATTACGTGGTGCAGGACGGCGAAGTGGTCATCGTCGACGAATTCACCGGGCGCCTGATGACCGGGCGGCGCTGGTCCGACGGCCTGCACCAGGCAGTGGAGGCGAAGGAGAAGGTGGCAATTCAGAACGAGAACCAGACCCTCGCCTCGATCACCTTCCAGAACTACTTCCGCATGTACGCCAAGCTCGCCGGCATGACCGGGACGGCGGACACGGAAGCCTACGAATTCCAGGAGATCTACGGCCTGGAAACCGTGGTCGTGCCGACCCACATGAAGATGATTCGCGAGGACCGGCTGGACCTGGTCTACCGCACCACCAAGGAAAAGAACAAGGCGATCATCGACGAAATCCGCGACTGCCACCAGCGCAGCCAGCCGGTGCTGGTGGGCACCACGTCGATCGAGAACTCCGAACTGCTCTCGGCGCTGCTGGTGAAGGAAAAGCTGCCGCACCAGGTGTTGAACGCCAAGCAGCACGCGCGCGAGGCAGAGATCGTGGCGCAGGCCGGCCGACCGCAGATGATCACCATCGCCACCAACATGGCAGGACGCGGCACCGACATCGTGCTGGGCGGGAACGTCGAGCGCCAGGCCGAGATGGTGGAGGCGACCGAGGGCCTGACGGAGGCGGAACGCAAGCAGCGCGTGGAGCAGCTGCGCGGCGAGTGGCAGGCGCTGCACGACAAAGTGATCGGCGCAGGCGGCCTGCACATCATCGGCACCGAGCGCCACGAGTCGCGCCGGGTCGACAACCAGCTGCGCGGCCGCTCCGGCCGCCAGGGCGACCCCGGCAGCTCGCGCTTCTTCATGGCGCTGGAGGACCCGCTGCTCCGGATCTTCGCCGGCGACCGCATCAACCGCATCATGGTGATGCTCAAGATGCCCGAAGGCGAAGCCATCGAGCATTCGATGGTGACCCGGTCCATAGAATCCGCGCAGCGCAAGGTCGAGGCGCGCAACTTCGACATCCGCAAGCAGCTGCTCGAGTACGACGACGTCGCCAACGACCAGCGCAAGACAATCTACGCGCTCAGGAACGAGCTGCTCGAGTCCGAGGACGTTTCCGCGCGCATCGCCGACCTGCGTGCCGGAGTCATCACGGACCTGTTCCGCCAG
>DATNCP010000220.1:0-9152 GCA_035607175.1 Burkholderiales bacterium
TGGCGGCTGCGCGACTGGGGCATCTCCCGCCAGCGTTATTGGGGTACGCCGATTCCGATCGTGCACTGCGCCGCGTGCGGCGACGTGCCGGTGCCGGACAAGGACCTGCCGGTGCTGCTGCCCGAGGACGTGGTGCCCGACGGCACCGGCAATCCACTCAACAAGCGCGCCTCGTACGTCGATGCGAAATGCCCGTCGTGCGGCAAGCCGGCCAAGCGCGAGACCGACACGATGGACACCTTCGTCGACTCGTCGTGGTATTTCGCGCGCTTCGCGTGTCCTGGGCAGAACGAGAGCATGGCCGACCAGCGCGCCAACTACTGGATGCCGGTCGACCAGTACATCGGCGGCATCGAGCACGCCATCCTGCACCTGCTCTATTCGCGCTTCTTCCAGCGCGTGATGCGCGACGAGACGGGCCTGATGCCGAAGGTCGCCGAGCCGTTCACCAACCTGCTCACGCAGGGGATGGTGCTCGCCGAGTCGTACTACACGGATGCGAACGGCCGCAGGGAATGGGTGAATCCCGCGGACGTTTCAATAGAAAGGGATGCGAAAGGAAAAATCCTTTCGGCCAAGCGCAAGGATGGGGCGCCCGTGGTCTACGACGGCATCGGCACGATGTCGAAGTCGAAGAACAACGGCGTCGACCCGCAGGCGCTGATCGACAAGTACGGCGCCGATACCGCGCGCTTCTTCATCATCTTCGCCTCGCCGCCCACCAGCACGCTGGAATGGTCGGACGAAGGCGTCGAGGGCTCGTACCGCTTCCTGCGCCGGCTCTGGACCTATGCCGCGCGCTTCTCCGCGCGCAGGGGCAGGAAGGGAACGCCGACCAAGGGTGCCCGCTTCGAGATCCATTCGGTGCTGAAGCAGGCGAACTACGACCTGCAGAAGCTGCAATTCAACACTGTCGCGTCGGCGTGCATGAAGATCCTCAACGCGCTCGAGCGCCTGCCCGAGGAGGACAGCGCCGCCGACGAGGAAGGCATGTCGATCCTGCTGCGCCTGCTCTCGCCGATCACGCCGCATGTCTGCCATCACCTCTGGCGAGAGCTCGAGTTCGGCGAGGACGTGATGACCGCGCCGTGGCCCGAGCCCGATCCCGCGGCGCTCGAGCTGGACGAGATCGAGCTGGTGGTGCAGGTGAACGGCAAGCTGCGCGGCTCGATCCGCGTGCCGCGGCAGGCCGACAAGTCGACCATCGAGAACCTCGCCATGGCGAATGCCAACGTGCAGAAGTTCGTCGCCGGCCAGAGCGTGAAGAAGGTGGTGGTGGTGCCCGGACGCCTCGTGAACCTTGTTCTCTAGGACGGCACTCGTCGTCTTGCTGGTGACGCTCGCGGGCTGCGGCTTCCGCCTGCGCGGCACCGCCGAGGTGCCGTTCCAGACGCTGTACCTGCCGAGCTCGGATTCCGGCATCGCGCTGGATCTCCGGCGCTACGTGCAGGCCGGCACCCGGGCGCGCGTCGTCGACGACCCGAAGCAGGCCGACGCGGTCCTTGCCTTCACCGACGAGAACCGCGAGAAGAACATCCTGTCGCTGACCGGCGCGGGCCGCGTCAGCGAATTCCAGCTGAAATACCGCGTCGGCTTCCGCGTGCACGACGGCAAGGGCGGCGACTACGTGCCGCTGACCTCGATCACGCTGACGCGCGACATCACCTACGCCGACACCGACGTGCTCGCCAAGGAAGCGGAGGAGCAGCTGCTGTTCCGCGACATGCAGAGCGACATGGTGCAGCAGATCATGCGCCGCCTCGCCGCCTCGCGAAAACCCGTGCCGCGGGTGCCTTGATGTGGCGGGTTCCCTGATGCAACTGCGCGCCGACGGCCTCGACGCCCATCTCGCCAGGACGCTGGCGCCGGTCTACGCGGTGCACGGCGACGAGCCGCTGCTCGCGCTGGAAGCCGCCGACGCGGTGCGCGCCGCGGCGCGCAGGCGCGGCTTCAGCGAGCGCGAGGTGTTCGAAGCCGGCCGCGGCTTCGACTGGAGCTCCTTCCGCGGCAGCCTCGGCAGCCTGTCGCTGTTCGCGACGAAGCGGATCGTCGAGCTGCGCCTGCCGAGCGGCAAGCCGGGGACGCAGGGCGGCGAAGCGCTCGCCGAGTACTGCGCGAAGCCCGCCTCCGACACGCTGCTGCTCCTCTCGCTGCCGCGCGTCGACCGCACGACGCAGAACGCGGCGTGGTTCCGCGCCATCGTCGACGGCGGCGTGCTGGTCGACATCTGGCCGCTCGAGCGGGCGCGCCTGCCGGCGTGGATCGCCGAGCGCCTCGGCCGCCAGGGACAGAAAGCCGCGCGCGACGTGCTCGAGTTCCTCGCCGCGCGCGTCGAGGGAAACCTGCTTGCCGCGCACCAGGAAGTGCAGAAACTGGCGCTGCTCGCGGCGCCGGGCGAGCTGGCGCTGAGCGCGGTCGAGGACGCGGTCGCCGACGTCGCGCGCTACAACCCGCAGGACGCCGCGGAAGCGCTGCTCGCCGGCGACACCGGGCGCTACGTGCGCGTCATCGAGGGCCTGCGCGGCGAAGGCGAGGCGCCGACCTTCGTCCTGTTCGTGATCTCGAACGCGCTGTTCGTGCTGCAGAGCGCGCACGCGAACGGCTCGATCGACGCGGCGTTCCAGCAGCACCGCGTCTACAGCCGGCCGCTCCAGGGCGCGCTGCGCAGCGCGCTCTCGCGCTTCCGGCCGGCCGCGATCGACGAAGCCATCGCCGCCGCCGCGGCGATCGACCGCGCCATCAAGGGCATCCGCGTGCGTGACGCGTGGCAGGAGTTCATCGCCCTTGGGCTAAAATTGGCCGGTGGATCAAAAGCTTGACGTAGGGAGATACGTCCAGGACCTGGGCATCGCGGCGCGCGCCGCGGCGCGCGAGCTCGCGCGCGCCGAGAGCGCGACCAAGAACCGCGCGCTCGAAGCCATGGCCGCGGAAATCCGCGCGCAAGCCAAGGCGATCCTTGCCGCCAACGAAGAAGACCTGCGCAACACCAAGGGTCGCGACGCGGCCTTCCTCGACCGCCTGCGCCTCACGCCGAAACTCGTCGAGCAGATGGCTGCGGGCGTCGAAGCGGTGGTGGCGCTCGAGGATCCGGTGGGAAAAATCTCCGATCGCGTGCGCCGCCCGACCGGCATCGAGGTCGCGCGCATGCGCGTGCCGCTCGGCGTGGTCGGCATCATCTACGAGTCGCGGCCCAACGTCACCGCCGACGCGGCGGCGCTGTGCATCAAGTCGGGCAACGCCAGCATCCTGCGCGGCGGCTCCGAATCGCTCGCCTCCAACCGCGCCATCGCCGCCTGCGTGCGCGCCGGGCTGAAGAAGGCCGGGCTGCCGGAAACCGCGGTGCAGCTCGTCGACAGCGCCGATCGCGCCGCGGTCGGCGCCCTGATCACGCTCAAGGAATACGTCGACATCATCGTGCCGCGCGGCGGCAAGGAATTGATCGAGCGCCTGTCGCGCGAGTCGAAGATCCCGATGATCAAGCACCTCGACGGCGTGTGCCACGTCTACGTCGACGACAGCGCCGACGCGGAGATGGCGGTGAGCATCGCCGACAACGCCAAGACGCAGCGCTACGGCACCTGCAACACCATGGAAACGCTGCTCGTTGCGGAGGGGATTGCCGATAAGGTTCTGCCCCGCATCGGTTCCATCTATGAAAGCAAGAAGGTGGAGGTTCGCGCCGACGAGCGTGCCCTCAAGCTCCTCAAAGGCAAGAAAGCCACCGAAAAGGACTACTACACCGAGTGGCTGGCGCCGATCGTCTCGGTGCGCGTGGTGAAAGGCCTCGACGAGGCGATCGCGCACATCGCCAAGTACGGCTCGCAGCACACCGACGCGATCGTCGCCGGCGACCGCGCGCGCGCCGAGCGCTTCCTGCGCGAAGTCGACTCGGCCTCGGTCATGTGGAACGCCTCGACGCGCTTCGCCGACGGCTACGAGTACGGCCTCGGCGCCGAGATCGGCATTTCGACCGACAAGCTGCACGCGCGCGGCCCGGTCGGCCTCGAGGGGCTGACGACGCAGAAGTTCGTCGTGCTCGGACACGGCGAGGTTCGAAGCTGAAGATTGGGATTCTCGGCGGCACGTTCGACCCCGTTCACAACGCGCACCTCGCGATGGCGCGCGCCGCGCTCGCCCAGCTCGAGCTGGAGAAGATCCTCTGGATGCCGACCGGCGACCCGCGCTACCGCCAGGCGCCGGTCGCTTCTGGCGAGCATCGCCTGGCCATGCTGCGCCTCGCGCTTGAAGGCGAAGCCCGCAGTGCTTCTCCGAGCCACGAGATCGACGCGCGCGAGCTCGCGCCCGGCGCCTCGGGCTACACCGTCGACACGCTGCTCGAGCTGCGTCTCGAGCTCGGCCGCGAGACGGCCATGGTCCTGCTGCTCGGCGCCGACCAGTACGAGAAGCTCGGCGCCTGGCACCGCCCCGACGAGGTGAAGCGCCTGGCGAGGATCGCGGTCTGCAGGCGGCCGGGATTCGAGAAGAAGATCGGCGGGGAGACCGTGCTGGTCGACCTGCCGCCGATGGCGGTGGCGGGGAGCGAGATCCGCGCCCGCGTCGCGCGCGGCGAACCGATCGACGCGATGGTGCCGGCCGGGGTGGCGGGCTACATCGGCGCGCACGGCCTTTACCGCCTGCCGAGCTGATGGATATCCGCCGCAAGCAGCAGATCGTGGTGGAGGCGCTCGAGGACATCAAGGGGCGCGACATCGTCGTCTTCAACACCGCGCGCCTGCCCTCGATGTTCGAGCGGGTGGTGATCGCGAGCGGCGACTCGTCGCGCCAGGTGAAGGCGCTCGCCGACCACGTGCGCGACAAGGTGCAGGAGAACGGCGGCAAGGTGTACGGCGTCGAAGGCGAGAAGGGCGGCGAGTGGGTGCTGGTCGATCTCGGCGAGATCGTCGTGCATCTCATGCACCCGACGGTCCGCAGCTTCTACAATCTCGAAGAGGTCTGGGGCGGCAAGGAAGTGAAAATGAAGGCCGCCGCCCCTGCCGGTACGGCTTTGAAGCGAAGGACGAAGAAGAAGCCCGCGCGTGCCAAGGCTCCGCGTCGTCGCCGTCGCCGCTAGGCTGCCCGCCTGGGCGGAGCAGGCGTGCGCCGACTACGCGCGCCGCATGCCGCGCGGCTACGAGGTCGAGCGGGTGGCCGTGAAGAAAATCCCGCAGAAGCGGGAGGCGTGGATCGCGCTCGACGAGAGGGGCAGGGACTTGACCACCAGGCAATTCGCGGCACTGCTCGGCAGCGATGCGAGCTTCCTCATCGGCGGGGCCGACGGCTTGCCCGACCCGGTCAAGCAGAACGCGCGCCTGCTGCTGAGGATTTCGTCGCTGACGCTGCCGCACGCGCTGGCGCAGGTGGTGCTGCTCGAGCAGCTCTACCGCGCCGCCACCATCCTCACCGGCCATCCGTACCACCGGGCATGATCCTTTCGCTCGAGCGCGGCATCTACCTCGCCTCGCGCAGCCCGCGGCGGCGCGAGCTGCTGGCGCAGATCGACGTGCGCTTCCACCTGCTCCTGTTCCGCGCCCGGCCCGGACAGGACCTCGAAGTCGACGAGACGCCGCTCGCGGGCGAGGCGGCCGAGGCCTACGTCGAGCGCGTGGCGCGCGCCAAGGCCGAGTCCGGCTGGCGCCGGATGATGCAGCGGAACCTGCCGCGCGCGCCGGTGCTCTCCGCCGACACCACGGTCTCGGTCGACGGCCGGATCCTCGGCAAGCCGGCGAGCCGCGAGGAAGCGGCGGCGATGCTGGCCTCGCTTTCCGGCCGCGAGCACGAAGTGCTGACCGCGGTCGCGCTCAAGCACGACGACTGGCTGGAGAGCGTCGTCTCGCGCTCGGAAGTGCGCTTCAAGAAGCTGGCCGCGGCCGAAATCGCCGGCTACGTCGAGAGCGGCGAGAGCGACGACAAGGCCGGCGCATACGCGATCCAGGGGCGCGCGGCGCGCTTCATCGTCGAGCTGCGCGGCAGCTACTCCGGCGTGATGGGGTTGCCGCTGTACGAGACCGCCCAGCTGCTGGAAAAGATGCGTGGAAGAAATTCTCATTAACGTCAGCCCCCAGGAAACGCGCGTCGCCGTCGTCGCCGCGGGGATGGTGCAGGAGCTGCTGGTGGAGCGCGCCGCGAGCCGCGGCCTGGTCGGCAGCGTCTATGCAGGGCGCGTGGCGCGGGTGCTGCCGGGCATGCAATCGGCGTTCGTCGACATCGGCCTGGAGCGCGCCGCGTTCCTGCACATCGCCGATATCCGCGGCTCGCGCGAAGCGCAGAAGCCGATCGAGAAGCTGCTCGCCGAGGGCGAGAGCCTGCTGGTGCAGGTGGTGAAGGACCCGATCGGCTCCAAGGGCGCGCGCCTGTCGACGCAGCTCTCGATCGCCGGCCGCCTGCTCGTCTACCTGCCTGCCGCTTCTCCCCAGGACGATCCGCACATCGGCATCTCGCAGAAGATCGGCGACGAAAACGGCCGCCAGGCGCTGCGCGAGCGGCTGCAGCAGCTCCTGCCCGCCGACGAGAAGGGCGGCTTCATCGTCCGCACCCACGCCGAGAGCGCCACCGAGGAAGAGCTGCGTGCCGACCTCGACTACCTGCGCAGCCTCTGGCAGGCGATCCGCGAAAGATCCATGGGAGGAAATGCGGGCGCTGCGCAGCAGCGGCGGCTCCACGAGGACCTGTCGCTCGCGCAGCGCGTGCTGCGCGACATGGTCGGCGGCGAAACCGACCGGGTGATGGTCGACTCGCGCGAGACCTTCCAGAAGCTCTCCGCCTTCGCCGAGCACTACATGCCGCGGGTGCGCGACCGGCTCGAGCACTACACCGGCGAGCGGCCGCTGTTCGAGCTCTACGACGTCGAAGCCGAGATCGAGCGTGCGCTCTCGCGGCGGGTGTCGCTCAAGTCGGGCGGCACGCTGGTGATCGACCAGACCGAGGCGTTGACCACGATCGACGTCAACACCGCCGGCTTCGTCGGCGGCCGCAGCCTCGACGACACCATCTTCAAGACCAACCTCGAGGCGGCGCAGGCGATCGCGCGCCAGCTGCGGCTGCGCAACCTCGGCGGCATCATCGTCATCGACTTCATCGACATGGCGAGCAGCGAGCACCGGGCCGCGGTGCTCGAGGAGCTGCGCCGCGCCCTGGCGCGCGACCGGACGCGCATGACGGTGAACGGCTTCACCGCGCTCGGCCTGGTGGAGCTCACGCGCAAGCGCACCCGCGAGTCGCTCGCGCACGTGCTGTGCGAGCCCTGCCCCGCCTGCGACGGCCGCGGCGCGGTCAAGACCGCGCACACCGTCTGCTACGAGATCCTGCGCGAGATCCTGCGCGAGGCGCGCGCCTTCCCGGCAAAGCAGTTCCGCGTTCTCGCCTCGCAGCCGGTGATCGACCTTTTCCAGGAGGAGGAGTCGGGCTCGCTGGCGATGCTCTCGGAGTTCATCGGCAAGCCCATCTCGACCCAGGTCGAGTCGAGCTATGCGCAGGAACAGTTCGACATCGTGCTGCTGTGATGGAAATCTGCTACGCGCCGGCGCGCAAGCTCGCTTCGCTGTTGTCGAAGAGAAAGATTTCTGCCGTCGAGGTCGTGAGCGCGTTCATTGCGCAGATCGAACGCATCAACCCCAGGGTGAACGCGATCGTCACCTTCCTGCCCGAGCAGGCGCTCAAGGCAGCCAAGGCGCTCGACCAAAGGAAGCAGAAGCCGCTGTTCGCCGGGTTGCCGATCGCCTACAAGGACAACGTCCAGACGAAGGGCATTCGCACCACCTTCGGCTCGCCGATCTACAAAGACAACGTGCCGAAGGAGGATCACCTGATCGTCGAGCGCCTTTCGGCCGCCGGCGCGATCACGCTCGGCAAGACCAACCTGCCCGAGTTCGCCGCCGGCAGCCAGACGTTCAACGCGGTGTTCGGCGCGACGCGCAATCCCTACGATTTCTCGAAGACGTGCGGCGGCTCCTCGGGCGGCGCAGCGGTCGCGGTCGCCACCGGCATGCTGCCCTTCGCCGACGGCGGCGACCTGGCGGCGAGCCTGCGCAATCCCGCGAACTACTGCAACGTCGTCGCCTTGCGCCCCACGCCCGGGCGCGTGCCGTCCTGGCCGGCGCCGAATGCGTGGAATACGCTGAGCGTGCTCGGTCCGGTGGCGCGCACCGTCGAAGACGCGGCATTCCTGCTTTCCGCCATGGCCGGGCCGGACCGGCGCTCGCCGGTCTCGATCGCCGAGTCGGGATCGGTCTTTCTCAAGCCTCTGAAACGAAGCTTCAAGAAAGTGCGGATTGCGTGGAGCCGCGATCTCGGCGGGTTGCCGGTCGACCCGCGCGTCACGGCGGTGCTGGAAAAACAGAAGAAGGTGTTCCGGGAGCTGGGTGGCATCGTCGAGGACGCCGAGCCCGACTTCAGCGGCGCGACCGAAGCGTTCGAGACGCTGCGCGCGCAGGGCTTCCTGCAGTCCTACGGCGAGTTCTACCGCACGCGGCGCGGCGACCTGAAGGACGACGTCGCCTGGAACGTCGAGCAGGGATTGCGCAGCACGCCCGAGCAGATCGCGCGCGCCACCGCGCTGCGCTCGCAACTCTATCAACGGATGCGTGCGTTCCTCGAGAAATACGAGTTCCTGGTCTGCCCGGTGAACCAGCTGCCGCCCTACCCGGTCGAGACCGAGTGGCCGCGCGAAATCGCCGGGGTAAAGATGACGAACTACCTCGACTGGATGAAGAGCTGTTACTTCATCACCATCACCGGCCACCCGGCGCTCTCGGTACCGGCGGGCTTCACGCCCGAGAGCCTGCCGGTCGGGATCCAGATCGTCGGCCGCTACCGCGACGATTTCGGCGTGCTGCAGCTCGCGCACGCGTTCGAACAGGCGAACCCCTGCTGGAAGAAACGCCCCGCGCCGGGTGTTTAATACCGCATCTTTCCAAGGAGACCCCCATGCGGAACTGGATCCTCGCGGCAGCATTCCTCGTTTCGAGCAGCGCGCTCGGCGCCATCAAGGAAGAACCCGTGACCTACAAGGACGACGACACGACGATGAAGGGCTTCATCGTCTACGACGACGCCAGGAAGGGCAAGCGGCCGGGCATCGTCCTGGTGCACGAATGGTGGGGCATCACCAAGCACATGCACAACGAAGCGCGGCGCTTCGCGCAGCAAGGCTATAG
>DATNCP010000009.1:0-13864 GCA_035607175.1 Burkholderiales bacterium
CTCCAGTGGTCGGCGAGCCATCCCGCCGGCAGCGCGAAAGCGCCGAAGGCGATGAAGCCGCCCAGGGCGAGCGGCAGCAGCTCCGCATACGACTGCTGCCATTCGCGCGCCAGCGCAACGACCACCACGGGGAAGACCAGCATCGCTAGGTGATCGACGAAGTGGCCGGCATTGATGAAGGGGACGAGGTAGCCGCGATTCATGGCGTCATCGTACCCCTGGGCCTTGCGTCCGTCATTCGACTGACAGACAATTCCTGTCGCGTATGCGACAAGCCAAGCCCACGCGTGGAGACGCCTATCAGGCCGTGCCGCGGCCCGTCGGGGCGATGGCGCGAGACCTCCCGGCCGCCTACGAGATTCCATGGCACCAGCACCCGCGCTTCCAGCTGATCTTCGCCGTGCGCGGGGTGATGACGGTCGATACGCGCGACGCCACCTGGCTGGTGCCGCCGCAGCGTGCGGTGTGGATGCCGCCGAAGACCGAGCACCGGGTCAAGACCTCGGGCGAGGTGCACATGCGCACGCTCTACATCGAGGCCGCGGCGGCGCGACGCATGCCGCGCGACTGCGAGGTGTTCGAGGTGACGCCGCTGCTGCGCGAGTTGATCCTGCGCGCCACCGAATTGCCGCTTGAGTACGAAGAGCGCGGCCCCGCCGGGCGCGTGATGCGGCTGCTGCTCGACGAGCTCGCCTCCCTGCCCCGGCTGCCCTACAGCCTGCCGATGCCCAAGACCGCGCCGCTCGACGCGATCTGCGCGCGGCTCATGGAAGCGCCGAACGAAGCGGCGACGCTCGACGACCTGGCCGGGCGCCACGGCACCACCGCGCGCACGCTCGCGCGCCATTTCCGCCGCCAGACCGGCATGAGTTTCGCCGAGTGGCGCCGCCGCGCGCGCCTGCTGCGCGCGCTCGGCTGGATCGCCGAGGGACGGCCGATCCTCGCCGTGGCGCTCGATCTCGGCTACGACAGCCCATCCGCGTTCAGCGCCATGTTCCGGCGCGAGCTCGGCGTGCCGCCCTCGCACTTCCGGAGCGCAGCCTGAACCCGTCGGTGAACATCAGCGGCATCGTGCTCGCCGGCGGCAAGGGCAGCCGCATGGGCGGCGTCGACAAGGGCCTGCAGCCGCTGCGCGGCAAGCCGATGATCGACTGGGTGCTGGCGCGCTTCGCGCCGCAGGTCGCCGAGATCGTCATCAACGCCAACCAGAACGTCGCGACGTACGCGAAGTACGGCCACCGCGTCGTCTCGGATGAAATCGGCGGCTACGCCGGCCCGCTCGCAGGACTGCACGCCGGGCTCAAGGCCGCCGCGCATCCATTGGTCGTCACGGTACCGTGCGATTCGCCGTTCCTGCCCGCCGATCTGGTTTCCAGAATGAATTCCTCGTTGAAGGGAAATGACCTGGCCGTCGCAAGAACCGGCAACCAGGCGCATCCCGTGTTCGCCCTGATGAAGAGAGACGTCCGCGAGAGCCTGGAAGCCTTCCTCGCCTCCGGCGGGCGCAAGATCGACGCCTGGTACGCGGCGCTCAAGGTCGTGGAGGTCTGCTTCGACGACGAGGCCGACGCGTTCCGCAACATCAACACGCTCGAGGAGCTGAAAGGCGCGTGACCAGCCTCGCGCAGACCGTGAGCTGCATCGACGGCTACGATCCCGACGCGCTGCACGTCGACAAGGCGCGCGCCGCGATCCTCGCGTGCATCACGCCCGTTTCACAGGCCGAATCGGTTGCGGTGCGCGACGCCCTGGGCCGCGTGCTGGCGCAGGAGATCGTGCCGGCGATCAACGTCCCGTCGCACGACAACTCGGCGATGGACGGCTACGCGGTTCGCTTCTCGGATCTCGAAAAGCCGCTGAAGGAAATCGGCACGGCCCTCGCCGGCAAGCCTTTCAGCGGCAAGGTGGGCGACGGCGAATGCGTGCGCGTCATGACCGGCGCGGTGATGCCCGCGGGCACCGACACCGTGGTCATCCAGGAGGTCGTGAAGAAGGAAGGCGGCTGCATCGTCGTGCCGCCTGGCCAGAAGCGCGCCCAGAACGTGCGCTATGCGGGTGAAGATCTGCAGCAGGGAAAGCCGGTTTTGGGCAACGGCAAGCTCCTGCGGCCCGCGGAACTGGGGCTGATCGCCTCGCTCGGCATCGGCGAAGTGAAGGTGAAGCGCAGGCTGCGCGTCGCCCTCTTTGCCACCGGCGACGAACTGGCGTCGATCGGCACGTCGCTCAAGGACGGCGAGGTCTACGACTCCAACCGCTATACCGTGCACGGCATGCTCTCTCGCCTCGGCGTCGAGATCGTCGACCTGGGCGTGGTGCGGGACAATCCGGCGAAGCTCGAGGCGGCCTTCCGGAAAGCCTCATCGGCCGATGCCATCATCACCACGGGAGGCGTTTCGGTCGGCGAAGCCGACTTCATCAAGCAGATGATGGCGAAGCTCGGCGAGGTGCTGTTCTGGAAGATCGCCATGCGCCCGGGCCGGCCGATGGCGTTCGGCAAGATCGGCAATTCCTATCTGTTCGGCCTGCCCGGCAATCCCGTGGCGGTGATGGTGACGTTCTATGCGTTCGTGCGCGACGCGCTGCTGCATCTGTCCGGCAGGACCGACGAAGCGTTTCCCGCGCTGCAGGCGGTTTCGGCGCAGAACATCAGGAAGGTTCCCGGGCGCACCGAATACCAGAGGGGAGTGCTGTTCAGGGAAAGGAATCAGTGGCAAGTCCGCACCACCGGCCAGCAAGGCTCGGGCGTGCTGCGCTCGATGTCCGAGGCGAACTGCTTCATCGTCCTCGAGCACGAGCGAGGCAACGTGCGGGCGGGCGAGACGGTGCAGGTGCAGCTCATGGAGGGCCTGGCGTGAGCGACGACGAGCAGACGCCGGCCTGGCGCTATCTCGTGCCCGGCCTGCTCTTCGTCGGGATGGCCGTCTACATGCTGTGGACCGGGGAAATGGTGGTCGACAAGCACCGCACCATGACGATCACGCGCGCCGGCAACCCGCTCATCTACTGGCTCGCCGTCGCGATCTGCGGCACGATCGGCACTCTTGCCCTGTATAAGGTGTGGCAAAGGATCCGCGGCTCATGAACCCGATCCACCCCGCCCTCACCCGCCTCGCGCGCGCCGCCGCCAATCAGGATTTCGCCGAGGTCGAGGAGACGCTGCACGTCGCGTTGCGCATGCCCGCCTGGCTGCGGCCCGAGCACCGCGTCGGCGACCCGAAGGGCTACATGCGCCACATCCTGTATGTCGATCCCGAGGATCGCTTCGTGGTCACCGCGATCACCTGGCTCCCCGGCCAGACGAGCGCGATGCACGGCCACCAGGTGTGGTGCGTCTACGGCGTCGCCGAGGGAGAGCTGACCGAGGAGCAGTTCGACGCCTCTCTGTTCCGGCGCAAGACCGCGATCTATCGCGCCGGCCAGCTCGCCGACCGCGACCTCGACCAGAACATGATCCACCGCGTCTCCAACGCCGGCCGCACGCCGGTCGTTTCGCTGCACCTCTATGGCGTCGCCGCCGCGCAGGTCACCACCGGCATCAACCGCATCTACGCCGCGTAACCCGTCGCGGTCGCTGCTGGAAGGTCTGCCTGGTCCTGGTCGCTCTGCTCACGGCGACACCGGCGGGCGCCCAGTTCGGCGTGCCATGGCAGCGCACGCCGACGATCGCGGTGCTTGCCACCGACGACAGCGACCCGCGTTATTCCCTGGTCGATGAAGCGGTCGCGTTCTGGAATCGGACGTTCGAGGAGATCAATTCGGGATTCCGGCTCGGCCCGGTCGTGCGTCGCGCGATGCCGATACCGGAGGAAGGATTGCGAGCGCTGAGCGAATCGATCGCCGGCGTATCCGCCCGGCTGGAAGCCGAGCGAGCCAGAATAGGTTGAACGTCCCCCCATTTTCTAGGTGGAACGTCCCGGGTCCTCCCATAGATATGGGATTGTGAGGTCTGCCGCCGCGCATCAGACTCGGCGCAAAAGGAGGACGACCATGTCGAACAGAACTTCGGTAAGGACACTCGCATTTGCAGCCATGAATATCGCCGCGACGGCTGGCCTTGCGGCGCCTGAGAGCTATACGTTCAGCACCGGAGCCACGGTTTATGTCAGCGCGACGCTGCCGTTTTCCGCCTTCCAGCCTTACCTGCAGGGTGGCGCTTCCGGAACCTTCTTCTACGACTCGGCCGCATCGTTCGTGCAGATCAACCCGGACGGCTCATCCGCCTATGCGGGATTCACCTCGCCAAGCATCACGGGACTGACGCCGAGCGTCAGCGGCCTCTCGGCCAGCTTCAACTTCAATCCAGGTCTTTCTTTTTCCGATCCGAATGGCAGCACATCCGTCTGGAACGACAAGGCCGTCAACTTCTTCGGCTCAGGCGATCCCGGCGGCGACGCGCTGATCCTTTCATTCGATCCGCCGGCGGCGAACGGCAGCCTCTTCCCGCGTAACCTCAATGGCTTCGAACTCAACGGATGGCATCTCTACTCCGCGCGCATGCTGTGGGTCGAAGGCGTGGTGGCTGCGACCCCCGAGTTCGGTCCGTCGAACATCGGCCTGCCGACGCCCGATTTCCTGAGCAACCAGGCGCTACCGGGCAAGTTGCCGACTTTCGAGGGCAAGCTCTGGCTCGAGTTTCAGAACAATGCCGATCCGAGCCAGACCTCGTTCGTCTTCTACAACAACCTGCAGGTCGCGCCGAGCGTCGCGGCGATCCCCGAGCCCGAGACCTACGCGCTGCTGCTTGCTGGTCTCGGCATCATGGGTTTCGTGGTGCGACGCCGACAGCGCGAGGGCCGGACCGCCTAACGGCTTCGTCAGATCGCCATGACGCGAGCCAGCTCGAGCAGGCTCGCGTCGGCGGGCCGCATCTTGCCGGCGATTTCCACCAGCGGCGTCGTCACCACGTCACCCTTGACGATGCCGACCAGCACGCCGTGCTTGCCGGCCGCGAGCGTCTCGATCGCCGCCGCTCCGAGGCGCGTCGCGAGAACGCGGTCCGCCGCGCTCGGAATGCCGCCGCGCACGACATGACCGAGGCGCGTGACGCGCAGGTCGAAGCCGATCGATTTGCGGTGCGCGCCGTAGTACTCCATCAGCTCGTGCACGCCGCACTTCGCGCCTTCGGCGATCACCGCCAGCGCGTGCGTCTTGCCGCGCTTGTAGGCCGCGCGCAGCCGCTCCGCGACTTCCTCGGGGCGCAGCTCGCTTTCCGGCAGGGCGATCACCTCGGCGCCGCCGGCGATGCCCGACATGAGCGCGATGTAGCCGCAGTTGCGGCCCATGGTCTCGACGGCAAAGGCGCGCTGATGTGACGAGGCGGTCGTGCGCAGCCGGTCGATCGCCTCCAGCGTGATGTTGATCGCCGTATCGCAGCCGATACTCACGTCGTTGCCGTAGAGGTCGTTGTCGATGGTCGAAGGCACGCCGACGACCGGGAAACCCTCGCGCGCCAGGCTGGCGGACCCGGACTGCGAACCGTTGCCGCCGATCACCGCCAGGGCATCGATTGCCTTGCCGCGGAGATTGGCAAGCGCCTTGGCGCGTCCCGCGGGCTCGGTGAATTCCGGGCAGCGCGCGCTGCCGAGCACGGTGCCGCCCGACTGGATGATGCCGCCGACGTTGCGCGCCTGCACGGGCTCGAGCGCGTTCTCGAGCAGGCCGGCATAGCCGTTCCTCACGCCGAAAACCTCCCAGCCGCGCGCCAGCGCGCCGCGGGTCACGGCGCGCACCGCCGCGTTCATCCCCGGCGCATCGCCGCCGCTCGTCAGGACTGCGATTCTTTTCAAGCCGACGATTCTAATTGACGCACTGCTGCAGCCACGCGCGGGCCGCCGCGGGATCCTCGACCTGCCAGCGTGCAGCGGTCTTGCCCTCGCCCACCTTGATCGAGTGCCCGCCGGCGCGATTGACGACGCGGAACCCGTCTTCGTCGGTCAGATCGTCGCCGATGAACACCGGCGTGCGCTCGGCGAACGGCGGCTCGCACAGGAACTCCTCGATCGCCACGCCCTTGTCGCGTCCAGCGGGCTTGATCTCGATCACCATCTTGCCCGTCTGCACCTCGACCCAGTCGCCCAGGCTGGCGGCGGCGTTGCGCACCACGCGCTCCGCCGCCTCGGCGAGCGCCGGCGCGAGCCGGTAATGCAGCGCGAAGCTCGCGCCCTTGTCCTCGAACACCAGGCCCTCGTGCGCGGCGGCGAAGTCGCGCACCGACCCCGCGGCGCGCTCCAGGCGGGCAAGCGGATAGCGGCCGCGGTGGACGCGGCCATGCGCGTCGCGGCGTTCGACGCCATGCTGTCCCGCTGCGGCGATCTTGAGCGGCGCGAACAGATCGTCGATCGCAGCAAGGGTACGGCCGCTCACCAGCGCGAGTGCGCCGCCTGCGGCTTCGTGGAGCTTGCGGACCAGCGATTTCTCGCGCCGGCCGGCCTCGGCCGCGTCGGGCGTCTCGGCGATGTCGAGCAGCGTGCCGTCGATGTCGAGGAAGAATGCCCAGCGCGCCGAGCAGGGCGGCATTACTGGGCGGCGGCGCGGCGGGCGCCGCCGGCTACACGCGCGAGCACGCGCTTGCGGTGGCGCATGCGCGCCGCGTCGACCAGCATCCTGCCGGCCCAACGATAGACGTTGAACTCCTGCACCAGGTGGCGCATCGAGCGCATGCGCGCGCGCTGCTCCTCGGGCGGCATGGTGAGCGCGAGGTGCATCGCCGCCGCGGTCTGCTCGAGGTCGTAGGGGTTGACGATCAGCGCCTCGGCGAGCTCGCGCGCGGCACCCGTGAACTGCGACAGCATCAGCACGCCCTGCTCGTCGTCGCGCGAAGCGACGAACTCCTTCGCCACCAGGTTCATGCCGTCGTGCAAGCTCGAGACGTAGCACAGGTCGGCGGCGCGGTAGATCTCGTAGACGCGCGCGGCGTCGTGGTGCTCGATGGCGAGCACGATCGGCAAATAGCCAGGCCTGCCAAACCGCTTGTTGATGCGCTCGGCCAGCGCGCGCACCTTGGCGTCGAGGTTCTGGTACTCCTCGATCGAGGCGCGCGAAGGCGCGGCCGCCTGCACGAACGAGAACTTGCCCACCCAGCGCGGCTCGAGCTCGAGCAGCCGCTCGACCGCCGCCAGGCGCTCGAGGATGCCCTTGGTGTAGTCGAGGCGGTCGACGCCGACGCCGATGCGCACATCCGGCGCGATGCCGAGCCGCTCGCGCACCTGCCTGCGGCAGTCCGCGACCGGCAGCTGCACCTGCAGGGCGGCCGGCGGCCATTCGATCGAGATCGGGTAGCGGCGCACCTCGGTGAGGTTGCCGCCGAAGGAGATGCTGAAGGTCTCGCGGTCGACGCGCGCCTCGAGGTAGCGGTCGACGGTGTCGAAGAAGTTGTTGCAATGGAACTGCGTGTGGAAGCCGAGGATCGACGAGCCGAGCATGCCGTCGAGAATCTCCTCGCGCCAGGGCAGGATGCCGAACGCTTCGGGGTTCGGCCACGGGATGTGCCAGAAGGTGATGATCGTCGCGCGCGGCAGGCGCTCGCGGATCATGCGCGGCAGCAGCGCGAAGTGGTAATCCTGCACGAGGACGATCGGGTCCTCGGTGCGCGCCTCGTCGACCACCACGTCGGCGAAGCGCTGGTTGACGTTCTTGTAGTGCTCCCAGTCCGGCGCGCGAAAGGTCGGTCGGGTGTGGGCGATGTGGCAGAGCGGCCAGAGACCTTCGTTGGCAAAGCCGAAGTAGTAGCCCTTCTCCTCCTCTTCCGACAGCCATACCCGGCGGATGCGGTACGAGGGACGCTCGGGCGGCACCATGACGTGGTCGTTCTCGTCCACCGTGTCGCGGTCGGCGGAGCCCGCGCCGTGCGCGATCCAGGTTCCGGAGCAGGCGCGCATGACCGGCTCGAGCGCGGTGACGAGGCCGCTCGCCGGGCGCTGGATCTCGATCACGTTGTCCTTGCGCCGCACGTGCAGGTAGGGCTCGCGGTTGGAGACGATCATGATCTCGTCGCCCTTCAGGTCCTGGCGCAGGATGCGGCGCAGCGCCTCCGGGCCCCAGACGGTCTGGCTTTCATCGCGCGCGTGGCGCTCGGCCTCGAGGTCGCGCACCAGCGCTTGCAGGTCGCGCGCGATCGGGCGCAGCTCGGGTGACGTGGCTTTGAGCCCGAGCGGCGAGCGCAGCAGGGTCTCTCCGGAGAGCAGCGCCTTCACGCCCGCCACCCAGCCGCGCCAGCTGATCTCGGCGATCAGCATCGTGATCAGCGCCACCACCAGGGCGATGCCGGCGAAGAGAATCAGCACGTATTTCTTGGTGTCGGCGCTGCGCCGCTCGACGAAGCTCATGTCGTGCACGATCAGCAGGTCGCCGATCGCCGTGCCTTCGGCGGCGATCGGATTGGTCCAGATGTGCAACGGCCCGTCGGAGAGCTGCAGCACCAAGCTGCGCGCCTGCGGCCGTTCGTTGGCGCCGGGGCAGCGCACCGCCTGCGGGAAATGGTTGGTGGCGTAGACGAGCTTGCCGGCGCGGTCGCAGAAGCCGAGGCCGTAGATGCGCTCGCCCTGCATGATGCGGTCGAAGTAGCGCAGCACGCGCGTCTTCGCGACGCGCGGTTCGCTCATCAGCTCGGCGAGAGGCTCCTGCGCGGTCTGCGCGATGAGCGCACCGCGTGCGTCGAGGTCGCGGACGAACCACTGGAAGGTCAGGCGATCGACGAGCGGCACCACCGCATAGGCGATCGCCGCCAGAGCCAGGGCGAGCGGCACGACAAAGCGCAGCGAGAATGGCAAATGGTCTCCATTCCCCCCTTAAATCCCCTGCCCGATTTTACGACGCGCGGCGTGCTGCGGGCTGTCGCGGCGCCATCCGGCGCTGTCGTTACTTGACTACAGGCCGGATGGCCGCGATCGGCTTCTCTTCGAGCTGCAGGTCTTCCTGCAATTCCTCGGCGCCCGGCAGCACCTCGACGTCCTTCAGCTTCCGCTCGATCTGGCGCGTGCGGACCTCCGCCTGATCGATGGTATTCGCGACGGTCTGGAGCTGCCGCTTCGTATTGGCCAGCACCTCGGCGAACCTGCCGAACTCGGCCTTGACGGTGCCGAGCACCTTCCAGACCTCGGAAGAGCGCTGCTGGATGGCGAGCGTCCGGAATCCCATCTGCAGGCTGTTCAGGTAGGCGAGCAGGTTCGTCGGACCGCAGATGGTCACGCGGAACTGGCGCTGGATATGGTCGAAAAGACCCGGCCTGCGCAGCACTTCGCCGAACAAGCTCTCGAAGGGCAGATAAAGCAGCGCGAAATCGGTCGTGTGCGGGGGCTCGACGTACTTTTCGGCAATCGTCTTGGCTTCGAACTTGACGCGCGCCTCGAGCGCTTTCTCGGCCATCTCCAGCGCCGCCTTGTCGCCGGCTTCCTGCGCCGCCTGCAGCCGCTGGTAGTCCTCGATCGGGAACTTGGCATCGATCGGCAGCAGCACCGGTACGCCGCCGTCCCGTCCGGGCAGCTTGATCGCGAACTCCACCCGGGCGTTCGAGCCGGGCCGCGTGGCGACGTTCTTCTCGTATTGCTCGGGCGCCATCACCTGCTCGAGCAGGGCGGCGAGCTGCGTTTCGCCGAAGACGCCGCGCGTCTTCACGTTGGACAGGACGCGCTTGAGGTCCCCGACCCCGGCGGCCAGCGTCTGCATCTCGCCCAGGCCCTTGTGCACGAGCTCCAGCCGGTCGGAAACCTGCTTGAACGATTCGGACAGGCGTTTCTCGAGAGTGGCGTGCAGCCTCTCGTCCACCGTCTGGCGCATCTGTTCGAGCTTGGCCGAGTTGTCCTGCTGGATCCGCGAGAGCTGCTGGTCGACGGCGCCGCGCAGGGTCTCGAACTGCGTGTGCTGGGCCCCGGCGTTCGCCGAAAGCTGGGAAGTGATGTTCTGGCTGATGCGGTTCAGTTCCTCGCGCGCATCGCGGGCGGAGGACTTCTCCCTCACCAGCAGCAGCGCCAGCAGCACCAGCGCCGCGATCGACACGGCGAGCACGAGCAGCAGCACGGTCTCGACCATGCTGTATATTAATACAGCTAGGCGGAATCCCTCAAGGTGATCGCCGGCGAGGCCCGCAGCACCTTGCGCGCGGAGAGCCAGGCGTTGAGCGACAGGAGCGCGATGCCGGCAAGCGGGCCGGCGATCCACAGGCCGAGGCTCGGCGGCAGGTCGAGCTCGAAAACACGGCGCGCGATCACCTCGCCGATGATCGCCGCGCCGAGCGTGGCGAGGATGCCGGCCAGCACGCCCATGGCGATGAACTCGGCGCGCTGGCTGCCCGAGACCTGCGCCCGGGAAGCGCCGTAGACGCGCATCACCGCCGCCTCGCGACGGCGCTCGTCCTCGGTCGCGACCAGCGCCGAATAGAGGACCAGCAGCCCGGCGCTGAGGGTAAAGAGGAAAAGGAAGCGCACCGCGCTGATCAATTGATCGATCACGCCCTGCACCTGGCGCACCACCGCGCCGATATCGACCACCGCCAGGTTCGAGTAGCGCGCCGCGAGCTCATCGAGCGCCTCGAGCTGCTTGCCCTCCGCGCGAAACGCGCTCACGTAGGTCGCGGGAAAGCTCCGCAGCAGGCCGGGCGGCGCGATGACGAAGAAATTCACCCGCATCGAGTCCCAGCGCAGCTTGCGCAGCGAGGTGAGCTGCGCGTCGAAGCTCTCGCCCGCGACGGTGAAGGTGAGCCGGTCGCCGAGCTTCCAGCCGAGCGTGCGCGCGATGCCCTCCTCCGCCGAGACCTCCTCGTCGCCGGGCTTGAACCAGCGCCCGGCGGTGATCAGGTTGTGGCCGGGGGGCGCATCCATATAGGAGAGGTTGAATTCCCGCTCGACCAGGCGCTTGGCGCGCTCGTCGGCGTAATCGGCCTCGCTGACCGCGGTTCCGTTCACTCCTGTCAGCCGGCCGCGCACCATCGGATTGAACTCCGCGCCGGCAATGCCGCGGCTGGCGAAGAAGCCCTTCACTGCTTCGATCTGGTCGGGCTGCACGCCGACGACGAAGCGGTTCGGCGCGTCGGGCGGCGCGCTGCGGCGCCAGGCATCGACCAGGTCCTGGTGGGTGAAGGTCAGCAGCAGCACCGCGGTGAGCCCGAGCGAGAGGCTCGCCACCTGCACCGCGTTGGTTCGCGAATGGCGCCTCAGGTTCGCCAGCCCGTAGCGGAAAGTCTTGTTCCGGATTCTCGCAATGGCGAATCGGGAGGTGACGATCTTCAGCGCTCCCCACGAGACCGCGAAGAAGATCGCGAGCGCGGCGGCGAAGCCGCCGACCACGGTGACCCCGAGCTTCAGATCTCCCGCCTGCCAGATCAGCAACGCGGCGAGCGTGCCGAGGCCCGCGGCGTAAGCGCCGAGCACGCCGCCGCTCGGCGCGCCCGACTCGCGGCGCATCACGCGCACTGCGGGAACATTCTTGAGCTGCAGGAGCGGCGGCAGCGCGAAGCCGAGCAGCAGCACGAGGCCGACCGCCATGCCTTGCAGTCCCGGCATCGCCGACGGCAGCGGCAGGCTCGCCCGCATCAGGCTCTCCAGGGTCGCCGCGACCAGGAACTGCATGCCGTAGCCGATCGCCAGGCCGGCTGCCGACGCCGCCACGCCGAGCAGCAGGAACTCGGTGCCGAACAGGCGCACCAGCTTCGCTTGCGTCGCGCCGAGGCAGCGCATCACCGCGCAGCCATCGAGGTGGCGCTCGACGAAGCGTCGCGTCGCAAGCGCGATCGCGACGCCGGCGAGCACCGCGGCGAGCAGCGCGGTCAGGCCGAGATAGCGCTCGGCGCGATCGATGGCGGCGCGCACCTCGGGCCGGCCGCTCTCCAGGTTGTCCATGCGCTGGCCGCGCTCGAGACGCGCCTTGGCCCAGCCTTCGAACGCGGCCAGCGGCTCGGGCGCGCCGGCGGCATAGAGGTAGTACCAGACGCGGCTGCCGGGACGAATCAGCCCGGTCGCGGCCACGTCGTCGACGTGCATCATCAGGCGCGGCGCGATGTTGAAGAAGCCGACGCCGCGCTCGGGCTCGAGCGTCAGCACGGCCGAGACCCGGAACTCGGCGTCGCCGAGGCGCAGGCGGGTGCCGACCGGGGCGCCGAGCGCGGTCACGAGGCGCTCCTCGAGCCACACCGTGCCGCGCTCGGGGCCGCGCTCCGCCGGCGCGTCCCCGGCGCCCGGACGCGGCGCGATGCGCAGCCGGCCGCGCAGCGGGTAGTTGCCGGTGACCGCCTTCACGCCCGCGAGCTGCGTCTTCTCGCCGGCGATCGCCATGCTCATGAAGCTCATGCCTTCCGCGCTCTGCAGCCCGGAAGAATTCATTTCCTGAGGGAAATCCTTTCCCCACGGGCGGTCGGAGAGCAGCACCAGGTCGGCGCCGAGCAGCTGGTTCGCATCGCGCGCGATCGCCCGCGAGACGCGGTCGCCGAGGAAGGCGACGCTCGAAACGCTCGCCACTGCGATCACCAGCGCCACGGCGAGCACGCGCAGCTCTCCCGAGCGCCAATCGCGGGCCAGCATGCGCAGCGATTGCCTCATCGGACGATCCGTCCCGCCGCGAGCCGCACCACGCGCGCGCAGCGCGCGGCGAGCGTCTCGTCGTGCGTCACCAGCACGAGCGTGGTGCCGTACTCGCGGTTCATTTCGAAGAGCAGCGAGATCACGCCGGCGCCGGATTCGGCGTCGAGGCTGCCGGTCGGCTCATCGGCGAGCAGGAGCTTCGGCCGCACCACGAACGCCCGCGCCAGGGCGACGCGCTGCTGCTCGCCGCCCGAGAGGTGCTTCGGGTAGTGATGCAGCCGCTCGCCCAGCCCGACGCGGGCCAGCATCTGCTTTGAAACTTCCTCCGCCTTTTCCTCATTGGCGAGCTCGAGCGGCAGCATGACGTTTTCCAGGGCCGTCAGCGCCGGAAGAAGCTGGAACGACTGGAAAACGAAGCCCACGGCGCGGCCGCGCAATTCAGCCCGTTTGTCTTCATCCATCAAAAAAATATTCTGACCGTCCAGCTCGACGTCGCCGGCCGTGGGGGTATCCAATCCGGCGAGGATCGCGAGCAGCGTCGACTTGCCCGAGCCGGAGGCGCCGGCGATCGCCACCGCCTCGCCCGGCGTGACGGCGAGGTCGATGTCGCGCAGAATGACGAGGTCCGCGTCTCCGCTCTTGACCGTCTTGCCGATGCCTCGCGCCGTCAGAACCTGGCTGTTCTTCATGCTCGTCGTGGCGGCGCCCACAGTGCTGGCGGCGGAGAAGTCCATTCTGGTGGTCGGTGACAGTGTGTCCGCAGCGTTCGGCATCGCGCAGGCCCGCGGCTGGGTGGCGCTGCTCGGCGAGCGACTGAAGCGGGAACGCCTCGATTATAGCGTCGTCAACGCGAGCATCTCCGGCGAGACCACCGCGGGCGGCGTGACGCGCCTGCGCCCCGCGCTGGAGAAGCATCGCCCGGCGGTCGTGATCATCGAGCTGGGCGGCAACGACGGGCTGCGCGGCATGCCGGTCGCGGGGATGAAGAAAAATCTCGACACCATGGTCGAGCAGTCGCGCCAGGCCGGCGCACGCGTGCTGCTGGTCGGGATGCAGCTACCGCCCAACTACGGCCCGCAGTACACCGGTGAGTTCGAGCGCGCCTTCGCCGACGTGGCGAAGCGCCACGGCACGGCACTGCTGCCGTTTCTCTTCGAGGATTTCGGCGGCAGGCGCGACCTCTTCCAGCCCGACGGCATCCACCCGACCGAGGCAGCACAGCCGGTGATGCTGGAGAGCGTCTGGAAGCGGCTGCGGCCCCTACTTCGGTAACGGTCAGATAACGGTCAGCTTCGGCGCGCCGGCCGAGAGCTTGCCGATCACGCGCGCTGCGCCGAAGCCGCGCTTCTCGAATT
>DATNCP010000020.1:0-22479 GCA_035607175.1 Burkholderiales bacterium
CAGCGGGTTGCCCATGGTGCGCATCTTCAGCCCCTTCAGGTCGGCGGGCTTGGTGATGGGCTTCGAGGTGTAGACGTTGCGCGTGCCGGCGTCCATCCAGCCCAGGCCGACCAGGCGCGCCGGCGAGGCGGTCACCTTCTCCAGCAGCTCGGCGCCGATCGGTCCGTCGATCACTTTCCGCATGTGCGCTTCGTCGCGGAAGATGAACGGCATGTTGAACACGTTGAGGTCGTCGACCACGGGGCCGAGCGTGCCGACCGAGACGCGCGCGATCTGCAGCGCGCCGACCTGCGCCTGCTCGATCATCTCTTTCTCGCCGCCGAGCTGCATCGAGTGGTACATCTGCATCGTGAGGCGGCCGTTGGTCTCCTTCTCGAGCTTCTTGCCCATGTTCTCCATGGCCACGATGTTCGGGTAGCCCGGCGGGTGCACGTCGGAGGCCTTGATGACCATCTTGCTCTGGGCGCCCGCGGCGACGGGCAGGGCGAACAGCGACGACGCCACGGCGGCGCCGATGAAATACCGGACCATGAATCCTCCTCTGATAAGATTCCTCAGTCATCATACAACCATGCCGGCACCCCAAGTCAAGATTCGGCCGCTGTCTCCCGAGCGCAAGCTGTCGCGCGGCCTGTTCGAGCAGCTCTCCGAGCAGATCAAGAGCGGCCGGCTCGCGGCCGGTGCAAGGCTGCCGACAGAGGAAGAGCTCTCCCGCGCCGCGCGCGTGAGCCGCACGGTGGTGCGCGAGGCGGTGGCGGCGCTGCGCGCCGACGGCTTGGTGGTCACGCGGCAGGGCGTCGGCGCGTTCGTGTCGGCGGCGCCGCAGCAGGCGCCGTTTCGCATCGACGCCGACCGCCTGCACAACAACCTCGAGGAGATCCTGCACGTCATGGAGCTCCGCGTCTGCGTCGAGATCGAGTCGGCCGGGCTGGCGGCCGAGCGCGCGTCGCGGGCGCACCTGCGCGCGATCGGCGCCGCGCTCGAGGCCATGGACCGCGCCACCGCGCAGGGCCGGGCCGCGATCGACGAGGATCTGGAGTTGCACCGCAGCATCGCGGAAGCGACTGGGAATCCGCAGTTTCCGCGCTTCCTGCTGTTCGTCGGCCGGCACCTGATCCCGCGGCACATCGTCAGCGGCATGCCTCAGACCATGGGCGGGCAGCGGGCCTACCTGGATCTCCTGCAGGCCGAGCATCGCCGCATCGTCGACGCCATCCGCGATCACGATCCGAAGGCCGCGCGCGAAGCGATGCGTCGCCACCTCGGCCGATCGCTCGAGCGCTACCGCAAGCTGATCGCAGAGCAGCAAGCCGCGGCTTGAAGATCCTGCTGACCCACTCGCCGGAGGCGATGAAGCTCTATTACGGCTCGCGCGCGCTCGCGGGTCTCCAGGCGCTGGGCGAAGTGAAGCTGAACGAAAGGAAGGAATCCCTGGAGGGAGAGGCCCTGATCGCCGCGGCGCAGGACTGCGACCTGATCGTTTCCTACCGGCAGTCGCCCGGGCCCGCCGAGCTCTTCCAGGGCCTGCCCAGGCTGAAGGCTTTCCTGCGCTGCGCCATCGACATCCGCAACGTCGACGTCGCCGCGGCGAGCAAGGCGGGCGTCCTCGTGACGCAGGCGAGTGCCGGGTTCGTGACCTCGGTCAGCGAGCTGGTGCTCGGCTTCATGGTCGATCTCGCGCGCGGCGTCAACCCGGCGACGCACTTCTATCACCACAACCGCGTGCCGCCGGCGCGCATGGGCCGCGAGCTGAAGGGCAGCACGCTCGGGGTGATCGGCTACGGCGCGATCGGCAAGGAAGTGGTGCGCGTCGCGAAGGCGCTCGGCATGCGGGTGCTGGTCAACGATCCGTACGTCAAGGACATCGAGCAGGTTTCGCTCGACGAGCTGTTTTCCGAGTCGGATTTCGTCGTGCCGCTCGCCGTCGCGACCGCGGAGACGGAGAACCTGATCAATGAACGAACGCTAAAGCAGATGAAACGCGGCGCGTATCTCATCAATGTCTCGCGCGGCAATCTCGTCGACGAGGACGCGCTCGAGGCGGCGCTCAAGTCCGGGCATCTCGGCGGCTGCGCCATGGATGTCGGTCGTGCGCCCGACCAGATGCCGTCGCTCAGGCTCGCGTCGCGGCCGGATGTCATCGCCACGCCCCACACCGCCGGGCTGACGCAGCCGGCGATCGAGCACCAGTCGCTCGAGACGGTGGCGCAGGCGGGCGAAATCGTGAAGGGCAGGGCGCCCAAGGGCTCCGTCAACGCCGAACACTGGAAAAGGAAGGTATGAAGACCGTTCTCATCACCGGCGCGACCGGCGACGTCGGCACGCATCTCGCGCGAGAGCTTGCCGGCAAATACAGGCTGCGCCTTTCGGACAAGCGGCCGATCAAGGCAAAGAATTTCGTCAAGGCCGACATCTCCAAAATGGCCGACGCGCTGCGCATCACCAAAGGCGTCGACGCGATCGTGCATCTCGGCGGCTACTCGGTGGAGGGGCCTTGGGAGGGCATCCTGCAGGCCAACATCATCGGCTGCTACAACGTTTTCGAGGCGGCGCGCCGGAACGGCGTGAAGCGCATCGTTTTCCCGACCAGCAACCACGCGGTCGGCTTCTACCGCCGCGACCGCACCATCGACGACCATGTCTACCCGCGGCCCGACAGCCGCTACGGCGTCTCCAAGGTGTTCGGCGAGGCGCTCGGGCGCCTGTACACCGACAAGTACGGCATGGAGATGTTCATGATCCGCATCGGCAACGTGAACCCGAAGCCGATCGACAAGCGCCGCCTCTCGATCTGGATCAGCCCGCGCGACATCGCGCAGCTCGTCTCGATCGGCATCGACCGGCCGGGCATCCAGTTCGAGATCGTCTACGGCATCTCGCGCAACAAGCGCGCCTGGTACGACAACGCGAACGCCTACCGCCTCGGCTACCAGCCGCAGGACGACTCCGAAGCATGGGCGGAGGAAGTGCTGAGGAACGAGAAGCCGGGCGGCGACCCGATCGCCGAGGCGCACCAGGGCGGGGTCTTCTGCGCCGTGGAAGAGGTGCCGAATCCCGCGGCGCCGCTGAAGAAGACGAAAGCGAAGGGGAAGAAGAAATGAGCATCAAGGTCCCAGCGGGTGCCTGCGACACCCACATGCATTTCTACGACCGCGACGTGCCGCCGGCGCCGGGCACGCCGATGCCCGGGCATTTCGACGTGCCGATGTATCGCGCGCTGCAGAAACGCCTGGGCATCGATCGCGTGGTGGTGGTGCAGCCCAACGCCTACCGCGACGACAACCGCGTCACCATGGACGCGGTGCGGGAACTGGGAAGCGTGGCGCGCGCGGTGGCGGTGGTGGGCGAAACGACGCCGGAAGCCGAGCTCGAGCGCCTGACCAAGGCCGGCGTCGTTGCCCAGAGGTTTTTCAACTTGCCGAACGGCAGCGTGCCGTTCAGCCGCATGGACGCGATCATGGCGCGCGTGCATCCCTTCGGCTGGCACGCCAACCTGCAGCTCGACGGGCGCGACCTGCCGAAATACGAGGCGCAGATCAGGCGCCTGCCGGGCAAGTTCGTCGTCGACCACAACGGCAAGTACATGGAACCCGTCGCGCCCGAGCACGAGTCCTTTCTCGTGCTGAAGAAACTGCTCGATACCGGGCGCTGCTGGGTGAAGCTCTCCGCGCCCTACGAGACCTCCAAGACCGGCGCGCCGAAATACGAGGATGTGAGCAAGCTCGCCCGCGCGCTGGTGAAGCATGCGCCGGAGCGCATGCTCTGGGCGTCGAACTGGCCGCATCCTTCGGTGCCGCCGGGCACTGTGGACGACCTCGACCTCCTGAACCTGCTCGCCGACTGGGCGCCGCGAGAGGCCGATCGCAGGAAGCTCCTGGTCGACAACCCCGCGGAGCTCTATGGCTTCTAGGGTGGCGATCGTCGGCCTGGGAATGGCCGTCACGCCGCACGCCAAGAGCCTGCAGGACCTGAAAGTCGAAGTTGCGTATGCCTATAGCCCCTCGGCGGCCCGCCGGACGCAATTCGCGCAGAAGTTTCCGTTTCCCCAGTGCGACAGCGTGGAAACCATTCTCAAGGACAAGGCGGTCGATGCGGTCCTGATCCTCACGCCGCCGAACACGCATCTCGAGCTGGCCGAGAAATTCGCCGCTGCGGGGAAGCACATCCTGCTGGAAAAGCCGCTGGAGATTTCGCTTGATCGGGCCGAAAGGCTCGTCAAGGCGTGTTCAAGGGTCAAGCTGGGAATCGTCCTGCAGCATCGCTTCCGGCCCGGCGCGGAGAAATTGAGAGCGCATTTGAAAGATCTGGGACAAATCGTATCCGCCTCTGCCGCCATTCCCAACTGGCGTCCGCAGAGCTACTACGACATGCCGGGCCGCGGCACCCGCGCGCGCGACGGCGGCGGCGTGCTGCTCACACAAGGCATCCACACGCTGGATCTTTTCCTGTCGCTGGCGGGAGAACCTGCAAAGGTCACGTCGTTCGTTACCACGACCTCCGTCCACAAGATGGAGACCGAGGACTTGGTCGCCGCCGCGGTGCAGTTCAAGAGCGGCGCGATCGGCACGGTGCACGCGACGACGACCGCCTATCCGGGCTTCCCGGAGCGGATCGAGCTGATCGGCACGAAAGGCACCGCACTGCTGGAAGGACCGTCGCTGAGAATCGAATGGCTGGACGGCAGGAATTTCCAGCTCAAGGCCGAGGGCGGCGGCACCGGCGCCGACCCGATGGCGTTCCCGCACGACTGGCACCGCGACTTGCTCGCCGACTTCCTCGAGGCGATCGAGAAGAACCGTCAGCCGCGGATCAGCGGCGAGGAGGCCCTCAAGGTTCACCGCTTCATCGACAGAATTCTTCGATCAGCTGGTTGACGCGCCGCGGTTGCTCGAGCTGGGTGAAATGCCCGGTGTCGGGAATGATTTCCGTTCTTACCGTTGGAAATTTTTTCAGAAAATCAAGCCAAGGCGAGGTGTCCCCCGGCTTGAGGGCGGCGCGCTGTAGCTGCGCGTTGCGCGTCGTGCTCTGAATGGCGAGCACTGGCACGCGCACTGCGGCGAACGCCGCGTCCATCGCCCCCGCGTCCCAGCGCGTCACGCGCGGCCATAGCTCGGGTCCGAACGCGGCGCTGCTCTTCAGCGCTCGGGCGACGATGGCGTCGGCCTCGGCCGAGGGCTTGAGGAACATCTGCCGGAAGAGGCGCTCCGCGAACGCGGCGTAGCCCAGCTTCTCCACCGCGGCGCGCGCGTCTCGCTCCGCCGTATCGGGATCGCCGGTGGCGTTGCGGCTACCGTCGATCAGCACGACGCGGGAAACGCGCTTGGGAACGAGACGCGCGGCCTCGAGCACCACGCGGCAGCCCATGCTGTGGCCGACCACCACGACGTCGCGCAGCTCGAGATTGTTCACCAGCGCGGCGACATCGCCGCCGTAGTGCTCGATCGAGCATTCGGCCGGCCGGCCGGGCGTCTGCCCATGGCCGCGCAGGTCACAGGCGATGACTTCATGGTTTTTCGAGAAGTCGTCGAGCTGGAACTTCCAGTCCTCGTGGCTGCAAGCAAACCCGTGGATAAAGAGGATCGGCGGGGCGCCTTGCCCCGCGCGGATGAAGTGCATGAGCCTAGTCGGCCTCGGCGGCCGGCTTGTGCGCGGCGATCAGTTTCTGCTGCAGCTGGGGCGGCGCCGTTTCGTAGTGGCTGAACTCGAGGTTGTAGGTCCCGTGGCCCGCCGTCAGCGACTTGAGGCGCGCCGGGAAATGCTCCAGCTCGGAGAGCGGCGCGGTGGCCTTGATCTGCACCAGCCCGGGACGCGGCGAGTCCGAGCCCTTGATGTGGGCGCGGTGGCCGGAGAGCTCGCCGGCGATGTCGCCCATCCGATCCTCGGGCGCGACGATCTCGACGTTGACGATCGGCTCGAGCACCATCGGCCGCGCCTTGCCGAGCGCGTCGAGGAACGCCTTGCGCCCGGCCGACATGAACGCGACGTCCTTCGAATCGACCGGGTGGCTCTTGCCGTCGTACACCGTCACCTTCACGTCCTGCAGCGGATAGCCGGCGACGAAGCCGCTCTCGAGGACGCTCCGCACGCCTTTCTCCACCGAGGGAATGAACTGGTTTGGGATCGCGCCGCCCTTCACGCCGTCGACGAACTCGAAGCCCTTGCCGCGCGGCAGCGGCTCGATCTTGAGGAACACTTCGCCGAACTGGCCGGCGCCGCCGGTCTGCTTCTTGTGGCGGCTGTGGCCGTCGGCGCGCGCGGCGATGGTTTCGCGGAAGGCGATCGACGGCGGCCGGGTGTCGAGGTCGAGCTTGTACTGCGTGGACATCTTCTGCAGCACGGTCTTCAGGTGCATCTCGCCCAGGCCGCGCATCACCGTCTCGTTCGCCTGCGCGTTGTGCTCGATGCGGAAGCACGGGTCCTCGGCGAGGATCTTGTGCAGCACGTCCGAGACCTTCTGCTCGTCGCCGCGCTTCTTCGGCTGCACCGCCAGGCCGAACACCGAGGTCGGCAGCTCGAGCGGCGCGGCATGCACGTGCGCGTCGGCCGCCGAGTCGTGCAGGATGTGGTCGAACTGGATCTCGTCGATCTTGGCGATGGCGCAGATGTCGCCGGGGATCGCCTCGCTCACCTCGATCTGGGTCTTGCCGCGCAGCAGGTAGAGATGCCCGGCCTTGATCGGCTTTCTCGCTTCGCCGACGTAGAGCTGCGTGCCGGGAGTGAGGCGGCCCTGGTGCATGCGGAACACCGCGACGCGGCCGATGTAGGGATCGATCTCGATCTTGAACACGTGCGCCAGCACGTGCTTGCCTGGATCGGGGATCGGCAGCAGCTCGGTCGGCTCGCCGCCGACGGTGGTGCTGTAGTAGGCGGGCGGATTGCCCTCGGTCGGGTTGGGGAGCAGCTTCTCGATGACCTCCAGCAGCTCGCCGATGCCGGCGCCGGTCTTCGCCGAAGTGAAGACCACCGGAATAAGGTGTCCCTCGCGCAGCGCGCGCTCCAGCGGGTCGTGCAGCTCTTCCGGCGTCACCTCGCCCTTCTCGAGGTAGCGCTCCATCAGCTTCTCGTCGACCTCGACCACCTGGTCGATGAGCTTGCGGTGCGCGTCCTCGACCGAGGAGAAATCGGCTTCGCCCGAGGGGGCGAAGAAGCAATCGGAAACCTTGCTCGCCTTGCCGGCGGGAAGATTGAGCGGCAGGCATTCCTTGCCGAACGCCTGCTGGATGCGCCCGAGCAGATCCTCCAGATCGACGTTCTCGGCGTCGATCTTGTTGACGACGATCAGGCGGTCGAGCCCGTGCCTGGCGGCCCACTGCATGAACCGCCCGGTCATCATCTCCAGGCCGTTCTGGGCATTGATGACGATCGCGGCGGTCTCCACCGCGGCGAGGGCGGGCAGGGCGTGGCCGAGGAAATCAGGGTAGCCCGGCGTGTCCAGCAGGTGAAGGCGGTGATCGGCGTGATCGAAACTCGCGACCGCGAGCTTCAGGGAGTGCTGCAGCTGCTTCTCGAGCGGGGTGTAATCGCAGACCGTGCTGCCGCGATCGACGCTTCCGGCGGCGGGGATGGCGCCCGCCTTGGCGAGCAGCGCTTCCGCGAGGCTGGTCTTTCCCGCTCCCGACTGCCCGACCAGGGCAATCGTCCTGATCCGCTTGATCGAATGTGCCACGGGCCCTCCTCTCCCCGGGATTTATAGCAGTACCCCGGAGGGCAGGGAAGGCCCGCTACATCACTTCTTCGCGCAGGGGTCGGTGCAGGGCGGCGGCGCGGGCGGAGGATTGTTCTGCTGGTTGTTCTGGCTGCTCGAGTAGCCGTCGGAGCGGCCGCCGTCCTTGCGGGACATGTAGACGCCGCCCGCGACGGCCAGCCCGCCCGCGATCAGCCACTTCGCCTCGATGCCGGCGAGCATGCCTTCGAAGGCGTTGAACATCCGGCTGTCGAGATACACGGTCTCGTACTGGCGCTTGCCCTGGAGGGCGAAGCCGTACGCCAGCGCGCGCTCCTTGGCGTTGGTCGCGCCGATCGGGACGCTGACATACAGCATCGTCATCGGCACGGTGCTCTGGACTTGCAGTTCGTCTGCTTGCGCGGGCGCGGACGCGATCAGCGCCGCCGCCAGCAGGGTGAGTTGCCTGACTTCCATTTCCTTGCCCCTCCTTTTGCGGGCAAGGTAAGAGTAGGTCGTGAACGACTACACCCTCTACCGGGCGCAGAGCGGAAAGCGTGGTCTGCTAAGCGGGGATTTCTATTTCTTGGTGTCTTTGTTCTCGAGCAACTCGGCGCGCTTCTTCAGCGTGTCCTCGAGACGCGACTTCGGCACCAGCAGCACCTGCTGCGCGAGCGCCTTGTCCTTCGGCAGCCGCTCCTCGATCTTCTTGATCCGCTCCGCGTCGTCGGGCCTCGCCGCCTTGGCGAGCTTGCCGCCTTGCTCGAAGCTGACGTAGTAGCTGTCGCCCGCGAGCTTGCCGATGCGCACCGTATAAGAGAGCCCATCGAGGGTGGTGGCATCGAGGCGGGTCGGTTTGTCGAGCCCGGTGGTTTCGGCGCTCGCGTCTTTCGGCGCCACGTCCGCGAGATCGAGCAGGCTCAGCGAATAGGTGGCGGCGTTGGCCCTGCTCGGATCGATCTTCTCGCCCGGCCGCTGGTTGGCGAGCTTCCAGGAGGCATTCTCGGCCGCGCGCTCCAGGCGCCAGCCGTCGCCGCCGGGGTAACGCACCTCGAGCGACTTCACCTTCTCGATCTGGAAGGAGCGCTTGTCGATCCATTCGGCGGACTTCGCCGTCGCCTGCAGCAGCGGATCGGAGATCATGTAAACGCTCTTGTCGTCGCCCGGCAACATCACGAAGCGGCCGTCGCCGAGCGCCTTCTCCGGGTTTTCGGGCTCGCTGCGGAAGAGCTTTCTGCCGATGAGCAGCTTCGCGAGGGGCTTGCCATCGGCGCCTGCGAACTCGAGCTGTGTGGCCGAGGCATCGAGGTTGAGCCGCGCGCGGTCTTTCTCGCCCACCGGCTCGCTCTGGGCGATCTTCAGGCTGACCGCGTTGACGACGAACTCGCGCACCTTGGCAAAGTCGGCGGGGAAGTCGCCACGCTCGGCGATCACCCAGCCGTTTTCTTTTCTCGAGAGGGTGAGCGTTGACTTCGGCTCGACGATCCGGATCTGCGCGATGTCGGCCGCCTTCAGATCCTTGAAGAGCAGTTGGCCGAGCGCCGACACGTTCTGCGGCCGCCGGGCGTTTTCCTCGCGCTGCATGAGAAGCGCCGCGCCGCCGAGCGCCACCAGCAGCACGACCAGGATGGCGACGATCCGGGCGCTCATGCGGCCCGGGTTCTGCGCAGCAACGCGACCAGCAGGCCGATCAGCGCGACCAGCAGCGGCATGAGGGCGATGTTCGCCAGCTTGGTCCAGAACACGAGGCCCTCGGCATCCTGGCGCAGGGTCTTGCGCACCTCCTTGAGGGCGAGGCGCGTCTCGGCGACGGTCTTGCGGAAGCGCTCGAGCTCCACCTGCTGCTCGGGGCTCAGGATCTGCGCCGACTTGCCGCCCTGCGCCTTCTGCAGCTCCTGCAGCTTGGCAGTGGTCTTCTGCAGCTCTTCCTCGAGGCCGCGGATCCTGCCGAAGTACTGCTTCTGCGCCTCGGCCTCGAGCTCGCGCACCACGGTCAGCGGCCGGAACGACGCGGTGCGGCTCCTGAGCGAGATCAGCGCGTCGCCGGCGGCGAACTGCTCGACCATGCCGAGGGCGAAGGCGAGGTTGCCGTTCGAGGGCACCACCACCTTGCGGCCGAAGACGTCCTGGACGTCGACCGCGGCCCCGTCGGCCAGCATGTCGACGTCGGCGACGAGGATCACGGAGTTTTCGGCGCTGGACTCGCGCAGCGCCGGCGTGTTGGCAACCGGCACCTCTTTTCCGTCCTTGCCTCTTTCCTTGATGCCTTCGGGGAAGGCGGTCTTGAACTTGCCCGAGAGCCGCAGCGCCAGCGGCATCGGCTTGCCCGAGGGCTTGAAATTCCTGGTCGCGTCGTCGCCCGACTTGGTCACCTCGGGCCCCTCGACCAGCATCGAGTTGGGCGAGCTCTTCAGCAGCTCGGCGACCTTGAGCTCGGTGCCCTTCACCTCGAAGCCGCCGCCGAAGGCATAGAGCAGGGTCTCGATGCTGGCGGTGACGACGTCGTCGCGGCTGAACGCGGTGCGGTTCAGGGTCAGCACCGTCGGCGTGTAGCGCGCGCCGGAGCCCGAGCCGAACACCACGTCCGAGACGACCTTGCCCGCCGGCATCTCGATGCCCCAGGCCTTGAACAGCGTCGGCAGGCTCGAGCTCGAGCCTTGCTGCGGCGGCATGCCCGGCATGGTCGGCGACTGGTCGAAATAGGCGTAGGGATCGACGAAGGCGATCAGCTTGCCGCCGCGCAGCACGAACTGGTCGAGCGCGTATTCGGTCTGAGGCTGCGCGTCGCGCGGATGGATGAGGAGCAGCACGTTGATGTCCTTCGGCACCTCCTTTGCGCTGATGGGTACCTCGCGGATCTCGAATTCGCGCTTCAGCTCGTTGGCGAGATACCAGGGCTCCGAGCTCTGGCGGGTGAAGGGGTTGAAGCGCTCGCCCATCACGGGCAATCCCGACATCAAGCCGACCTTCGGCCGCTCGGGCGAAGCGACGCGCGCGATGGCGCGGATCAGGTCGTACTCGAGCAGCCGCTCGCGCTGCGGCGCGATGTTCGGCAGCACCTGCTTGCGCTCGAGCTGGCTCACCGAGGCGCCGAGATAGAACTGCTCGCCCGACATCAGCTGCTGCGGGTCGACGCCGTCGAGCTGCGCCGCGTCCTCCTCCTCGGAGTCGGGCTTGGGGTTGTAGCGCTCGACGATCAGGTTCGGGCCGGCGACGCTCTTGAACTCGCGCACCAGGTCCTCGACCCGCTGGGTGAAGCTGCGCAGCGGCACCGGCACCGATTCGCCCTGCGAGACGTAGAGCTTGAGGCGCACCGGCGCCTGCAGGTTGCGCAGCACCTTCTTCGTGCCATCGGAAAGGGTGTAGAGCTTGCCGTCGGTGAGGTCGGCGATGCGGCTCGGCACGCGGGTGACGAGGTAGTTCGCGGCGACGAGAATCAGCAGCAGGGCAAGCAGCCCGACCGCCGAATAGACCAGGTGCTCGTATTTTCGGAAACTGAGTTTCATCCGGCGCGATGTCCGCGGATGACCACGCCGGTGGCGAACAGCGCGAAGGCGATCACCGAGAGGAAGAATCCCAGGTCGCGGGCGTCGATCACGCCGCGCTGGAAGCCGTCGAAGTGGGTCACCACCGAGAAGGCGGCGATGGTGTCGACGAACGCCGGGCTGCCCCAGCGCGCCAGCAGGTCGGTCACCGGGTTGAAGCCGGCGAGGATCAGGAACAGGCAGATCACCACCGACAGGATCAGCGCCACGACCTGGTTGCGCGTCATCGCCGAAGTCATGCAGGTGATGGCGAGGTAGGTGCCGGCGAGCAGGAAGCTGCCGAGATAGCCGGCGGCGATGATGCCGTTGTCGGGCGAGCCGAGCAGGTTGACGGTGATCACCGCGGGAAAGGTGAGCAGCAGCGCCACCGCGAGGAACGCCCACGAGGCGAGGAACTTGGCGACGATCGCCTGCCACGGCGCGATCGGCATCGTCAGCAGCAGCTCGATCGTCCCCGAGCGCCGCTCCTCGGCCCAGACGCGCATGCCGACCGCCGGCACGAGCACCAGGAAGAGCCACGGATGCCAGCCGAAGAAGGCGGCGAGGCTCGCCTCGCCGCGCTCGAAGAAGCTGCCGGCGGTGAAGGTGAAGAAGCCCGTGAGGAGCAGGAAGATCACCAGGAACACGTAGGCGACCGGCGAGGTGAAGTAGGCGCCCAGCTCGCGCTTGGCGATGGTCCAGATCGCTTTCATGCCTTTTTCACCGTGTCGGGCAGGGTGATGCGGCGGAACACCTCGTCCAGCTCGCCGCGCTCGCTGTACATGCCTTCCACCTTCCAGCCGTGGAGGTTGACCAGCTCGACCACCGCCTGCGCCAGCTCCGCGGCCTTAGACTTGTCGTTGGGATAGATGCGGAACGCGCCGTTCACGGGTTCGACTCTTCCCAGGGAAGACAATCTCTCAAGGGAAGCCCCCCGGGCCTGCAGCGTCACGGCGCCGGCGAGGTCCGACATCGCGCGCAGCTCCTGCGGCGTGCCGTTGGCGACGATGCGGCCGCGGTCGATGATGATCGCGCGCGTGCAGGCCGCATCGACCTCCTCGAGGATATGCGTCGAGAAGACGATCGCCTTGTCCTTGCCGAGCTCGCGGATGAGATTGCGCACTTCGTGCTTCTGGTTCGGGTCGAGGCCGTCGGTCGGCTCGTCCATCACCAGCACCTGCGGGTCGTGGATCAGCGCCTGCGCGAGACAGGTGCGGTGCTTGTAGCCCTTGGAGAGCGTGTCGATCGACTGGCGCAGCACCGATTCGAGGAAGCACATCTCGACCGCGCGGCCGACCGCCTTCTTGCGCGCCGCGCCGTCGAGGCCGCGCAACTCGGCGGTGAAGTTGAGGAAGCCGTGCACCGTCATGTCGGGGTACGACGCCGCGTTCTCCGGCAGGTAGCCGATCAGGCGCTTCGCTTCCAGCGGCGATTCGGCGACGTCGTGCCCGCCGATCGAGACCTTGCCCGAAGTCGGCGGCATGAAGCCGGTGACCATGCGCATGGTGGTCGACTTGCCGGCGCCGTTCGGGCCGAGGAAGCCGAGCACTTCGCCGCGCTCGACGGAAAAGGAAATGCCGTCGACGGCGCGCTTCGCGCCGAAGGTCTTGACCAGATTTTCGATCTTGATCATGGACTAGAATTCAGAAGGGCGCGATTATCCCCCAAGTTCGAGCTAAGGAAATGATCATGCGTTGGCTATTTGGTTCCCTGCTCCTTGCGTTCAGCGTCGCCTCCCCAGCGCAGCAATACCCGACCAAACCGGTGCGGATCGTCGTGCCTTTCGCCCCTGGCGGCGGGTCGGACTTCATCGCCCGCTTCATGGCGCAGCGCCTGACCGCCGGGCTGGGGCAGCAGGTGATCGTCGAGAACAAGCCCGGCGCCGGCGGCATGCTCGGCATCACGCAGGGCGTGCAGTCGCCCGCCGACGGCTACACGCTGACGCTGATCGCGTCCAGCTATACCGTCAACCCGAGCATCTACAAGTTCACGTTCGACCCGGTGAGCGACATCACGCCGATCATCCAGCTCTCGCAGGGTCCGCTGCTGGTGGTGGTGCGGCCGTCGCTGCCGGTGAAATCGACGCAGGACCTGATCGCGCTGGCGAAAGCAAAGCCGGGACAGCTCAACTTCGCCTCGTCGGGGCAGGGCAGCGTGATTCACATGGCGACCGAGCTCTTCCAGAGCATGGCCGGCGTGAAGATGAACCACATCCCTTACAAGGGCACCGGCCCGGCGCTCACCGACACGATCGGCGGCCAGACCGACGTCTTCTTCAGCAGCACCGCGACCGCCGTGCCGCACGTGCAATCGGGCAAGCTGCGCGCCATCGCGGTGACCACCGCGAAGCGCATCCCGGCGCTGCCCGACGTGCCGACGGTCGGCGAGTCGGGGGTCAAGGGCTACGACGTGGTCCTCTGGCACGGGCTGATCGGGCCGAAGGGCCTGCCGCGCCCGATCGTCAATCGCATCAACGCCGAAGCGACCAAGGCGCTCAAGGTCAAGGAGACGGCCGATCAGCTGCAGAGCGACGGCGTCGCGCCCGCCGGCGGCTCTCCGGAGCAGTTCCTCGCCCAGATCAAGAAGGAAATCGGTGTCTGGCGCAAGGTCGCCGCCGATGCGGGAGTGAAGGCGGAGTAAATCGGAATTCGGGGTCAGGGTAAGAATTCGCCCGGGCCTGAAACCCTGTTCCTTGCCGAGCTCGAAAGCCTCTAGAGGTTCGTGCTCGTCAGCAGGCGCTTCACGGCCTCGGCGACCCTGTCCGGAGCGGCGTAGTGCGGGTGGCTGCGCATCAGGCGCGCCGCGCCGTGCAGCGACTCCATCTCCTGGACGTGTGCGGCAAGGCTCCGCGGATGGCTGGCGAGAGCGAGTACGCCGCGCTGGATCCGCCCCAACTCGATGGCCCGCGCCACGCGGCGGTCGCAGCGGCAAGGGGCTTTCGCATCGACCACGCCGCAGTACGAGCGGGTGAACGCTTCGATCTGCCGTCGCGCACGAGAGAGACGCTGCCGATAGACCTCTTCGCTCGCCTCGACCATAGCGGCCGCGATGCGATTGGGTAGATCGAAGACCTCGGCGAGAATGTAGGCGACGCGGTGCTCGCGATCGAGGCAGGTCAGCATCGCGAGCGAGCAGCCCAGCTTGACCTCCTCCGCTTCCGCGGCGTCGCCGCCGGCATCGGCCAGTCCGTCCAGCAGGTCCGCGCCGAACCGCTCGAAATCGAGCGCCAGCGCCTCGGTGCGGGACTTGCCGCGATCGATGAGGTGCCGAACCGCGATGCGATAGACCCAGGTGCGGACCGAGGCCTCGCCGCGGAACGTGCCGAGATGCGTCACCGCCTTGAGCAAGATCTCCTGGGTGGCGTCCTCGGCGTCGGCCGTGTTGGCCGTCATGCGCAGCGCGAGCCCGTACACGTCGTCGACCAGCTCGCCGACCAGTGAATTGAGCGCGGCGCTGCTGCCGGCCCGCGCGCTTTCCACGAGCTGCGCCAGCGCTTCCGGGCCCGCGCTCAAAGCGGGCACTCCACCTCTGCAATTGCCTTGAGCACATGCAGCTCATGCCGCACGGCCTTGACGTTGCCTTCGAACACCTCCGCCGGCATGCCCGGGGCCTGGAACTGCGTGAAGGTGTATTCGCTGCCGCCGCCGCGCGGCACGACACGCGATGCGGCGAGCGCTTCGACGCCCGGCGCGACGGTCAGCCAGAAATCCACCACCCCGCGACACTCGTCGGCATCGATCCGCACCGGGACTTCGCCGTGCGCCGTGGCGACATACCAGCGGTCGTCCTCCTGCCGCACCGCCCTGGCGAAGCCGACCGCCCAGCGGGGCAGGTTGCGGATGTCGGCGAGAAAGCGAAAGACCTTCTGCGGTGCTGCCTCGATCGAGACTGCCTGGGTATCGGCTCGCATGTTTCGTCTCCAAAGTCCGGCCGGAAATGGCCATGAACCTTTAGACGGGCCGAAAAGCCGTTTGTGACCGGCGATCCGGAAAAATCTATGCCGCGGCGCGGGATTCGCGCTTGCGCTCGTGCTCTTTCAGGAAGCGCTTGCGCAGGCGGATCGACTTCGGCGTGATTTCCGCCAGCTCGTCGTCGCTGATGAATTCCACTGCGTACTCGAGGGTCAGCGCGATCGGCGGCGTCAGCAGGATCGCCTCGTCCTTGCCGGAGGCGCGGATGTTGGTGAGCTGCTTGGTCTTGATCGGGTTCACCACGAGGTCGTTGTCGCGGCTGTGGATGCCGATGATCATGCCTTCGTACACCGGTTCGCCGGGGTTGACGAACATGCGGCCGCGCTCCTGCAGCTTCCACAGGGCATACGCCACCGCTTCGCCGTCGTCCTGGGAGACGAGCACGCCATTGCGGTGCTCGTCGATGTCGGCCTTCAGCGGGCCGTATTCGTCGAACACGTGGCTCATGATGCCGGTGCCGCGGGTAAGGGTCATGAATTCGCCCTGGAAGCCGATCAGGCCGCGCGCCGTGATGCGGTAGTCGAGGCGCACGCGGCCCTTGCCGTCGGGCTGCATGTCGACCAGCTCGCCGCGCCGGCGGCCGAGCTCCTCCATCACGCCGCCCTGGTTGGCGTCCTCGACGTCGACCGTGAGGACTTCGTAGGGCTCGCAGCGCTTGCCGTCGACTTCCTTGTAGATCACGCGCGGCCGCGACACCGCCAGCTCGTAGCCCTCGCGGCGCATGTTCTCGATCAGGATGGTCAGGTGCAGCTCGCCGCGCCCGTGCACGATGAAGGTATCGGTGTCGGTCGGGTACTCGACCCGCAGCGCGACGTTGCTCTTGGTCTCGCGCTCCAGGCGCTCGCGGATCTGGCGGCTGGTGACGAACTTGCCTTCGCGGCCGGCGAGCGGCGAGGCGTTGACGAGGAAATTCATCGTCAGCGTCGGCTCGTCGACGCGCAGCAGCGGCAGGGCGTCGGCATGCTCGAGGTCGGTAATGGTGGTGCCGATACCGACCTCGTCGATGCCGTTGATGAGGACGATGTCGCCCGCGACCGCTTCGTCGACCAGCTGGCGCTCGAGGCCCTCGAACATCAACACCTGGTTGACCTTGGCCTTCACCGGCGTCGAATCGGGGCCCTGCAGCACCAGCACTTCCTGCGCCGGCTTGAGCCGGCCGCGGCGGATGCGGCCGATGCCGATCTTGCCGACGTAGCTCGAGTAGTCGAGCGAGCAGATCTGCAGCTGCAGCGGCGCGTCGGGATCTTCGTCGCGCACCGGCACATAGTCCAGGATCGCCTGGAACAGCGGCGCCATGTCCTTGCCCTCGTCTTTCAGGTCCTTCTTGGCGAAGCCCAGGAGAGCGGACGCGTAGACCACCGGGAAATCGAGCTGCTCTTCGGTGGCGCCGAGCTTGTCGAACAGGTCGAAGGTCTGGTTGACGGTCCATTCCGGGCGCGCGCCCGGGCGGTCCACCTTGTTGACCACCACGATCGGCTTCAGGCCGAGCGCCAGCGCCTTGCGCGTGACGAAGCGCGTCTGCGGCATCGGCCCGTCGACCGCGTCGACCAGCAGCAGGACGCCGTCGACCATCGACAGCACGCGCTCCACCTCGCCGCCGAAGTCGGCGTGTCCCGGGGTGTCGACGATGTTGATATGCGTGCCGCGGTAGCGCACCGCGCAGTTCTTCGCCAGGATGGTGATGCCCCGCTCGCGCTCGAGGTCATTCGAGTCCATCACCCGCTCCTCGATGTGCTCGTGCGCGGCGAATGTCCCCGACTGGCGCAGGAGCTGGTCGACCAGCGTGGTCTTGCCGTGGTCGACGTGGGCGATGATGGCGAGGTTGCGTAGTGCGCGTGGCATGTGGAAGAAGCGGCAGATCCTTGAAAAGCCGCGCATTGTACGTGAGAATCATTTCTTCCTGTTGGCTAAATCCACCCCTCATTCCTCTATGGACAAAGCATTACTTTCCAAGACAGCCGCGGCGATGGTCGCCAAAGGCAAAGGGCTTCTCGCCGCCGACGAGTCGAGCGGCACCTGCGAGACCCGCTTCAAGTCGGTCGGCGTCGAGTGCACCGAAGAGAATCGCCGCACCTATCGCGGTCTGCTTTTCACGACACCCGGCGTCGAGCAGTACCTGTCGGGCGTGATCCTGTTCGACGAGACGCTGCGCCAGAAGACGAACGACGGCGTGCCTTTCGGCGACTACCTCGCGAAAAAGGGCATCCTCCCGGGCATCAAGGTCGACGGCGGCGCGAAGGACTTTCCCCTGCACAAGGGCGAGAAGGTGACCGAGGGCCTCGACAACCTGCCCAGGCGCCTCGCCGAGTACTTCAAGCTCGGCGCGCGCTTCGCCAAGTGGCGCGCGGTGATCACCATCGGCGACGCGATTCCCAGCCATGCCTGCATCTACGCTAACGCACACGCCCTCGCGCGCTACGCCGCGGCCTGCCACGAGGCCTCGATCGTGCCGATCATCGAGCCGGAAGTGCTGCTCGACGGCGACCACACGGTAGAGCGCTGCGAGGAAGTGACCGAGGCGACGCTGCGCGCCTGCTATGCCGCACTCGCGGCGCACGACGCCGCGCCCGAGTACACCATTCTCAAGGCGAGCATGGTGGTCTCGGGCAAGCACTGCCCGAAGCAGGCCGGCGTGGACGAGGTCGCCGAGCGCACCGTGCGGGTGCTGAAGCGCACCGTGCCGGCGGCGTCGCCCGGCGTGGTGTTCCTCTCCGGCGGCCAGTCGGACGAGGCGGCGACCGCGCACCTCAACGCGATGGCGGCGATGAAGGGCCTGCCCTGGCCGCTCACCTTCTCGTATTCGCGAGCGCTGCAGAATCCGGCGCTCAAGACCTGGAAAGGCCAGGCGGGCAACGTCGGCGCGGCGCAGAAGGCCTTCCATCACCGCGCGCACATGAACGGCCTCGCGGCGCAGGGCAAGTGGCGCGCCGAGCTGGAGAAGCAGGCGGCCTGATGGCGCTCTACGAATCAACCATCAAGAGTCTTCCCCGTCTGGGGAAAGGCAAGGTTCGGGATATCTACGCGGTCGGCAACGACAAGATGCTGATCGTCACCAGCGATCGGCTCTCCGCCTTCGACGTGGTGCTCACCGATCCGATTCCCGACAAGGGACGGGTGTTGAACGAGATGGCGAACTTCTGGTTCGGCAGGCTCGGCCACATCGTGCCCAACCAGCTCACCGGGGTCGACCCCGAGTCGGTCGTTTCATCTTCGGAAAAATCCCAGGTTCAGGGCCGCTCGGTCGTCGTCAAGAAACTCAAGCCGCTTCCCATCGAAGCGGTGGTGCGCGGCTACATCATCGGCTCGGGCTGGAAGGACTACCAGAAGACCGGCAAGGTCTGCGGCATCGAATTGCCGAAGGGCCTGCAGCAGGCGCAGAAGCTGCCCGAGCCGATCTTCACGCCGGCGACCAAGGCGGAGACCGGGCACGACGAGAACATCTCGTTCGACGAAGCGGCGAAGCTGGTCGGCAAGGATGTCGCGGCGAAGGTGCGCGAGATCAGCATCCGCCTCTACAAGGAGGCGAGCGAGTACGCGGCGAAGAAAGGCATCATCATCGCCGACACGAAATTCGAGTTTGGTCTGGACAGCAACAGCCAGATCGTTCTCATCGACGAGGTGCTCACCGCCGACTCGTCGCGCTTCTGGCCGGCGGATTCCTACAAGGTGGGCATCTCGCCGCCCTCGTTCGATAAGCAGTACGTGCGCGACTATCTCGAGACGCTCGATTGGGACAAGACGCCGCCGGCGCCGAAGCTGCCGGCCGAGGTGATCAAGAAGACCTCCGAAAAATATCGCGAGGCGCTGGAGCGCCTGACCGGGAGAACGCTTTCATGATCGGCATCGTGATGGGGTCCACCTCCGACTGGGAGACCATGAAGGCGGCGGCAAAGGTCCTCGAGGAGTTCAGCGTCCGCTACGAGGCCAAGGCGATGTCCGCGCACCGCACGCCGCAGGCGGTCGCCGAATGGGCGTCGAGCGCGCAGAAGAACGGCATGAAGGCGATCATCGCCGCGGCCGGCGGCGCGGCGCATCTCGCCGGCGTCGTCGCGGCGCACACCATGCTGCCGGTGCTCGGCGTGCCGATGCCCTCCAAGCACCTGCAAGGGCTCGATTCGCTGCTCTCCACGGTGCAGATGCCGAAGGGCATCCCGGTCGCGACCTTCGCCATCGGCGAGGCTGGCGCGGCCAATGCCGCTCTCTTCGCCGTGGCGCTGCTCGCTCTTTCGGATTCCAATCTTCAGAAAAAGCTTTCTGACTTCCGGGTGAAGCAGACGGAGGCGGTTCTCAAGGCCGCGCCGCTCAAGCTGTGAGCAGGGAGGTCCGCCGCGCGGCGGAGATCCTGCGCGCCGGCGGCCTCGTCGCTTTCCCCACCGAAACGGTCTATGGCCTGGGCGCCGACGCCTCCAGCGAGAAGGCAATGGCGCGGCTCTACGCCGTGAAGGGGCGCCCGGCCGACCATCCGGTGATCGTCCATTTTTCTTCCGCCGAGAATGCTTTTGAGTGGGGGAAGGAAATTCCCGAAGGGGCACGCAAGCTCGCGCAGAGTTTCTGGCCCGGGCCTCTGACGCTGATTCTCAAGCGCAACGAAAAAGCGCGTGATTTCGTCACGGGAGGGCAACCGTCCGTAGGCGTACGGGTTCCTTCACATCCGATCGCAAGAGAGCTGCTGAAGGAATTCGGCAAGCCAATCGCCGCGCCGTCGGCGAACCGCTTCGGCCGCGTCTCGCCTACCACCGCGGCGCACGTGCGCGAGGACCTCGGCAGCGACGTCGACCTGGTGCTCGAAGGCGGGCCGAGCGAGGTCGGCATCGAATCGACCATCGTCGACCTGTCGAGCGGCGAAGCGGTGATCCTGCGACCGGGAAAGATCTCGGCGGCAGAGCTGGGAATCAAGAACACCGCTCGTTCGTCCGTGCGCCATTCCGGCGGGATGGAGAAGCACTACGCGCCGAAGACGCCGGCGCGGCTCGTGGCGACGCACGATCTCGACAAGGAGATTGCGAGACTGAAAACGAGGGCGGCGATACTCGCCTTCTCCCGTCCCGACGAACGAGTGGATTTCTGGCTGCGCATGCCGCGCGACCCGGCGGCTTATGCGCAAAAGTTGTACGCGGCGCTGCGCGAGCTCGACGGAGCGCATTGCGACGCGATCCTCATCGAAGCGCCGCCGGCGGAATCCGGCTGGGAGGCGGTGCTCGACCGGTTGCGGAAGGCGACGGCCTAGGTCGAGTTCTTGATCGCGCCGGGCTTGCCGTCCTCGACGACGAACGAGGCGAGCGTGTTGCACGCCGCTTCGCGTTTCTGCACCGACTCCATCGCCCGCAGGTCGGCGCCGAGGCGCTCGCGTGAGAGGTCGAAGCGCGCATAGCCGCGATAGCGGCCGTCGCTGAAGGTCATGTGCGGGTTGTCGACGAGCAGCGGCGCAAGGCGCTCCTGAGGCCAGGCCTGCGAGGTGATGGACGTGCCGACGAACTCGCTCGCGACGATCGGCGAGGCGGGATCGTCGAAGTCGAGCTTGAGATGGTTGACGTTGAAGGAATGCACGTCGCCGCCGAGGACGACCGGGTTGCTGGTCTTTCTTTCGACCAGCGCGTTCAGGATTTTCTTCCGCGCGAGGGGATAGCCGTCCCAGCCGTCGGTCCATGCGCTTCTGCCCGGCCCGGGCTTCTGGTCGAACTGCGCCATCGGCGTCTGCTGCACGATGAAGTTCCAGCGCGCGCGCGACGCGCCGAGCTGCGCATCCAGCCATTGCTCCTGCGCCGCGCCGAGCATGGTGCGCTTCGGGTCGGCGAGGTCGGCGCACTCCGCGACGTCGACCGTGTTCGATCCGCCGCGGCCCGGGCGCGGGCAGACCTGGTGCGAGCGGAACTGCCGGTCGTCGAGGACGAAGAAATTGGCGAGGTTGCCGAAGCTCGATCGCGTGTAGATGCGCGCGTACGGTCCGTGCGGCACCATCTCGCGCGGCACCGGCATGTGCTCGTACCAGGCCTTGTAGGCCGCGGCGCGGCGGGCGAGGAACCATTCGCGCGGATCGTTGTTCTCGGAGCGGTCGTCGGCGTAGTCGTTCTCGACGTCGTGGTCGTCCCAGGTGACGAGCCACGGGCAGGCGGCGTGAGCCGACTGCAGGTCGGGGTCGGATTTGTACTGCGCGTAGCGCATGCGGTAGTCGTCGAGCGTCATCGGCTCCGGGATGCCGTGCTTGCGCACCAGGTCTCGCCCCCACGAGCTCTCATAGATGTAGTCGCCCACATGGAGGACGACGTCGGGCTGGTCGGCCGCGATGTGGCGATAGGCGTTGAAATAGCCCTGCTCGTAGTGCTGGCAGGACGCGAGCGCGAAGCGAAGCCGCGTAGGGCGCGCCTGGAAGCCGGGCGTGGTGCGGGTACGGGCCGGCGGCGTGCGCGCCTCTCCGGAAGCGAAGCGATACCAGTACGGGCGGTTTCCCTGAAGGCCGGTGACTTCGACGTGTACCGAATGGGCCCAGTCCGGGGTCGCATACGTCGTGCCCGAGGCAGCGATGTCCTTGAAGGTCTCGTCGTGCGCCACTTCCCACAGCACCGGCAGGGTTTCCGGCGCCAGGCCGCCGCCTGGCACCTCGGGAAACGGCGCGAGGCGCGTCCAGAGAGTGATACCGCCCGGCTGCGGATAGCCGGACGCGACGCCGAGGCTGAAAGGATTTCTTGCAAACCTCGGTTTCTCGTTCAACTGCGCGCGCGCCGGCCGCGCCGCCACCAGTCCCAGCGAGACGAGGGCCTGCAGGAAGCGGCGCCGGTCGATCATATGAATAGAATAACGCTCATGATCCATTTCGTGGTTCACGAGGAAGGCGACGGGGTCGGCGTCGTCGTGGTCGAAGGCGTCAAGTCCGGCCAGCCGCTCACGGGCTGGATCATGGAGGACGACAAAGACGTCGCGGTTACGGCGAAGAGCGATATTCCGATCGGCCACAAGCTCGCGCTCAAGGACTACAAGGTCGGCGACACGGTCATCAAGTACGGTGTCGACATCGGCAAGGTGGTCAAGCCCATCGGCAAGGGCGAACACCTGCATGTGCACAACGTAAAGACGAAAAGATGGTGAACCTTTCGAAAAGCTCCTTCTGGGGCTACAAGCGCGAGAACGGCCGGGTCGGCGTGCGCAACCACGTCATCATCCTGCCGGTCGACGATCTCTCCAACGCCGCGGCGCAGGCGGTAGAGAACAACATCAAGGGCACGATGGCGCTGCCGCATCCCTACGGCCGGCTGCAGTTCGGCGCCGACCTCGAGCTCCATTTCCGCACCCTGATCGGCACCGGCTCGAACCCGAACGTCGCCGC
>DATNCP010000028.1:0-19575 GCA_035607175.1 Burkholderiales bacterium
GGCGCGAGGAAGACGACCTGGCCATCGGAGAGGTGCGGCGCCAGGCGCTTCGCGTTCTCCACCTGCGTGAACGCCGGATCGGGCAGAAAGATGAGCGCGGCGCCGCGCACAGCGTCGGCGATGTCCGGCGACACGGAGGCAAGGGTTACCTTGCTTTCTCCTTCCGCGTCCTTCAGGACGAGGGTGCGAGATGCGGCGAGCGCCTCAGCGTTGCGCCGCCAGAGGCGAACTTGGTGGCCCTGCTGCGTGAGGTCGGCGGCCGCCGCGTACGCGCCGTTGCCGCCGCCGATGACGGCGATCTTCACTCCTTGATCCCGACCCAGCCCTTGTGGGAGATGTCGAACACGACCCCATTCGGATCGCGGAACTTGCGCTCGAAGTCGACGCCGCCGCCGCCCTTTAGCTCGCGATGGAATTGGCCGCCGTTCTTCTTCACCGCCTCGCTGTACTTCTCCAGATCGTCGACGATGAAGCCCATGTGGTGGATGCCGTGGAAGTCCTTGCCGCGCTCGTCGCCGGCCGCGTCGTCGCTGTGGAACTTGAGCAGCGTGAGGTTGATGACGCCGTCGGAGAGCGAAAGCCCGTCGCCGTAGGGCGTCTCGACGTAGTTCACTTCCTCGAGGCCGAAGGTCTTCTTGTAGAACTCGGCGGCGGGCTTCAGCTCCGGCACCGAGATGGCGATGTGGCGCAGCTTGGCAGTCATGTGTTCTCCTGCAGTTACGTTTTCTTCAATACCGCTAAAAGGTTGGCCTTGGCCTCGTAGCCCGCGCCCGGCACATCCGGGATTGTCACGCGCCCGGCGTCGATGCGCACCCCGTCCCAGTAGCCGCCGTAGGCGAGCGAACCATCGGGCGCGGCTTCGGCCATGCCGAGGCCGAAGGCCGCAACGCAATGCGCAGCGAAGAGATGGCCGGCATGCGGCAGCAACTGCCGGTGCGGCCAGAGCTCGAGGATGCGGACGTACTCGTGCAGCCCGTAGGCGAGGAGCGGATCGACCTGTATGAAATCCCGCCCGCGCCGCAGGCCGCCATAGCGCACGAGATTACGCGCGTCGTCGAAGGAAAACAGGTTCTCGCCAGTCGCGATCGGCACGGGGCTCGCCTCCGCCACTTGGCGCAGGCGCTCGAAGTCGAGCGGCGACGCAGGCTCCTCGATCCACGCGAGATCGAACTGTGCGGCGCGACGCAGCCAGGCGTCGGCCGCCGGGACGCCGTTCAGGTCGACCGCCAGCCGCGCCATTCCGGCTGCCTGCTCGATGCGAGAAAAGTCGGCGTCATCGCCCATCGCCTTTACTTTCACCGTGCGGTAGCCGAGGTCGACGGCGCGGCGCACCTCATCGCCCAGCGCCGCGCCGTCGCGGAAGTGGCCGCACGATGCGTAAACCGAGATCGCGGCGCTGCCGGAAGCGCCGTAGTAGGTCGCGATCGAGCGCCATAGCGGCACGCGTTGCACCTTGGCGCGAAGATCCCATGCTGCCGCCTCGATCAGGGCGACCGCGCCCGGGCGCTCGCCGTGCCCGCCGGGCTTTTCGTTCGCCATTGCGGCCCGCGCGCACGCCGGCGGATCGATCACGCCCTCCCTGTCGACCAGGTCCTCTCTCCCGGAAAGGCGCGGGAAAAAGCGCTCGCGCAGCAGCGCCCCCTTGCCGTAGCGGCCGATCGAATCGAACGCATAGCCGATGATGCCGCGGTCGGAGACTATCGCCACCGCCGAAGCGGTCATCGCGTCGAAGGCAATGGCGGCATTGCGCATCGGCGCGCCGATAGGCACCGTGCGCTCGCGGAGCTCAACGATTTTCAATGCCCGCCCCCATTCCCAAGGCTTTCAGGATGCGCTGCGGGGTGTACGGCTGCTCGAGCACCTCGACGCCGAACGGCGCGAGTGCATCGTTGATGGCATTGCCGACAGCGGCGGCGGCGCCGATCGTGCCGGCTTCGCCGATGCCTTTCACGCCGAGCGCGGTGCCGGCGACCGGCGTCTCGACGTGCGCTACCTCGATGTCGGGCATCTCCCCCGCCATCGGCACGAGGTAGTCGGCCATCGAGCCGTTGAGGAGCTGGCTCGACTCGTCGTAGAGGCATTCCTCGTAGAGCGCAGCGCCCACTCCCTGCACCACACCGCCGCGGATCTGCTCGTCGGCGAGGAGCGGGTTGATCACCTGGCCGCAGTCCTCGACCACCCAATGCTTGAGGAGCCGGACGAAGCCGGTCTGCGCGTCGACCTCGACCAGGCTCGCCTGGATGCCGTTGGCGAGGAGGAACGGCGCGCGCATCGTCACGTGCGTGGTGACCGCAGGGCCGGCTTCGAGACCGGGCGGGAGGAGATGCTGCTGGTAGTTCATGAGCGCCGCGATCTGCGCCAGCGGCGCTTCGGGGAGGCTCATCGCCTCGCGTACCTGGCCGATGCGCGCCGCCATGGTCCTTGCCGCGGTGAGCACCGCTTCGCCGGCGATGGTGAGCCCGCGCGAGGCGAAGCTGCCGCCGCCGACCGCGGTCATCGCCGTGTCGCCGCCGACGACGCGCACGTCCTCGAACGCGATGCACAACGTTTCGGCGACGATCTGCGCAAGCGCGGTCTCGACGCCCTGCCCCTGGTCCGGATTGGAGGTGATGCAGGTGACCGTCCCGGACGGCTCGAGGCGCAGCGTGCAGCCTTCCTGCGCGGAGATCTTCACACCCGCCGCGCCGTAGAACGCGGGGCTGGGCGCGCTCTGCTCGACGAAAGTGGCGAGGCCGATGCCGAGGTGACGGCCCCTTTCCCGCTCGGTTTTCTGCATTTCGCGAAGCCGGGGGTAGTCGATGAGCGCGAGCAGGCGGTCGAGGCAGGCCTCGTGCGAAAGGCCGGAAGCCTGCACGTTGGTCGGCGTCGCGCCTTCGCGGCGGAAATTGCGCCGCCGCAGCTCCGCCGGATCAGCGCCGAGCTGGCGCGCGCAGGCGTCGATCAGGGTCTCCACCGCGCCGCAGGCGACAGGCTGGCCGACGCCGCGATACGAGCCGGTCGCCGGCTTGTTCTGCCAGACGACGCGCAGCCGGCCCTTGTAGGCGTCGATCTGGTAGGGCGCGCCCGCCATCAGCAGCACCTGCAGGCCTTCGAGGATGCTCGAGCGCGGGAACGCCGAGTACGCGCCCGCCTCCGCCACGTCGTCGAGCTCGAGCGCGTGGATGCGACCGGCGGCGTCCATCGCCGCCGAGACCGTCACCGTGTGGGCGCGGGCGTGGATGTCCGAAACGAAGGCTTCCAGGCGGTCGCACGCGAACTTCACCGGGCGCGCCGCGAGCATCGCCGCCGCGCACACCGCCATCTCGTCGTCGTAGACGTGCAGCTTCACGCCGAAGCCGCCGCCGACGTCCGGCGTGATGACGCGCACGTCCTGCTCGGCGAGGCCGAGCTGGTCGGCAAGCACCGCGCGCATCTGGTGCGGCACCTGCGTCGACTGGAAGACCGTCAGCTTGCGCTCGGCCGGATCGAACGAAGCGACGATCGCGCGCGGCTCGAGCGGCACCCCGGTATGGCGTGCGAAGCTGACCGTGCGCCGGATCGTCGTCATGCCCGCAGGCGCATCGCCGCCGGCGACGGCGTGCTCGAAGGCGAGGTTGGCCGGGTCGCCGAGCGCCGCCGCGCAGTGCGCGATGGGCGCGAGCGGCTCCCATTCCACCGCAATCCGCTCCACCGCATCCTCGGCAAGCGCGCGGCTGGTCGCGAGAACGATCGCGACCGGCTGTCCCTGCCAGCGCGCCGACCCGGAGGCGAGCGGCGGCTGCGGCGGCGAGCGGTGCGCCGGCCAGGTGTCGAGCTTCGTCTGCCACGGCTTGCATACCGCAGCGAGCGCGGCGGCGTCATAGGCGGCGAAGAATCCGTCGCCTTTCGCGGCCTCCGAAAAATCCATGCGCACGATTCGCGCATGAGCGTGCGGGCTGCGCAGGAAGGCGGCGTGCAGCAGGCGCGGGAAGCGCAGGTCGTCGGCGTAGGCGCCGCGGCCCGCAGCGAGACGGCGCGCATGCGGGCGGGGGATGCCGCGCCCGACCACGCCCGGCTTGACGCGGCTGTCCATCAGAGCGGCACGGCGATCGCGCGATGCGGCGCCTCGCCATCGACCAGGTCGACGCGCTTCAGCACGATGCGCAGCCCGCTCGCCTCCCGGCGAAGCTTGTGCGTGACGCGAGCCGCGAACCAGCGTGCGTCGCCAGCACGCCATTCGGCGACGATGAGCGAGGAGCGCGCCTCCTCGCCCGCCACCTCGATGCCACTGACGTGATGCACGGTGCGCGACGGCGGCGACTGCACGTGCATCTCGCCTCGCGCGAGGCGCTCGACGCGCACTGCGAGCAGGCTTCTCGGCTCGTAGATGATCGACAGCGCTTCGTGCGGCGACGCCTGGTTCGCGCGCGTCGGGATCCAGTAGACCGCGTCGTCGGCGAACAGCTCCAGCCACTCGGCGTAGCGCTGCTCGTCGAGCAGGCGCGCTTCGCGCAGCAGCAGCGCCTCGACCTCGCTCATTGCGCCAGCCATCTCTTCCAGGTCTCGAACTGGTGGCGGATCGGCAGCTCGCTCGTGCCGCGGGAGACGATCGAGCCGTCGGCCTGATGCTGGTCGCCCAGGGCGCCGCGGCGCATGTCGATCCATTCGTTCGTCCCGCTCGCTAGGCCCCGCTGGCAGCGTTCGAAGATCTCGAGGTCGTCGGAGGCGACCAGCGAGGCGGGCGACGCGGCGAGATTCACGAACTGCAGCGTGAGCTCGTGCATCTCCGCCGGCGCGCCATCGAGGCGGAAGCAGACCACCTCCACCACCGTATGGTCGGCGGCGAGCGGCCGAACGACCCGCATCGCGCCGAAGCGGGCGTTGATCGACACGTTGGGCCAGACAAGGTTGTTGAAGCGGTCCACCGCGAGCACCGCGTTCGCCTTCTCCGCGCCATGGCGCGCGACCAGAGCCTCGCGGTAGCGCTCGAATACCGGGTCCTCGCGCTCCGGGGCGATCACGCCCTGGCGGTAGAAACCGCCCATGTAGACGTGCCCGCCGGGAAAGGCATGCAGCGGCACCTCGTCCCACTGCGTCGCGCGCAGGCCATTGGCGAGGAACATCTGCGCGCCCTGCTGGGTGACCGTCTCCGACCGCAGCGCTTCCGGATGCGCGCGCGCCGCCTCGACCGAGCTCTTGTGCACGAAGCCGGGATGGACGAGGTCGACCGCGTTCTCCATGAACATCTTCCAGTTGCCGCGGTACTCGAGCAGCAGCGAGCCGCCGAAGCGCGTCACGCTTCCGGCGGGCGTGCGGTCGAGGAGGTTGTCGAAGGCGCTCTTCAACCCGCCGAGAAACTGCGGCAGCGGCTCGCCCTGCGCGCTGTGCGAGGCAAAAACGAAGCCGCGATAGCTTTCCACGCGCGGCACTGCGGCGAGTCCCGAGAGGCTCTTCGGATCGGCATAGCCCTCGGCGAGCGGCACGCCGATCAGCGAGCCGTCGAGACGATAGGTCCACGCATGGTAGGGACAACGCAGCTGGCGAGTGTTGCCGCTCGGCGCCGAGACGATGCGCGCGCCGCGATGCGCGCAGCGGTTGTGCAGCAGCGACAGCCCGCCGTCCTCGCGGCGCACGAGGATGACCTCGTCGGGCCCGAGGCGCGCGAGCACGTAGTCACCGGGGTGCGGCACCTCGCTCTCGTGTGCGACGTAGAGCCACGCCCGCCGGAAGATGCGCTCCTGCTCGAGCGCGAACACCGCGGGATCGACATAGGCGGCGCGGTGCACGGCGTCGCCGCGGACGAGCGATTCGATCATCTAGAACGGAATGGTGAAGCGCAGGTGGCCGCTGTCCTGGTCGGCATTGAGAAGGTCGACGCGCTTGGCCGCGATGCGGAAGCTGGCGCCCTCGGGGCGAAGGCGCCAGCTGGAACGGCCGGCGAACCAGCGCTGCTCTTCGCGACGGTATTCGCAGTACAACAGCTGCGCGCGCGCAACAAGCTCGGCGCCGTCCTCGACCGTGACATTGCTCAGGAAATGGCTGACCCGCGACTTCGGCGTGTCGAGCGGCGCAAGCTCGTTCTCCAGCCGGTCGACTCGCATGCGCAGCAGCTGCACCGTCTCGTAGAACAGCGAGACGTGATCCTTCGGGCTTTGCTGCTCCCCGGCGTAGGGCACCCAGTACTCGGCGTCCGGGGCGTAAAGCTCGAGCCACTCGCCGAAGCGGCGCTCGTCCAGCAGCCGCGCCTCCTGGAAGAGGAATGCCTGCACCCGGTGCCAGAGCTCCAGCGGAGCATGCATGCGACTGTCGCTACCCATTCATGTACTCGGCCCAGGCGCGGTGCTGGTTGCGCATCGGCAGCTCGTTGGTGCCCACCGCATCGCGCTCCGCATCCAGGCCGCGCGAAAGGTCCGACCATTCGTGCTCGCCGTTGGTCAGCGAATGCTGGATGCGCTCGAAGATCTCGTGGTCGTCGGAGGTGACGATCGACGAGGGCGAGTTGTTGGTGTTGACCATGCGGATGGTGGCCTCGAACATCTCCTCCGGGGCGCCCTTCAGCCGGAAGGTGTAGCCGTGCTGCTCGGTGCAGTCGACGCTCACCGGCTGCAGCATGCGGATCTGCGCCACGCGCGAGTTCACGAACAGGTTCGGGTAGACGATGGTGTTGTGGCGGTCGAAGGCGAGGATCTCGTCGGCGCGCTGCTCGCCGTGGCGGCGCGCCAAGATCTCGCGGTAGCGCTTCTGCAGCGGGCTCTCGTCGATCTTGCGGGTGAGAAAGCCACCCATCCAGCAATGGCCGCGCGGCAGCGCGGCGATGCGCATGCCGTCCCATTCGCGCAGCGTCAGCCCGTTCGACTTGACGATGTCCCACTCGATCGACGGCGGCTTGCCGCCGTGGTCGACGCGGTCGGCGGCGTCGATCGCGCTGCGATGCAGGATGCGCGGGTGCAGGAGATCGATCGAGTTCTCCAGCTGGAGCTTCCAGTTGCCGCGATAGCGCTGTACGGTCTTGCCGCCGGCCATCTCCACCTCGCCGTCGGGAGCGCGATCGACCAGGTTGTCGAAGGCGGCGCGCACTTCCGGCCCGAGGAAGGTCTCCAGGTCCTCGCCCTGCTTCGCATGGCTGCCGAAGAGAAAGCCGCGGTAGCTCGCAAGCCGCGCCAGGGGCTCCAGCCCGGGAAGCTTCGCAGCGTCGCCATAGGCCTTGTCGAGCGGCACGCTGGCGAGCGACCCGTCCGTCGCGTAGGTCCAGGCGTGGTAGGGGCAGACGAAGTTGCGCGCGTTGCCGGCGGAGGCGAGGCAGACCTCGGCGCCGCGGTGGCTGCAGCGGTTGTGGAAGGCATGGATGCGCCCGTCGACATGGCGTGCGACGACCACGCGGTCCCCGGCAAGCCGCGTGGTGAAGAAATCGCCCGGCCGCGCCACCTGGCTCTCGTGGCCGAGCCAGAGCCACACCCGCCGGAAGATGCGGCGCCGCTCCTCGGCGAACACGGCGGGGTCGGTGTAGACGCGGCGGTGCACCCGCCCCCGTTCCACCAGCCGGCTGAATTCCTGCACCATGCCGTACAGTCTACAATCGGACAAGCAGGCAAATCAGGGCCGAACGCCAGCCATGCACAAAGTTTCGATCCGCCGCCACATCATCGACCGCGTCGTCGCCCGCCGCGGCGACGTGCACTGGTTCGAGCGCCTCGAGCCGGCGAGCACCGCGCTGCTCGTAATCGACATGCAGAACACCTTCTGCCTGCCGGGCGCGCCGGGCGAAGTGCCGCTCTCGCGCGAGATCGTGCCGAACATCAACCGCCTCGCCGGCCGGCTGCGCGCGATCGGGGTGCCGATCATCTGGGTGGTGCACGCGAACAGCACCAGCGGCGGCCGCACCGACTGGGAAGTGTTCTTCAATTACGTGGTGCGCAACGCCGAAGTGCGGCGCCGCATGGCGGAAAGCCTGAGCCCCGCGCGCCAGGAGGTCTGGAAAGACCTCGAGCGGCGGCCCGAGGATCCGGTGGTGGTGAAGAACCGCTACAGCGCGCTGGCGCACGGGGCGTCGAGCCTCGAGCGCCTGCTGCGCAACCTCGGCGTCGACACCGTGCTCGTCGCCGGCACCAAGACCAACGTGTGCTGCGACTCGACCGCGCGCGACGCGATGATGCTCGATTTCAAGTCGGTGCTGCTCTCGGACTGCTGCGCGGCGCTTTCCGACGACGAGCACCTCGCCTCGCTCGAAACCTTCATCCAGCAGTTCGGCGACGTGATGACCGCCGACGAAGCTCTGGCTCGACTCAATTACAAAGGGAGAAAAGATGAACAAGCTGCTTAGCCTGCTTGCGCTGCTTTGCGGCGCGCTGCCCGCCTCGGCGCAGGAGACGACGCTGAACGCCGTGGTGTTCGTGCCGAAAAACACGACCTTCGGCGAGATTTTCGTGCGCTTCGTCGAGGAGGCCAACAAGCAGGGCAAGGGCCTAGTGCAGATCAACCTGCGCGGCGGACCCGACGCGATTCCCACCTTCGAGCAGGGCAACGCGCTGCGCACCGGCGTGGTCGACATGGTGTCGATCCCGCCCACGTTCTATACCAACGTCTGCCCGGAGTGCGACGCGCAGATCCTGCCGCCGCTCATGACGCCGCAGCTGCGCAAGACCGCCTTCTGGACTGCGCTGCAGAAGTACACCAACCAGAAAGTCAACGCGCAGCTCATTTCCGCCTACGGCGACGGCATCGGCTTCCACATCTGGACCAGCAAGCCGCCGGTGAACAATTCGCTCAAGGGCATGCGCCTGCGCACCACGCCGAACTACACGCCGCTCTTCACCACGCTCGGCGTCTCGCTGGTGCAGACCGCGCCGGGCGAAGTGCTGACCGCGCTCGAGCGGGGCGTGGTGGACGGCTACGGCTGGCCGGCGATCGGCATGTTCGACCTCGGCTGGGGCGCGCACACCAAGTACCGCATCGACCCGGGCTTCTACAACGTGGTCGTCAACGTGCTGGTCAACCTCGACAAGTGGAAGTCGCTGCGAGGGGACCAGCGCGCCTTCCTCGAGCAGCGCATGGCGGGATGGCTGGAGGAGGAGAACGTGCGCTGGGTCGCCGAGCGCAAGGCTGCCGACGAGAAGAAGATCAAGGAAGCCGGCATCCAGATCATCGACCTCGGGGCGAGCCACCGCAAGGTCGCCTACGACGCCTACTGGGATGCGCTCCTGAAGCGCGCGCCCGAGCCCACCAGGGAGCTGAAAACTCTCTCCGACGCGCTGCGTTGAGGGTCCTGGAAGACGTCGTCATCCCTGCGGGGCGGGCGCACGCTTTCCTCGTCCCGCGCGGGGCCATCCTGCGCATCCATCTGGTCGAAGCGCGCCAGGTGGGCGACTGCTGCTTCTTCAACGCCGAGGACCGTCGCGAGGTATTCCACGTCGGCCAGACCTGGGCGCTGAACGGACTGCTCGGCACCGGCACGGCGAAGAGCTGGCTTCACTTCTACTCCAAGCCGCCGCGCGAGAACGTGATGCTCACCGTGGTCGACGACACGGTGCGCAACCACTGGGGCAACATGGGCGGCCGCTGCTCGCGACGACTCTACGCGCTGCGCGACGGCGATGCGAGCCACCGCTCCTGCCAGGAGAATCTCGCCGAGGCGCTCGCGCCCCACGGCCTGGGTGGCGACGACATCGTCGACGTCTTCAATGTCTTCATGAACGTCGAGCTGGATGCGGCCGGCGGCTTCCGCATCCTGCCGCCGCAGACCAAGGCCGGCGACTACATCGACCTGCGCGCCGAGATGAACGTGCTCGCCGCGGTCTCGGCCTGTCCGGCGGACCGCAACGCCACCAACGACGGCCGCGCCAAGCCGCTCGGCATCCGCGTTTCAGGCTGAGAAGAGCTCGATCACCTGCTGGCGAAGCCAGCGGTTCCCCGGGTCGCTGTCGAAGCGCTGGTGCCAGTGCACCGCGACGTCGGCGGGGGGGATCGGCACCGGCGGCGGCAGCGACTTGAAGCGGCCCCGGCTCTCGTAGACGCGAGCCACGCGCGCCGGCAGCGTCAGGATCAGGTCGGTCCGCTCGAGGACCATCGGCATCACGGTGAAGTGCGGCACGCGCAGCGCGATGCGCCGCGCCACGCCCGCGCGCTCGAGCGCCTCCTCGATCACCCGGTGACCGCCGGCGCGGTAGGTCACCAGCGCGTGCGACGCCTCGAGGAATTTCTTCCGCGTCAGCCGCTCGACCGGATGGTCGGCGCGCATCAGGCAGAGGTAGGGATCGCGGAACAGCGCGCGGCGCGCGATCGGCGCTCCGAGCCCCGGCAGGAATCCCACGGCGATGTCGAGCGCGCCGCTGCCGAGCCCGTCGGCGATGTCCTCGATGTCGACCGCAACCGCTTCCAGCCGCACGTCCGGGGCGAGGCGCTGCACCCGCTCGACGAGCGGCGGCAGGAACTCCACCTGCCCCAGGTCCGACATGTAGAAGCGGAAGGCCCGGGTCGCCGTCGCCGGGTCGAAGCCAGGGCCGTGCGCCAGCGCTGATTCGAGGAGCGCCAGTGCCTGCCGCACCGGCTCGGCGAGCTCACGCGAGAAAGGCGTTGCGTCCATCCCGGACGGTGTGCGCACGAACAACGGATCACCGAAGACCTTGCGCAGCCTTGCCAGCGCGTTGGAGACCGCCGGCTGGGTGAGGCCGAGGCGCGCCGCGGCGGGTGTCACACCCTTTTCGTGCAGCACCGCGTCGAACACCCGCAGCAGGTTGAGGTCGATGTCCTGAACATTCATATCGATGATGAATACCATGAATGACATTGATTTGACAAATAGCTGAGGCGACGCCTAACCTGCTCGTTCTTCATAGGAGGAGGCATGAAAAAGACCATCGTTCTGGGCGCGCTCGCGCTCGCGCCGCTCGCCGCCCACGGGCAGGAAGTGACGCTGCGGCTGGTGAGCGCCTTCCCCGAGAACCAGTACTACGTGAAGCGCACCGTCGAGTGGATCGAGAAGGCCAACCAGGCCGGCAAGGGCACGCTGCAGATCAACTTCATCGGCGGTCCGAAGGCGATCCCGACCTTCGAGGTCGGCAACGCGGTGAAGACGGGCGTAGTCGACATGGGCTTCAGCACCGGGGCGTTCTATACCAACGTCATGCCCGAGGCCGACATCCTCAAGCTCTCCGAGACCAGCGCCGCGGAGCAGCGCGCGAACGGCGGCTATGACCTGATCAACCGGATCTGGGCGGAGAAGGCGAACATGCGCTATCTCGCCAAGGTGGTCGAGTTCACGCCGTTCCACCTGTACCTGAACAAGAAGATCGACAAGCCCGACCTCACCGGCCTGAAGATCCGCATCACGCCGGTGTACCGCGAGTTCTTCCAGGCCATGAACGCGTCGGTCATGACTACCGCGCCCGGCGAGGTCTACACCGCGCTCGAGCGCGGCGTGATCGACGGCTACGGCTGGCCGATCCACGCCCTCTTCGACCTCAACTGGCAGGAGAAGACCAAGTACCGCGTCGACCCCGGCTTCTACAACGCCGAAGTGTCGCTCATCATCAACCTCGACAAGTACAAGGCCCTGCCGGCGAAGGCGCGCCAGCTCCTCGACCAGCAGACGCTCGCCTATGAGAAGCAGAACGACTTCTGGAAGAGCTACAACCAGAACGAGGCGAAGCGGCAGGCCGACGCCGGCATCCAGACCATCAGCTTCGACGCCGCGACCAGCAAGGCTTATGTCGAGAAGGCGAAGGAGATCGGCTGGGCGGCGGCGATCAAGGCGAGCCCGCAGTACGGCGAGGCGCTGAAGAAGGTGCTGGCGAAGTAGCGATGCCGCTCGAGCGCCTCTCCGCGGCCTACGGCAAGCTCCTCGAAGGGCTTGCCTGGCTCGCCTGCGTCATGGTGTTCGCGATGGTGATGGTGATTTGTCTCGACGTGCTGCTGCGCAACGTGTCGCTCATCCCCAGCATGCGCGGCCTCGACTGGAGCAACGACATCACCGAGGCCATGCTCTACCTCATCACCATGTGCGCCGCGCCGTGGATCCTGCGCCGGGGCCAGCACATCCGCGTCGACATCGTGCTGCGTGCGATCCCGAAGCGCACTGCCTGGTATTGCGAATGGCTCGCTGACGGCGTCGGCCTGTTCTGCTGCCTGGTGATGGTCTGGTACGGCGTCAGGATGACGCTCGCGAGCTACAGCTCGGGCGCCATGACGGTGAAGACGATGATCACGCCGGAATGGTGGCTTCTCGCGCCGCTGCCGGTCGCATTCGCGCTGCTCTCCATCGAGATGCTGTTCCGCATGCGCCGCCTGCTGCAGAGCGAGCGCGGCCCGCGGGAGGACGCCGTCTCGGCGGCCTGAATGTCGTGGCAATTCGCGGCCTGGCTGATGCTCGGCGGCTCGACGGCGCTGCTGCTGCTCGGCCTGCCGGTGGCCTTCACCTTCATCGCGGTGAACATCGCCGGCGCCCTGATCTGGCTCGGCGGCGATGTCGGCGTGCAGCAGCTTGCGCGCAACAGCGTCATCTCGATCAGCAGCTTCTCGCTCACGCCGATCCCGCTGTTCATCCTGATGGGCGAGGTGCTGTTCCACACCGGCATCGCCGTGAAGGTGATCGACGGCGTGGAGCGGCTGATCGCGCAGGTGCCTGGGCGGCTGGCGGTGGTGGCGGTGGTGGCGGGCACCATCTTCTCGGCTATCTCCGGCTCGACCATCGCCACCACGGCGATGCTCGGCAGCCTGATGGTGCCGGTGATGCTGTCGCGCGGCTATCACCCGACCATGGCCACCGGCCCGGTGATGGCGATCGGCGCGGTCGACATGCTGATTCCGCCCTCGGCGCTCACCGTGCTGCTCGGCAGCTTCTCGGGCATTTCCATCTCCAAGCTGCTGATCGGCGGCGTGATGCCCGGGCTGATCCTGTCGGTGGCTTTCGTCGCCTACATCATCCTGCGCGTGCAGATCACGCCCTCGCTCGCCCCGCGCACGCCGCTCAAGGAGTACCACGGCTGGAGCCGGTTGCTGCCGTTCGTGCAGTACGTGGTGCCGCTGGTCTCGATCTTCGTCATCGTCGTGGTCTCGATGTCCGCCGGCTGGGCCACGCCCACGGAGTCGGCGGCGATCGGGGCTTTCGCGACGATGCTGATGGCGCTCATCTACCGCTCGCTCACCGTGGCCAATCTCTTCGCGGCGCTGCGCGGCACGGTGGCGATCTCGACCATCATCCTGTTCATCATCCTCGGCGCGACCACCTTCGCGCAGATCCTGTCGTTCTCGGGCGCCAGCAACGGCCTGGTGAGCCAGCTGCTCGGCCTCGGGCTCGCGCCGATGGCGATTGTCGCCGGCATGATGGGCATCCTCATCTTCCTCGGCATTTTCGTCGACCAGGTGAGCATGATGCTGATCACGCTGCCGATCTTCATGCCGATCGTGCAGCGCCTCGGGATCGACCCGGTCTGGTTCGGCGTGATGTTCCTGATCTGCATGCAGCTCGGGCTGCTGCTGCCGCCGCACGGCCTGCTGCTCATGACCATGCGCGGCGTGGCGCCGCCGCAGGTGACGATGATGCACATCTTCGTCGCCGTGATCCCCTACGTGACGCTGAGCCTGATCGTGCTCGTGCTCGTGTTCTTTGTCCCGGCGGTCGCGCTTTGGCTGCCTAAGGTGCTCGGATAATGGAAAGATCGTTCAAGGAAGAAGTCGAGAAGCTGAAGCTCGCCGACGGCGAGGTCTTCCACGGCGAGGCGATCCTCGCCGTGACGAAGGCCCTGCTGCAGTCGGGCGTTTCCTACGTCGGCGGCTACCAGGGCGCGCCGGTCTCGCACGTCATGGACGTGCTGAACGACGCGCGCGGCATCCTCGAGGACCTCGGCGTGCACGTCGAGACCAATGCCAACGAGGCCGGCGCGGCGGCGATGCTCGGCGCCTCGATCAACTATCCGATGCGCGGCGCGGTGGCATTCAAGTCGACGGTCGGCACCAACGTCGCCTCCGACGCCCTCTCCAACCTCGCCTCCGCCGGCGTCAAGGGCGGCGCGATGATCGTGCTCGGCGAGGACTACGGCGAGGGCGCCTCGATCATCCAGGAGCGCAGCCACGCCTTCGCCATGAAGTCGCAGATCTGGCTGCTCGACCCGCGCCCCAACCTGCCGAAGATCGTCGAGATGGTCGAGCAGGGCTTCGCGCTTTCGGAAGCTTCCAGCACCCCGGTGATGCTCGAGCTGCGCATCCGCGCCTGCCACGTGCAGGGCTCCTTCAAGACGAAGAAGAACCAGGCGCCCAAGCTTTCCAAGAAAGCCTTCATCGAGAACCCGGACTTCGACTACAGCCGCATCTGCCTGCCGCCGGCGACCTACGCGCAGGAGAAGCACAAGATCGACGTGCGCTGGCCCGCCGCCGTTGCCTTCATTCGAGAACAGAAGTTGAACGAATTCTTCGAAGGGGAAATGCGCGACCTCGGCATCGTCTGCCAGGGCGGCATGTACAACGCGACCATCCGCGCGCTGCAGACGCTCGGCCTTGCCGACGTCTTCGGCGTGTCCAAGGTGCCGATCTATTGCATGAACGTGACCTATCCGACGATCCCCGAAGAGATCGTCGAATTTTCCCGGAGCAAGAAATCCGTCCTGATCGTCGAGGAGGGCCAGCCGGCCTTCATCGAGGAGCAGGTGCTCGCCACCCTGCGGCGGCACGACGTGAACGACGTCAAGGTGCACGGCAAGGACGTGCTGCCGATGGCCGGTGAATACACCGGTGAAGTGGTGTTGACGGGCATTGCGCGCTTCATGAACAAGGAAAATTCCTTGAATTCGATGAAAGCGCTGAAGCAGAAAGCGGCGGAGCTTCTCGGCGGGCTGCCGGTGCGGCCGCCGGGCTTCTGCGTCGGCTGCCCGGAGCGGCCGGTGTTCTCGGCGATGAAGATCCTCGAGAAGGACACGGGGAAATTCCACATGTCCGCCGACATCGGCTGCCACCTGTTCTCGACGCTGCCGCCGTTCAACATGGGCAACACGGTGCTCGGCTACGGCCTGGGCCTCGCCTCGAACTCCGCGGTGGAGCCGATGTTCGCCAAGCGCACCGTGACGATGATGGGCGACGGCGGCTTCTGGCACAACGGCCTCACCACCGGCATCGCCAACACCGTCTTCAACAAGAACGACGGCGTGCTGGTGATCATGAAGAACGGCTACAGCTCGGCCACCGGCACGCAGGAGCTGCCGTCCTCGCCGCAGCACAGCGACACCCATGCGCCGGACATGAGCATGGAGCGCGCGCTCGCCGGCATCGGCGTCGGCTGGGTCAAGACCGTGGACAACTACCGCGTCGGCGCAGTGGCGAAGACGCTCAAGGAAGCGATGACCAGCGACTACAAGGGGCTCAAGGTCATCATCGCCGAGGGCGAGTGCCAGCTCGAAAGGCAGCGCAAGCTTCGACCGGTCGTTGCAGAAAAGATGAAGAAGGGTGAACGCCACGTCCGGGTGAAATACGGCGTCGACGAGGACACCTGTACCGGCGACCACTCGTGCATCCGGCTCTCGGGCTGCCCGACGCTGACGATCAAGGACAACCCGGACCCGCTGCGCACCGACCCGGTAGCGACGGTGATCGACGGCTGCGTCGGCTGCGGCCTGTGCGGCGAGAACGCGCACGCGGCCGTCCTGTGCCCCTCTTTCTATCGAGCCGAAGTCATTCAAAACCCAACGTGGTGGGACAAGCTGTGGAACGCCAGTTCACCAAAGAAATAGAGTCCCTTCGCCTCGGCGACGGCGCCACCTTCCACGGCGAGGGCATCCTCGCCGTGACCAAGGCGCTGCTGCAGTCGGGCGTGTCCTACGTCGGCGGCTACCAGGGCGCGCCGGTGTCGCACCTGCTCGACGTCATGGTGCAGGCGCGCGACTACATGGACGAGCTCGGCGTGCACGTCGAGGCCTGCACGTCGGAGGCTTCCGCCGCGGCGATGCTCGGCGCCTCGATCAACTACCCGGCGCGCGGCGCTGTCACCTGGAAGTCGATCGTCGGCACCAACGTCGCCGCCGACGCCCTCTCCTATCTCGCTTCCGCCGGCGTCATGGGCGGCACGCTGATCGTCCTGGGCGAGGACTACGGCGAAGGTGGTGTCGTGGCGCAGGAAAGAAGCCACGCCTTCGCGCTCAAGTCGCTCATGTGGCTCCTCGACCCGCGACCGAACCTGCCGAAGATCGTCGAGATGGTGGAGAAAGGCTTCGAGATGTCGGAAGCCTCGAACACCCCGGTCATGATGGAGCTGCGGATTCGCGCCTGCCACGTCCAAGGCGAATTCAAGACCAAGACCAACCTCGCTCCCGCCGTGTCGATGCTGCACAAGCTCGACGGGCCGCCGAAGGAGTTCATCTACGACCGGCTCGCCCATCCGCCGGCGACGTTCCGCCAGGAGAAGCTGAAGGCGGAGGTGCGGCTGCCGGCGGCGCGCAGGTTCATCGCCGAGCACAAGCTGAACGAAGTCTTCGCCGGCGAGGAGAAAGACCTCGGCATCATCGTCCAGGGCGGCCTGTACAACGGCCTGATGCTGGCGCTGAAGACGCTCGGCCTCGCCGACGCCTTCGGTCAGGCGCGCATTCCGATCCTCGCACTGAACTGCGTCTATCCGCTGGTTCCCGAGGAGATGATCGAATTCGCGAAGACGAAGAAGGCGGTTCTCGTCCTCGAGGAAGGCCAGCCCGAGTTCATCGAGCAGGAGATCGCCACCGTCCTGCGCCGCGCCGATGTGCCCGGCAAGCTGCACGGCAAGGATGTTATGCACATGGCCGGCGACTACAACGTCGAAGCCCTGGTGCGCGGCCTCTCCAAGTTCCTCTCGCAGCACGCCCCGCATCTGGATACCTCTTCCGGCCAGCAATGGCTGGACAGCGTGCAGTCGACCAGGACGCGCGCCGGCGAGCTGCTCGGCGTTCTGCCGATGCGGCCGCCGACCTTCTGCGTCGGCTGCCCGGAGCGGCCGGTCTTCTCGGCGATGAAGCTCGTGGCGCAGGACATCGGCCGGCCGCATGTGTCGATGGACGTCGGCTGCCACTGCTTCGGTTCGTTCGAGCCGTTCTCGCAGGGGAATACCTTGCTCGGCTACGGCATGAGTCTCGCGAGCGCCGCCGGCGTCGGACCGATGTCGTCACGACGCCCGGTCGCAATCATGGGCGACGGCGGCTTCTGGCATAACGGCCTGCTGTCCGGCGTCGCCTCCAACCTGCTCAACAAGGGCGACGGCGTGCTGGTCATCATGAAGAACGGCTACGCGTCGGCGACCGGCACGCAGGAGCTGCTATCGTCGCCGCCCGAGGACGCGCGCATGGTTGCGATCGGCAGCAGCTCGGTGCACGCCGACCGCACCATCGAGAACACTCTCACCGGGCTGGGCGTGAAGTGGCTGCGCACGGTGAACAACTACAAGGTCGGCGAGGTCGCCAAGGTCTACAAGGAAGCGATGAGCACCGACTACAAGGGGCTGAAGGTGATCGTCGCCGAGGGCGAGTGCCAATTGGAACGGCAGCGCAGGCTGAAGCCTGAGGTCTCGAGAAAATTGTCCAAAGGCGAGAGGCATGTTCGCGTCAAGTACGGCGTCGACGAGGACACGTGCACCGGCGACCACTCGTGCATCCGGCTGTCGGGCTGCCCGACCTTGACCGTGCGCGAGAACCCGGACCCGCTGCGCACCGACCCGATTGCCACCGTCATCGACGGCTGCGTCGGCTGCGGCCTGTGCGGCGAGAACGCGCACGCCGCGGTCCTCTGCCCCTCCTTCTACCGCGCGGAAGTCATCCAGAACCCGAGCCTGTGGGACAGGCTGGTCGGAAAGGTCCTATGAGCCCCATCAACATCCTCATCGCAGCGCTGGGCGGCGAAGGCGGCGGCGTCATGGCCGACTGGCTGATGGAGGCCGCCACCGCGAGCGGCTATCCCGCGCAGGCAACCTCGATTCCCGGCGTCGCGCAACGCACCGGCGCCACGACCTACTATCTGGAGATTTTTCCCCAGGAGAGAAAATCTCTCGGCGGAAAGGAGCCCGTCCTTTCGCTGACCCCCAGCCCCGGCAACGTCGACATCATGGTCGCCTCCGAGCTGGTCGAAGCCGGCCGGGCGATGCAGAACGGCTACGTCAGCCCCGAGCGCACCACGCTCATCGCTTCCACCCACCGCATCTACGCCACGGTGGAGAAGATGCAGATGGCCGACGGCCGCTTCGACAGCGACAAGGTGATCGCCGCGGGCGGCGTGCTGGCGAAGAAAGCGGTGATGTTCGACATGAGGAAGCTCGCGCAGGAGAGCGGCACCGTGATCAACGCAGTGCTGTTCGGCGCGATGGCCGGCAGCGGCGTGCTGCCGCTCTCGCGCGAGGTGTGCGAGAGCGCGATCCGCAAGGGCGGGCGCGGCGCCGAGGCGAGCCTGCGCGGCTTCGCCGCCGGCTTCGACATCGCCGGCGGCTCGCGCCGCGCGCCCGAGAAAGCGGCGGCGCCGAAGCGAGCCACCACGGTCGAGGAGATCCTGCCCCTCGCGGAGGATCGGCTCAAGGATTACCAGGGCGATCGCTACGCCGAGATCTACGCCGAGCGCGTCAAGCCGTTCCTCGCGGGAGATACGCGCGTCGCCGCCACCGTGGCGCGCCACCTCGCGACCTGGATGGCCTACGAGGACATCATCCGCGTCGCCGACCTGAAGACACGCGCCAGCCGCTTCGAGCGCGTGCGCAGGGAAGTCGGCGCCAAAGACGGCGAGCCGGTGGTGGTGATCGACTATCTCAAGCCGGGCGTGGAAGAGTTTTCCTCCCTGCTGCCCTACGGACTCGGCAAGTGGGTCCTCACCTGGGCTGAAAAAAATGGAAAGCTCGACGCCTACAACGTCGGCATGCATATCCGCACCTCCGGCATCTTCGGCTACGCGCTGGTGCGCAGCCTGGCGTGGCTCAAGCCCTGGCGGCCGTACAGCTACCGCTACCGCGAGGAGCAGCAGCTGATCGAGCGCTGGCTGGCGCTGGTCGGCGAGGCGGCACGGCGCGACGCCACCCTCGCCTTCGAGGTCGCGGAATGCGCGCGCCTCATCAAGGGCTACGGCGAGACGCACCGGCGCGGCAAGGCCAACTTCCTTGCCATCGTCGATGCACTCATCGAGAACCCGGCTACTAGTGGTATTTCAGAACAAATAAAAGCTATTCGTACCGCGCGAGACGCTGCACTCGCGGATCCCGAGGGCAAGGCGCTCGGCAGCACGCTCGGGAAGCCCGTGGTGTGGATGAAGCCCGTAAAATCGGCGTGAAGGAGCAAGCCATGGCCAGTGTTCCCCAGACGAAACCGAGCAGCGCGCGGCAGGATCTCTACCGGCGCATGGACCAGCACAACACCGCCCCTCTTTGGGAGGTGCTGCACGGCCTGATCCCGGACGAGCCGGTGACGCGCTGCAAGCCCTACCTGTGGAAGTACAAGGACGTGCGGCCCTACATCAGCGAGGCCGGCAAGCTGATCACCGCCAAGGAAGCGATCCGCCGCGTGCTGGTGCTCGAGAACCCGGGCATGCGCGGCGAGTCGTGCATCACGCAGAGCCTCTACGCCGGCCTGCAGCTCATCCTGCCGGGCGAGATCGCGCCCAGCCACCGCCACTCGCAGTCTGCGCTGCGCTTCATCGTCG
>DATNCP010000050.1:0-15532 GCA_035607175.1 Burkholderiales bacterium
GGAATGCGGTAGCTGCTACTGGCGCCGAAGCTGCGCTTCCATCTCCGCTAGTCCCCGCGTGTCCTGCAGTGCCCGGCTGACGGTCACCGCGCGCTCGTAGTAGTCGCGCGCGGCGTCGCGGTTGCCGGAGGCCGAGTTCGCGAGCGAGAGCTCGGTGAGGTCGGCGAGGATCTTGCGCGGGTCGGCGAGGTCGCGATCGATCGCGAGCGCCTGCTCCAGAGGCTGGATCGCGCCCTTCGCGTTGTCCTGCGCGCGGCGCGCCTTGCCGAGCATGCGGAGCGCGTTGGCGGTCTCGGAGCGGTCGTTGCGCGAGCGGGCGCGCTCGGCGGCGCGGGTCGCGAGCTGCTCGGCGTCCGCGGCGCGCGAGCCCTCGAGGGCGATCTGCGCCTGGACATTGAGGATGGTCGCGCCGTACTCGCAGGAGAAGTTCGGGCAGCGCTGCGCGGCGCGCTCGGCGAAGGTGGTGGCGGAAGCCGGGTTCTGCAGAGCGAGATCGACGATCGCGCGCCGCAGCTCGGCCTGCAGCCGGCGGCGCTCCGGGAACGACCGTCGCGGATCGTCCAGCACGCGAGCGAGAGCATCTTTCGCGTCGGCGTCGCGGCCGAGCCACTGGTAGACGACCGACTGGTTGATTGCGTTCGATGCGACCGAGTCGGCGTTCTCGACCGTGGCCGCGAGCCGCGCTGCCTCGCCGTACTGGCGCGCGGCGCCTTCGAGATCGCCCGCGCGCATCAGCATGGCGGCGCGCTGCTCGGCGTCGGCGAGGCGGCCCTGCGACTGCGACGACGTCTGGGCGGGGGCAGCCGGCGGCTTGGTGCTGCCGCAGCCGGCGGCAAGCACGAGCAGCGCGACGAGCGGCAGTGCTCTCAATGCTTGGGCGCCTTGCTGCGCGCGTCGAAGCTGTCGATCGGCAGGTCGCGCTCGGCGGGCTCGCTGAACGAATCGCTGAGCGGCCAGACGCGCTTCGCGGCGTTGAACACCTCGCCCGCGTCGCGCGCCACCGCGTCGCCGCGCTCGATCACCGGCCGCGCCCGCTGGATGGTGCCCTGTGCCTCCTCGCCGGTCTTGCGCAGCTGCTGCGCCGCGCTGTCGATCGACTCGATGGCGCTGCCGAGCTTGGTCGTCAGCTCGGGCACCGCGCGCTCGACGCTCGCCATGGCGCGCTCGGTCGCCTGCGCGGTGCTGCTGAACCCCGCGGCGGTGCGCTCGGCGGTGGTGATGAGCTTGCGCAGGTCGCTGTGCGTTTGCGGCAGCGCCTCCATCTCCTTGCGGAAGCTGTGCAGGCTGACGGCGATGTCCTCGCCCGAGCCCTTGAACTGCCCGAGCACGTTCTTCATCTCGTTGAATGCCGGCACCGCCTGGCGCCGGATGTCGTCGATGAACTCGGCGATGCTGCGGCTCGGCTGGAAGTCGATGCGCTCGCCTTCGGCGAGCGCCGGGCCGGGATTGCCGGGCACGATGTCGATCACCGCCGCGCCCACCACGCCCGCCTCGCGCGAGTGCTTGGCGAGCGAGCCCTTCGGGATGCGCGGCATGTACTCGCTCATGATCGCCAGGCGCACGTCGACGCCTTCCTGGGAGAGCTCCATGCCGGCCACCGAGCCGACGGTGAAGCCGTAGAGCTTGACCGGCATGCCCTTGTTGAGGCCGAGCGCGTTGGGGGTGACGAAGTGGATGTGGGTCTGCGGCACGAACCAGCCCTGCTTGTAGGCGACCAGGCCGATGAACGCGGCGACGAGCAGGAGCGCGATCAGCAGGAAGGCGTTGACCTTGAGCACGAGGTGCGAAAAGCGCGTGGGGGGCACGAAGGTCGCGGTCATCACTCCTCCCGGATGTCGACGAACAGCAGCGTGCCGGCGGGATGGCGCCGGCGGTATTCCTGCTCGAAGCCCGCGACGCGCGCGCATTCGGCGCGGCTCAGGCCGTCGTTCAGCGACTCGACGATCGCCAGCTCCGGGCCGGCGATCATCAGCCGCGCGAAAGCGGCGATCTTGCGCTCCAGCTTGCCGAGCTCGTCGGGCACGCGCACCAGGAAGCCGCGCGGCTCGATGCCGAACACGCCCAGCACCTCCTGGGTGATCGTCGCCACTTCCGCGAGCGAAGGCTTGCCGTGATACGCGGCGGGGAGCGAGATGTTCTCCCAGGCGTTCAGGTTGTTGATCAGGCCGATGATCGGCGAGAGCGCGCCGACCCGCGCGCGCAGGCGCTGGCGCGCGCCGCCGCTCAGGTTTCGCACCGGCTGGCCGAACACCTCGAGCTCCTCGTCCGCCTCGCAGCGCGCCTTCAGCACCGCGGTGACGAAGGCCGATTTCGACTCGGCATCGGGCAGCTCGACGCGCCGCACGCTGCCGACCGGCACGGCGAGCGCGATCTCGCGCTTTTCGCCGTGGCGCGCATAGCGCAGCGCCATCCGTGGCGCAGCCTGGGCCGCCGGCGCGGCGTGCGCGGGCTGGTTCATACCGTCGCCTTCACCAGGCCGAAGAACAGGATGCCGAAGACGATGTAGGCGAACACCGCGTTGATCGTCAGCACCAGCATCGCGCATTGCGTGACGGCGCGAGTCACCACCTTGGGCACCGCGTTCTGCGTCAGGTCGGGCGGGTTGAGGCCGTGGTAGCAGCAGCAGGCCGAGACCGCGAAGCCGAACAGCAGGCTCTTGATGATCGAGTAGTAGAAGTCCACCGGCGTGAAGAGGTCGAACAGGCGGCTGGCGAGCTCCATGAACGCCGCCTCGATGATGAACGGCGAGAGCAGCAGGCCGCCGGCGACGGCGAGGAACTGGATGTAGAAGGTGAGCGCGAGGGTCGCGACCATGACGCCCGCGACGCGCGGCACCACCAGGTAGTCGTAGAGGTTGATGCCGAGATAGCGCAGCGCCCGCGTCTGGCCGGAGATGCGCATCATCGCCATCTCGGCCGACATGGCCGTGCCGCTGCGCAGGATGATGACCACCGCGGCGGCGAGCGGGCCGATCTCGCGGAAAACCACCAGCAGCAGGATCTTCACCGCCATGTCCACGTCGGCGTCGAGCACGTCCATGGTGATGGCGATGATCAGCACGCCGAGCAGCGAGGCGCGCAGCACCACGCCGGTCGACGCGGTGACCCCGGTGAAGTAGACCTGCCGGAGAAAAGACTCGAGGATCGGGGGCTTGCGCAGGGTTCCGAGGCGGCCGGCCGCGTTGAGCGACAGCTTCACTCCCCCCTCGATTTCCCGCAGCGCGCGCAGCATCCATCCCCCTGCAAACTATTTTGCCTCACGCGGGCAGTCCACGGCGTTCCAAATTGTCAATTTCTCCCGTATAATCCGCGCCTTTTCGCGGTTTGCCGGGGTTTTCCCAATGGTTGTGATTCGACTGCAGCGCGGCGGCTTCAACAAGCGGCCGTTCTTTCATCTGGTGGTGGCGGATTCCCGCCGCGCGGCGAGCGGCAAGTTTCTCGAGCGGCTCGGGTTTTACGACCCGAAAGCGCCCGAAGGCCGCGAGGGCCTGCGCGTCAACATGGAGCGCGTCAAGCATTGGACGGGCAAGGGGGCGCAGCTTTCGCCGACCGCGAAGCGCCTCGTGAAGCAGTTTGCAAAGAAAGCCGCCTGACGACTTAGTCGAGATGGGTCGCGTCGCCGGGTCCTACGGCGTGCGCGGCTGGATCAAGGTGGAGCGGCCCGAGGCCGGGCTCGCCGGGTGCGGCGAGTGGTGGATCGGCGGCGAGCCGCACGCAGTGAAGGAAACGAAGGAGCACTCGGGCACGCTGCTCGCCAGGCTGGACGGCGTCGGCAGCCGCGAGGCAGCGATGAAATTGAGGGGCCTCGCGGTGGCGGCAAGCCGCAAGGTCCTGCCGGAGCCGGAAGCCGGGCACTACTACCTCGCGGACCTCGTCGGTCTCGAGGTGGTGAACGAGGCGGGTGTGAAGCTCGGCATCGTGAAAAGGCTGTTCACGAACGGCGCGCAGGACGTGATGGAGCTGGCGGGAGACCGCGAGCGGCTGTTGCCCTGGGTGCCGACGGTGGTGAAAAGCGTCGATCTGCCGAACCGGCGGATCGAGGTGGAGTGGGGAGCGGACTGGTGATCCGCTTCGGCGTGGTGACACTGTTTCCCGAGATGTTTTCGGCGCTCACGGCAAGCGGGATCACCAGCCGGGCGCTCGAAGCGGGGCTGTGGTCGCTGAAGACGTGGAATCCGCGCGACTTCACGACCGACAACTACCGCACGGTCGACGAGCGCCCGTACGGCGGCGGCCCGGGGATGGTGATGCTGGCCGAGCCGTTGGAGAAGGCGCTGGATGCGGCGGGCGGAAGGGTGATCTACCTCTCGCCGCAGGGAAAGAAGCTCGATCACCGCAAAGTAATGGAATTTTCGACGCAGAATTCTCTTACTTTGCTGTGCGGGCGATATGAGGGCGTGGACGAGCGGTTGCTGGACAAGCGGGTGGACGAAGAGATCTCGATCGGAGACTTCGTCCTCTCGGGCGGCGAGCTCGCCGCCATGGCGTTGATCGACGCCGTGGTGCGGCAGCTGCCCGGGGCGCTCGGCGACGCGGCCTCGGCGGTGGAGGAGTCGTTCGCCGACGGGCTGCTCGACTGCCCGCAGTACACGCGCCCGGAGACGTATGGGGGCGTGAAGGTGCCGGAGATCCTGATGTCCGGGCACCACGAGAACATCCGGCGCTGGCGGTTGAAGCAGGCGCTGGGCAGGACCTGGCTGAGAAGGCCGGACCTGCTGGCGGCAAGGAAGCTGAGCGACGAGGAAAGGAAGCTGCTGGACGAGTTCCAGCGCGAACAACAGAGGTGATGCGATGGATCTGATCAAGACTCTCGAGCAGGAAGAGATCAAGCGGCTGAAGAAGGAAGTCCCCGACTTCTCGCCTGGCGACACGGTGATCGTCAACGTCAACGTCGTCGAGGGCGAGCGCAAGCGCTCGCAGGCCTTCGAGGGCATGGTGATCGCCAAGCGCAACAAGGGCCTCAACTCCTCGTTCATCGTGCGCAAGATCTCCTCGGGCGAGGGCGTCGAGCGCACCTTCCAGACCTACTCGCCGCTGATCGCCTCGATCGAGGTGAAGCGCAAGGGCGAAGTGCGCCGCGCCAAGCTCTACTACCTGCGCGAGCGCTCCGGCAAGTCGGCCCGCATCCGCGAACGCACCGGCGGCGAGGGCGAAGCGCCGCAAGAGTAAAATGGCCTGATGCGCCGCGAAACCGCAGCCATCAGCCCCATCGCCGACGTCGTCGCCGCCATCAAGGCCGGCGAGATCGTCGTGCTGGTCGACGACGAGGATCGCGAGAACGAGGGCGACCTCGTATTCGCCGCGCGCTTCGTCACCGCGGAGAAGATCAACTTCCTCGCCACGCACGGCCGCGGCCTGATCTGCATGCCGATCACCGAGTCGCACGCCGAGCGCCTCGGGCTGCGGCCGATGGTCGAGCAGAACCGCTCCCGCCACGGCACCAACTTCACCGTCTCGATCGAGGCCGCCGAGGGCATCGCCACCGGCATCTCCGCCCATGACCGCGCGCTGACGATCAAGATCGCTTCCGCGGAGAATTCGACTTCCGAGGACATCGTGCAACCGGGACATGTCTTCCCGCTCGTCGCCCAGGCGGGCGGCGTGCTGGTGCGCGCCGGCCATACCGAGGCCTGCTGCGACCTGGCGCGGCTCGCCGGCCTCGAGCCCGCGGCGGTGCTGTGCGAGATCATGAAGGACGACGGCACCATGGCGCGGCTGCCCGACCTGCTCGAGTTCGCCGGGCAGCACAAGCTGAAGATCGGCACCATCGCCGACCTCATCGAGTACCGCAGCCGCAACGAGTCGCTGGTGCAGCGCTCGGCCGAACGCGAGATCGAAACGCCCTGGGGAAAATTCCACATGGTGTCGTACCGCGACCTGGCGGTCGGCGCCCTCCACCTCGCGCTCACCCTGGGAAACATCCAGAAGAAGAACGAAACGCTGGTGCGAGTGCACGAGCCGCTGTCGATCCTCGATCTGCTGGACGCGGAAAAGAGCAGCCACTCCTGGGGCGTCGGCGAGGCGCTGCAGGAAATCCAGAAGGCCGGCACGGGGGTAATGGTGCTGATGAACTGCGCGCAGGCCGAGACCGCGGCGCCGAAGGCGGGGCGCGGCATGGACCTGCGCCTGTACGGCATCGGCGCGCAGATCCTGCGCGACGTCGGCGTCGGCCGCATGCGCCTCATGGCGGCGCCGCGCAAGATGCCGAGCATGGCCGGCTTCGGCCTGGAAATCACCGGTTACGCCGAACGGCCGGGAAGCTGAGCCGGCGATGCGCATCGGCATCGTCGCCAGCCGGTTCAACGAGGAGATCACCGGCGAGCTGCTGCGGCGCGCGCGCGACGAGGCGCGCAAGCTCGGCGTCGAGGCGACCGTGCTGCAGGTTCCCGGCGCGCTCGAAATTCCGGTGGCGCTGCAATGGATGGCGCAGAGCGGCCGCTACGACGCGTTGGTCGCGGTCGGCGCGGTGGTCCGCGGCGACACCTACCATTTCCAGGTCGTCGCCAACGAGTCCGCGCGCGGGGTGAGCGAAGTGGCGCTCGAGTCGGGCGTTCCGGTGGCGAACGCGATCCTGACGCTCGACGACGAGGCGCAGGCCAAGGCGCGCCTCGACAAGGGCGCCGAGGGCGTGCGCGCCGCGGTCGAGATGGCGAAGCTGCGAGCCTCGGTCCATGAAGCACGATAAGCGGCAGGCGCGCGAGCTCGCGCTGCAGGCGCTCTACGCCTGGCAGCTCTCGGGCGGCGACCCGCTCGACGAGGCCCGCGCGATCGAGGGCTTCGAGGAAAGCGACTTCGTCAAGGCGCTCCTCAAGGGGGTGCAGGATGGCGCGACCGAGCTGGAGAAGGTGATCACGCCGCACCTCGACCGGCCGTTCGCGCGGCTCTCGCCGGTCGAGCGCGCCATCCTCTACATCGGCGCGTTCGAGCTCGCCGAGCATCCGAAGACGCCGTTCAAGGTGGTGCTGAACGAGGCGGTCGAGCTCGGCAAGAGCTTCGGCGCCACCGACGGCTACCGCTTCGTCAACGGCGTGCTCGAAAAAATCGCCAGCGCGCTGCGGCCCGACGAAGTCGCCCGGTCGCGGTCGCGCATCACCTAGGGGGGGCGGGGGAGAATCCCCTGCTCATGGCCTCCGAGTTCGACCTCATCCGCCGCTATTTCGAGCGCGCGCCGAAGAACAAGCGCGCGCTGGTGGGGGTCGGCGACGATTGCGCCCTGCTGCGCCCGGATGCGGGCCTCGAGCTCGCGGTCACCACCGACATGCTGGTCGAAGGGCGGCATTTCGCGCCCGGCGCCGAGCCGCGCGCGCTCGGCCACAAGGCGCTCGCGGTCAACCTGTCCGACCTGGCGGCGATCGGCGCCGCGCCGAGGTGGGCGCTGCTCGCGATCGGCCTGCCGCAGGCCGACGAGGCCTGGCTGAAGGCATTCGCGGCGGGATTCTTCGCGCTCGCCGAGCGCTTCGGCGTCGACCTGATCGGCGGCGACACGACGCGCGCGCCGCAGCGAACGATCACCATCACCGCGATGGGCGAGGTGCCGGCGAGCGTGGCGCTGTACCGCGCCGGCGCCCGTCCCGGCGACGACATCTGGGTATCGGGCGAGCTCGGCGGCGCCGCGCTCGCTCTCGCGCATCCCGAGATCGCCGAAGCGGCGAAGCGCCTGCACGAGCCCGAGCCGCGCGTCGAGCTCGGCGAGCGGCTGCGCGGCCTCGCGAACGCCGCGATCGACGTTTCCGACGGACTCGCCGGCGACCTCGGCCATATCCTCGAGCGCTCGCGCGTCGGCGCGGTGGTCGAGTATTCGCGTCTTCCGAGGAGCGCAGCGTTCAAGAGCCTGAAGAATTCGGACTTGGAGCGTGACTGCGTCCTTTCGGGCGGCGACGACTACGAGCTGCTGTTTACCGCCGCGTCGGCGCGGCGCGCGGAGGTGGAAGCCCTGGCGCGAGAGCTCGGCCTGCCACTGACGCGCATCGGCGCCGTCCAGTCTGGCGAGGCGCGCCTCGCGGTGCTCGACGCCAAGGGCAAGCCGATGAGCTTCAAGCCGGCCTTCGACCACTTCCGATGATCGTGTTCCGCCCGACGCTGCGCTTCGCCGTCGGCCACCCGGCGCGGTGGATCGCGCTCGGCTTTGGCGCCGGCCTCTCGCCGTACGCGCCCGGAACCGCCGGCACGCTGCTCGCGTGGCTCGCCGCGTGGCTCGCCGGCCCCGCCCTGGCGACGCCCGAGGCGCTCGTGGTGATCGCGGTCCTGTTCGCGCTCGGCGTCTGGGTCTGCGACATCACCGGCCGCCACCTCGGCATCCCCGACCACGGTTCGATGGTCTGGGACGAGATCGTCGCCTTCCTGCTGGTGCTGGCGATCATCCCGGCGACGCTCGCCTGGCAAGGCGCGGCGTTCCTCCTCTTTCGCCTGTTCGACATCGCCAAGCCGCCGCCGATCCGCTGGTTCGAGGGCCGCTTCAAGGGCGGCTGGGGCGTGATGGTCGACGACCTGCTGGCGGCGGCGTACACCCTGCTCGTTCTCGCCGCGGCGAAGAGGTTCCTCCTGTGAACGATCTCGCCAGGAAAGTCGGCCGGCGGCTGCGAGCCTCGGGAGCGATGCTGGTGACGGCGGAATCGTGCACCGGGGGCTGGGTTTCCGAGGTGGTGACCTCGGTCTCGGGCTCGTCGCGCTGGTTCGAGCGCGGCTTCGTCACCTATTCGGACGCTGCCAAGCGGCAGATGCTGGGCGTGAGCAAGAAAACGCTGCGGAAGCACGGCGCGGTCAGCCAGGAGACCGCGCGCGAGATGGCCAAGGGCGCGCTCAAGCGCAGCCGCGGCACCATCGCCGTCGCGGTGACCGGAGTGGCCGGGCCGACGGGCGGAAGTGCCGCCAAGCCGGTGGGCACCGTCTGCTTTTCCTGGAGGAACGGCAAGACCGCCCGGAGCGAGATCCAGCACTTCAAGGGCGACCGCGAAAGCGTGCGGCGGCAATCGGTGGTGCGGGCCCTGGAGGGCGTGCTCGAGATGCTCGACGGAGGATAATGGCGGGATGGCCGCCGTAAGACCGGCAGCAGTCGCCGGCACGTTCTATCCCGGCAACGCACGCGCCCTGGCTGACGAGGTCGACGAGCTCCTCGGCGGCGCCGAAGCGCTTGCGCCGCGCGTCGGCTTCCCGAAAGCGCTGATCGTGCCGCACGCCGGCTACATCTATTCCGGGGCCGTAGCGGCCGGGGCGTACGACGCGGTGCGCGCCGCTCGCGGCGTCGTGCGGCGCGTGGTTCTGCTCGGCCCGGTGCATCGCGTCGCGGTGCGCGGCCTCGCGACGACGAGCGACGAGGCGTTCGCCACGCCGCTCGGCTCGATCGCGATCGACCGCGAGGCGATCGCTTCGCTCAAGGACCTGCCGCAGGTGGTTACCAGCGACGCGGCGCACGCGCTCGAGCATTCGCTCGAGGTGCAGCTGCCGTTCCTGCAGAAGACGCTCGGCACCTTCAGCCTGGTACCGTTTGCGGTCGGCCAGGCGAGCGTCGCCGAGGTGGCGCAGGTGATCGAGCGCCTGTGGGGCGGGCCGGAGACGCTGATCGTCATTTCGACCGATCTCTCGCACTACCATGCCTACGACGAGGCGCGGCGGATCGACGGCAACACCATCTCGCGCATCACCGGCTTCGCCACCGACCTCGACCACGAGGAAGCCTGCGGCGCGACGCCGTTGAACGGCTTCCTTTCCCTCTCGAAGCGGAAGAGCCTCTCCCTGAAGCTGCTCGCCGCGGGCAATTCCGGCGATACCGCGGGCGGCCGCGATCGGGTGGTCGGCTACTCGGCGTTTGGCCTGTACGAAGGCGGCGAGCCGTCGCTCGACGAGGCGGGCAGGGCGCTGCTCGCCCTGGCGCGCAATGCCATCGAAAGCAGCCTTTTTGCAACGAAGGAAATCAGGTTCGACATGTCGTGGCTGCAGCAATGCGGCGCCACGTTCGTCACGCTGACGAAAGACGGCCAGCTGCGCGGCTGCATCGGCAGCCTCGAGGCCGCGCGGCCGCTCGGCACGGACGTCGCCGAGAACGCGCTCGGCGCGGCGTTCCGCGATCCGCGCTTTCCGCGCCTCGCCGCGGACGAATGGCCGCGCTGCCAGGTCGAGGTCTCGATGCTCTGCGCGCCGAAGCGGATGGAATTCGCCGATGAAGCGGACCTGCTGGCGCAGCTCGAGCCCGGGGTCGACGGCGTCATCCTGGAGTGCGACGGAAAGCGCTCGACGTTCCTGCCGCAGGTCTGGGAGTCGCTGCCCGACAAGCGGGCGTTCATGGCCGAGCTGGTGAAGAAGGCCGGCCTGCCGGCCGACACGCGCCTCGGCCGCTGCAAGGTGTCGCGGTACCGGGTGGCCAAGTTCCATGAAAGGTAGGTGGTGGCACGCGCTTCCTGACGGTCGCATCCAGTGCGACCTGTGCCCGCGCGACTGCAAGCTGCACGAAGGCCAGCGCGGTCTCTGTTTCGTGCGCAAGATGGAAGGCGGCGAGATGCACCTCACCACCTACGGCCGCTCCTCGGGGTTCTGCGTCGACCCGGTGGAGAAGAAGCCGCTCAACCAGTTCTATCCCGGCTCGAGCATCCTTTCCTTCGGCACCGCCGGCTGCAACCTGGCGTGCAAGTTCTGCCAGAACTGGGACATCTCCAAGTCGAAGGAGATGGACCGCCTGCAGGACGAGGCCGCGCCGGCGACCATCGCCGCCGCGGCGCTGAAGCTCGGCTGCAAGTCGGTCGCCTTCACCTATAACGACCCGGTGATCTTCGCCGAGTACGCGATGGACATCGCCGACCACTGTCACGAAAAAGGCGTAAAGACAGTGGCCGTAACGGCCGGCTACATCCGCGCCGAGCCGCGGCGCGAGTTCTACGCGAAGATGGACGCGGCCAACGTCGACCTCAAGGGCTTCAGCGACGACTTCTACTGGAAGATCTGCGGCGGCCATCTCCAGCCGGTGCTCGATACGCTGGTCTACCTCGTCAAGGAGACGAAGGTCTGGACCGAGATCACGACGCTCCTCATCCCGGGCAAGAACGACTCGGACGAAGAGCTGAAGGCAGAGTGCCGATGGATCAAGGCGAACCTGGGTCCCGACGTGCCGCTGCATTTCACCGCTTTCCATCCCGACTGGAAGATGACCGACATCGAGCGCACGCCGCCGGCGACGCTGACGCGCGCGCGGGAGATCGCGCTGCTCGCCGGCCTGAACTACGTTTACACCGGCAACGTGCACGATGAGACCGGCGGCTCGACCTACTGCCCCTCGTGCGAGAAGCCCGTGATCGTGCGCGACTGGTATGACATCAAGGGATACCACCTGACCGACGAGGGCGGCTGCAAATTCTGCGGCGCGCCGATCGACGGGCGATTCCAGAAGTACACAAAGGCCTTCGGGCCGAAACGCATCCCGGTAAGACTCGCTGCTTGAGCCCCGGCTCAGGCACCTGGCTCGCCGCCCTTTGCTCGAGCCGGGTCCTGGCTGCGACCTGGTTCGTCGCGTACTCCGCGGTCCTGCCGCTGACGCAGGCGCAATGGGGCCTCTCGGGACGCGAAGCCGGAATGATCCAGGCGGCGTTCCACCTCGGCTATCTCACCTCGCTCTTCATCGTCGGTTTCCTCGCCGACCACTTCGGCGCGAGGCGCACCTATATCCTCGCCGGCATCGCGGCGTGCATCAGTCCCTGGTTCTTCGTGCTTTTCGCCGACGGCTTCTGGTCGGCGTTCTGGCTGCACGCGCTGACCGGGCTTTGCCAGGGCGGCAGCTATACGCCGGCGCTCGCGCTGATCAACGATCACGTCGAGCGCGAGCGCCGCGGCAGGGCGATGGGTTACCTGATCGCCGGCTCGAGTGCCGGCTATGCGCTGTGCCTCGGTGTTTCCGGCATCGCGCTCAAGTTCACGGACTGGCGCGGCGCGCTGATGATCGTTGCGTGCCTCCCCATCGTCTCGTGGCTTCTCGGGATATTCGTATTGCGAAAGACGGAGAACCTGGTGCACCTGCGTCCTGCCGGCGAGTCGCTGCTCGGGGCGATTCCCGCGGTCTGGCGCAACCGCCGCGGCATGCTTTCGATCTGGGGATACACGTTCCACAATTGGGAGCTGCTCGGGCTGTGGGCATGGCTGCCGGCGTTTCTCACCGCGGCGCTGCTCCTGCAGGGACACTCCGCGGAGAGCGCGCTGATGTTCGCCGGCCTCACCTACCTCGCCAACATCGCCGGCAGCATCACCGGCGGCACCATGGCCGACCGCTGGGGGCGCATCCCGACCATCCTTACCTGGTCATGCGTCAGCCTCGCGCTCTCGTTCTCGATCGGCTGGCTGATCGGCGCGCCGATAGCGCTGCTCGTCGCCCTCGCGTGCCTGTACAACTTCGCCGGAATCGCCGACTCGTCGACGCATTCCACCGTGCTCGCCGAGAGCGTGCCCGCGCACTACCTCGGCGTCGCCTATGCAGTGCGCTCGGTGGTCGGATTCGGTGCCGGGGTAGTTAGCCCCGTGGTGTTCGGCTGGGCGCTCGATGCCTCGGGCGGGTCGTGGGGCATCGCCTGGGTGACGCTCGGCATCGGCGCCGCGCTTGGGCCGGTCATGACCTGGCGCCTGCGTCGAGCATGAAGCCCTTTTCCCGCGATTGAATATGATGCGGGCGGGGAACATGAAGCTCGTCCTGACCGCGTGCGGCCTGGCGCTTGTCCTCGCTGCGTGCGCGCCGCGCCGCGAGGCCCCGCCGCCGCTTTCGAGCCTCGACGCCTACAAGAGGACCGTCGCCCTCGACATCCTGCAGCACGCGCCCGGCACGTACTGCCAGCCGGGCGAAGAAATGCTGAAGTCGGTCGTGATCCTCGAGATCGCGATCGACGCCGAGGGCAGGCTGCTCGACGCTACCGTGGTGCGCTCCAGCGGCCACCCCGAGCTCGCGCAGCGAGCCCTGGATACCGTCGCGGCCTCCGCGCCGTTTACACCGCCGGTCGCCGCTCAAGGGGTTCAATTTCTCGAGACCTTCCTCTTCCGCGACGACGAGTGCTTCCAGATCCGGAGCCTGGTGTACTGATGTACGCGAAGTGCCCGAAGTGCGGTAGCGAGAGCGGCGGCCTGGAGGTCTGCCCGAAGTGCGGGCTGATCTTCGCCAAATACCTTAAGAGCGTGGTCGGCGGCGCGCCGGTTCGTGCCGCGACGCCGGTCGCGGCGGAGGCGGAAGGCTTTCGCCTCGGGCAGTGGCTGTTCGCCGTTCCCGACGAGGTGAATCCGACCGTCGTCTACGTCCGCGCGGCGCTGCTCGCGCTGATCGCGGCGTACGGCGTGCACCTCGCGATGATGGACATCCCTTCCGGAGAGATCTGGGGCTCGCTGATGCACTACCCGATCGTGCCGATCCACGAGTTCGGCCACATCGTCTTCATGCCGTTCGGCGAGTTCCTGCACAACCTGGGCGGGACGCTCTTCCAGGTGCTGCTGCCGCTCATGTTCGGCGCGATCCTGATCGTGAAGAATCGCGATCCGTTCGCGGCCGCGGTGATGTTGTGGTGGTCGGCGATCGCGCTGATCGACGCCGCGCCGTACGTCTACGACGCCTACAAGCCGCAGCACATCCTGCTCTCCGGCCGCACCGGCGACGACGGCTCGCACGATTTCGTCGACGTGCTCGGCGAGCTCGGCCTGCTGAACAAGGCGCAGCCGATCGGCTACGGCGTGCGCGTCGTCGGTGCCGGCATGATGGCCGTCGCGCTCGCCTGGGGCGCCTACGTGCTGTGGCTGCAGTACCGGGAAACTCGGGGCTCCCGGCCGGGCACGACGTAGACCGCGCCGTCCGTCACACGCCGAGGTGCTGCTGCAGGACCTGGGGCTGGGCGCGCAGCGCCTCGGTCGTGCCCTCGTGCACGATGTGCCCGTTGTTGAGGACATACACGCGCTGCGCCAGCGCCAGGGTCGCGGCGATGTTCTGCTCCACCAGGACGATGGTCTGGCCGGCGGCGGCGAGGTCGCGGCAGGCGGAGACGAGATAGCGCACGATCGCGGGCGCGAGGCCCTCGAAGGGCTCGTCGAGCAGGATGATCTTCGGGTCGCGCACCAGGGCGCGGGCGATCGCCAGCATCTGCTGCTCGCCGCCTGAAAGATCCGTGCCACGACTGCCGCGCCGCTCCTTCAGGCGCGGGAACATCGCGTAGATGCGATCGAGCGGCCAGCGCGAGCGCGCGGTCAGGCCGGCGAGCACCAGGTTTTCCTCGACGCTCAGGCTGCCGAAGATGCGCCGGTCTTCGTGCACGAGCTGCATGCCGGCCCGGGCGATGTCGTGGCTCTTGCGGCCGGCGAGCTCCACGCCGTCGAGTCGCACCGAGCCGCGCCGCGGCGCGACCACGCCCATCAGGCTCTTCAGCGTGGTGCTCTTGCCCGCGCCGTTGCGGCCGAGCAGGGCGACCACCTCGTGCCGCGCGACGCGCAGCGCGACGTCGAACAGGATGTGCGAATCCCCGTAGTAGCTGTTCAGCCCGTCGACTTCAAGCAAGCTCGTGTTCATGTTCGAACGTCCCGTTGACTCCGCCCAGGTAGGCCTCCTGCACGCGCGGGTTCTCCTTCACCTGCTGCGGCGAACCCTCCGCCAGCACCCGGCCCTCGTGCAGCACCGTGATGCGCTGGGCGAGCTCGAACAGCGACGCCATGTCGTGGTCGATGATGATCAGCGTGCGGCCCTGGGCGATCGACTTCAGCAGCCGCACGGTATCGGCGCGCTCCTTCGGGCTCATGCCGGCGAGCGGCTCGTCGAGCAGCAGCAGGCTCGGCGAGGCGGCGAGGGCCAGGCCGATTTCCAATCTTCGCTTTTCGCCATAGGCGAGCTCGGCCACCGGCGTGTCGCGCCGCGCGGTGAGGTCGACGAGCGCGAGCGTGCGCTCGACGCACTCCTCCAGCCCGGGCAGCTTCGCCAGGCTGCGCAGCAGGTCGAGGCGGAACTTGCCGCGCAGGTCGGCGAGCGCGGCGATGGTGACGTTCTCGCGCACCGTCAGGCGGTTGAAGAGCTGGTTCACCTGGTAGCTCTTGGTCAGGCCGAGCTGGCAGACGTCGGTGACGCTGAGGCCGGTGATGTCGCGGCCCTCGAAAAGGATCCGCCCGGAAGTCGGCGCCACCTCGCAGGTGAGCATCTTGAACAGGGTGGTCTTGCCGGCGCCGTTCGGGCCGATGATGCCGCGCAGCTCGCCCGCCTCGACGGTGAAATCGATGCCGGCGTTCGCCGCCACGCCGCCGTAGTGCTTGGTGAGGCCCGACGCCCGCAGGATCGGCCCGCGGAACCCGGCGGCGGCGTGGTGCAGCGCGCTCGGCGCCGCCGGCGCGGCAGCAGCGCGCGGGGCGGGCGCCGTCGCCGCGCCGCGCTTGCCGCGCAGCAGGCGCACGAGATCGCGCAGCCCGCCGATGATGCCCTGGCGCAGGAAGCAGACGAGCAGCACGAAGATCAGCCCGAGCACCAGCTTCCAGGTCGCGCCGAGGTTGAGCGTCGACTGCAGGAAATCCTGCAGGAACAGCCACACGCCCGCGCCCAGCAGCGG
>DATNCP010000052.1:0-3534 GCA_035607175.1 Burkholderiales bacterium
CGCCGACCTCGAACTCCTCGTAGTAGCGCCCGGCCGATTCCCGGTACCGCTTCGCGCCGATTTCCTTTGCCCGGCTGACCATACAATCCCGATCGTGATAGATGCGTTGAGAGAGATTGTAGGCAAGTCCAACGTCCTCACGGCGCCCGAAGACACGAAACCGTACTTTACCGACTGGCGACGGCAGTATTCGGCGGCGGCGGAGTGCGTGGTGCGCCCGGGCGCGACGGACGAGGTGTCGCGCATCGTCGCGCTGTGCGCGCGCGAAGGGGTCGCGGTGGTTCCCCAGGGCGGCAATACCGGCCTGGTCGGCGGCTCGGTGCCCACCGGAACGCGGCGCGAGATCGTCGTCGCCCTCGGCCGCATGAGCCGCATCCGCGGCCTCGACACGCTGAACGACACCATCACCGTCGAGGCCGGCTGCGTGCTGGCGACGGTGCAGCGCGCCGCGGAGGAGGCCGATCGGCTGTTTCCGCTTTCGCTCGCCGCCGAGGGCAGCTGCCAGATCGGCGGCAACCTCTCGACCAACGCTGGCGGCGTCAATGTGCTGCGCTATGGCAACGCACGCGAGCAGGTGCTGGGGCTGGAGGTAGTGCTTCCCGATGGGCGCATCTGGGACGGCCTGCGCGCGCTGCGCAAGGACAACACCGGCTACGACCTGAAGCAGCTCTTCCTCGGCGCGGAAGGCACGCTGGGCGTCATCACGGCGGCGGTGATGCGCCTCTATCCCCGCCCGACCGCTCGCGCCACCGCCTGGATCGCGCTCGCCTCGCCGCGCGAAGCAGTCGAGCTGCTCGCCGCCATGCGCGGCCGGCTCGGCGACCGCCTCAGCGCCTTCGAGCTCGTCTCGCGCACCTGCCTCGAGGCGGTGCTGAAGCGCGTTCCCGGCAGCCGCGATCCCCTGCCGCAGGCGCATCCTTGGTACGTGCTCGCCGAGTTCGGCGATAGCGGCCCTGCGGAGGCGCTGCGCACGCTTGTCGAGCTTGCTCTCGAAAAGAATGAAGCGGTCCTCGCCCAGAATGAAGAACAGTCGCGCCAGCTCTGGCGCATCCGCGAGTCGATTCCGGAAGCGCAATTCACCAACGTCAAGCACGACATCTCGGTCGCGGTGTCGCGCACGCCGGAGCTGATCGAGCGCGCCGGGCGGGCGCTGCAGGCCGCCTTCCCCGGTGTGCAGCCGTACGTCTTCGGCCACGTCGGCGACGGCAACCTGCACTACAACATCGGGCCGGAGTCCCTCGTCGCGCAGCGCGACGCAGTGAGCGCGATCGTCTACCGCGCGGTCGACGAGCTCGGCGGCTCGATCTCCGCCGAGCACGGGCTGGGCCAGCTCAAGCGCGAGGCGATCCGCGAGCACAAGCCGCCGATCGAGCTCGAGCTGATGCGCGCGCTCAAGCGCGCACTCGATCCGGCCGGGTTGATGAATCCGGGCAAAGTGCTCTAAAGGTCATCGAGCGCGAGTTATCGAGAGCGAATCAGGACGAGCGGCTTGCCGTCCATTTCGCCGCTCATGCGATTGCCGTCGACCCGCCCGCGGAACCGGCCCCAGGAGATGTCGTTGCCCGAGAGCGTGCCCTTCGCCCCGTCGACTTCGATCTGCTGATAGTTCTGCTCGATCGAGACGCGGCGCCCATCGCCGCTCCAGACGCCCCGCACGTCGGCGGGAACGACCCAGAGGAAGAGCCTGCTTTCGTCGCCCTGGCCGCGATGCGCCTTCGTCAACCGGATGGTGCCGCTGCGATCGGGCGCCCAGCCGGCCATGCCGAAGGCATGCGAGACGATGCGCGTGCCGGGGCGCAGCTCGCCGGTGAAGCGCTGCTGCAGCTGGCCGATCAGGCCGGGCAGCAGGTAGACGGTCACCACGCTCGCCTTGGAGATGTCGGCGGTCAGGACATCGCCCTGGACGAACGACACCCGGTCGGCGACGCCGGCGGCGCGCGCGTTGTCGCGAGATTTCTCCACCAGGCGCTGATCGAGCTCGATACCCAGGCCGCGCGCGCCGAACTTGCGCGCGGCGATGATGACGATGCGGCCGTCGCCCGAGCCGAGGTCGACCACCAGGTCGTCGGCGCGCGTGCCGGCGAGCTCGAGCATGCGCTCGACGACTTCCTCGGGCGTGGTGATGAACGGGACCTGCCACTCCACTTCCTCGGCCCGCGCGCTGCCCAGCGACAACGCAAGCGCGAACGCGGCGAGCAGCCTCATGCGACGCTCATTCGACGATCAACGCCGCGATCGCCTTGCGCACCTCGGCGCTCGACCAGTCGAGGGCGCCGTAGTGGCTGTAGCGCACCTTCCCGTCCGGATCGACGATGTAGGTCGCGGGCAGCACGCGCGCGCCCCACGCCTTGCTCGTCTTCATGTCGCGGTCGAGGAGGAAGTTGAAGCCGAGATCCATCTTCTTCGCGAAATCGCCCGCGGCGCGCGGGCCTTCGCCGACGTTGACCGCAAGCACCGCGAAGCGCCGCGCGTCGAGCGAGCGGCGCAGCCGCTCGATGCTCGGCATCTCTTCCAGGCAGGGCGCGCACCAGGTCGCCCAGAAGTTCACCAGCAGCACTCGGCCGCGGTAGTCCTCGAGGCGCTGCGCCTGGCCGTCGAGCGTGCTCAACTCGAGCGCCGGCGTCGCGCCCTTCCACGGCTTGAGGGGCTGCGCCTGGGCGGTCAGCGCGCAAAACGCAAGGAGGAGGAACAGCTTCATCGGCCGGGCAATGTACCAAAAAGGGACGCGATAGACTGCGCAGATGGCTGACCCTGTCGTCGCCGAATATGCAAGGGTTGCCGGGCGCTACGACGAGAAATGGGCCTTCTACGTCGAGGCAACCACGCGCGAGACCTTGCGTCGCTTGCCCATGGCCGGAAAGGCCCGGGTGCTGGACGTGGGCTGCGGCACGGGTGAACTGCTGCGTCGACTGCGAGCGAAATATCCGGATGCCGCGCTTGCCGGCCTGGATCCGGTGCCGGAAATGCTGGCGGTCGCAAGCGGGAAACTGGACGGCAAGGAGGATCTGAGAGTCGGCTATGCCGACGCCCTGCCGTGGAGCGCGGGCAGCTTCGACTTGGTGGTGTCCTGCAACATGTTTCACTACATCACCCATCCGCTGCAGGCCCTGAGAGAGATGGCCAGGGTGCTGCGGCCCGGAGGGACCCTGGTCCTGACCGACTGGTGCGACGACTATGTGGCATGCCGCATCTGCAACCTGTACCTGCGCGTCACCAATCGGGCGTTCTACAAGACGTACAAGCAGGCGGAATGTCTTGAGCTGCTCCTCGGCGCCGGACTCGGCGAGGTGCGCCTGGAGCGATACAAGATCAGCTGGCTGTGGGGCCTGATGACCGCCACCGTCCGAGTCTGACGCAGAACGCCCGGCGCAGCGCCGGGCGTTCTGTTTGCGACAACCGCCTTACTTCGTGGCGGCTTTTTTCTCGTCGGCCTTGGCCTTCTTGGCTTTCTTCTCGCCCTTGGCCTTGGCGGGCTTCTTCTCCGCCTTCTTCGCCTCGGCGGACGCCGGCGCTTTGGGCGCAGTGTCCGATTTC
>DATNCP010000066.1:0-20979 GCA_035607175.1 Burkholderiales bacterium
GCCGCCCCAGAAGCGCGGCGCGACCACGCGCGCGATCGGGTCGACCGCCATCATCTCCATCGCCGAGATCTGCTCGGTCGCCTTCATCAGGCCGATCTCGGCGGTGATCGCCGAGCCGGCGCGGCTGGCGAACAGCAGGCCGGCGACCACCGGGCCGAGCTCGCGCACCAGCGACAGCGCCACCAGCACGCCGAGCGACTCGGAAGCGCCGAAGCGCTGCAGCGTCTCGTAGCCCTGCAGCGCCAGCACCATGCCGACGAACAGGCCCGACACCAGGATGATGACCAGCGACAGCACGCCGGCGAAGTAGATCTGCGCGATGGTGAGGCGGAAGCGGCGCAGCGCCGTGCCCGAATGGATCACCAGGTAGAACAGGAAGCGGCTGGCGAAGCCCAGCCGCCAGATCGACGAGGTCACGGTCCCGCCGAGGCGCTCGAGTCGAGCGCGCAGGGTGCCGATCAGCATCTCAGCTCGCCGCCAGCTCGAGATCGGCGCCGTACGGCGGCGCCGGATAGTGGAAGGGGACCGGTCCCTCGATCTTGCCGTTCACGAACTGGTTGACGAAGGGCTCGGCGCTGGCGCGGATGTCGTCGGGCGCGCCCTTGGCGATCACCTTGCCGTCGGCCATGAAGTAGACGTAGTCGACCACGTCGAGCGCCTCCTGCACGTCGTGCGTGACGATGACCGAGGTGGCGCCGAGAGAATCGTTCAGCTCGCGGATCAGGCGCGTGATGACGCCGAACGAGATCGGGTCGAGGCCGGTGAAAGGCTCGTCATAGAGGATGAGCTGCGGGTCGAGCGCGATCGAGCGCGCCAGCGCCACGCGCCGCGCCATGCCGCCGGAGAGCTCGGTCGGCATCAGGTGCGCCGCGCCGCGCAGGCCGACCGCGTGCAGTTTCATCATCACCAGGTCCTGCACCAGATCCTCGGGCAGCTGCAGGTGCTCGCGCAGCGGGAAGGCGACGTTCTCGAACACGGAGAGGTCGGTGAAGAGCGCGCCGAACTGGAACAGCATGCCCATCTTGCGCCGCATGGCGTAGAGACCGGCGGTATCGAGCTCGACCGTATCGTGGCCGAGCACCGTCGCGCTGCCGGCCGTCGGCCGGTACGCGCCCATGATGATGCGCAGCGTCGTCGTCTTGCCGCAGCCCGACTGTCCCATGATGCCGACCACCGCGCCGCGCGGGATGGCGAGCGAAATGTCGCGCAGCACGGGACGCGCGGGGTCGTAGCCGAAGGAAACGTTCCGGATCTCGACAACATTCGTCAAAGTCGCGGGGGCAGGCGAGGACTGCTGCACGGCGTAATATTATCGCCCATGAGGGAGGTCCATCCGGAATGGCTGCGGCGGTGCGGATCGACGCGCTCGTCAAGCGCTACGGAAAAGTCGCGGCGCTGGGCGGCGTCGATCTCGAGGTCGCCGCGGGCGAAGGCTTCGCCCTGGTCGGCGCCAACGGCGCCGGCAAGACCACGCTCATCCGCTGCCTGCTCGACCTCGCGGCGCGCGACGCGGGCACGATCGAGATCTTCGGCCTGCCTGCGGAGGACCCCGCGGCAAGGCGCCGGCTGGCCTACCTCCCCGAGCGTTTCTCGCCGCCGCACTATCTGCGCGGCTTGGAATTCCTGCGCGCCATGCTCGCGCTCGCCGGCGAGCGCTACCAGCCCGAGCGCGCCGCGCGGCTGCTCGACGAGCTCGAGCTGGAGCAGGATGCGCTCGCGCGTCCGGTGCGCAGCCTCTCCAAGGGCATGACGCAGAAGCTCGGTCTCGCTGCGTGCTTTCTCGTGCCGCGCGACCTGTACCTGCTCGACGAGCCGATGAGCGGCCTCGATCCGGCGGCGCGCGTGGCGGTGAAGTCGGTCCTGCGCCGGCTCGGCGCCGAAGGCCGGACGCTGTTCTTCACCTCGCACGTGCTCGCCGACGTCGAGGAGCTGTGCTCGTCGCTCGCGGTGCTCGACCGCGGCCGGGCGCGCTTTCGCGGCGCTCCGGCGGCGCTTTGCGAGAAGTATTCCGAGCCGCGGCTGGAAGCGGCCTTCATGCGGTGCATCCGTGATCGCGCCACAGAGCGCGCCTGAAGCAAAACCCGGTCTGCTGGTCGTCGACGACGACCCGCTGATCACCGACACGCTCGCCTTCGCGCTCGGCGCGGACTACGAGGTCTACGCGTGCGATTCGCGCGCGCACGCGATCGAGCTGCTGCGCCAGCTGCCGTCGGCGCCGCCGCTCGCGCTGGTCGATCTCGGCCTGCCGCCGGCGCCGCATTCGCCCGACGAGGGCTTCCAGCTGATCGCCGATCTGCTGGCGCATTCGCCGCGCATGAAGATCTTCGTCCTCTCGGGGCAGAACGACGCCGCGAATGCCCGCCACGCGCGCGCGCTCGGCGCCTGGGAGTTCATCGCCAAGCCGAGCGACCCGGCGCTCCTGAAGCGCTCGTTCTCCCGCGCGCTCGCCCTGCCGCCCGCCGAGGAGGCCGAGCTGGTGGGCGCGAGCGCCGCGCTCGCCAAGCTCAAGAGCCAGATCGCGCAGTTCGCGGCCTCGCCCTACTCGGTGCTGATCGAGGGCGAATCGGGCAGCGGCAAGGAGCTCGCGGCCGCCAGCCTGCATCGCCTTTCGCCGCGCGCGGGCCGGCCGTACCTGACGCTCAACTGCGCCGCGATCGCGCCGACGCTGGTCGAGCCGACGCTGTTCGGCTACGTCAAGGGCGCCTTTACCGGCGCGAGCGCCAACAAATCGGGCTACTTCGAGGACGCGCAGGACGGCAGCCTGTTCCTCGACGAGATCGGCGAGCTGCCGCTCGAGCTGCAGGCGAAGCTGCTGCGCGTGCTGGAGAACGGCGACTACCAGCGGGTCGGCGAGACGCAGCGGCGCACTTCGCGCTGCCGGGTCATCGCCGCCACCAACCGCGACCTGCGGCGCGACGTGCGCAAGGGCGCTTTCCGCGCCGACCTCTACCACCGGCTGTCGGTGTTCACGCTGAGCGTGCCGCCCTTGCGCGAGATGGAAGGCGACACGCTCGCGCTGCTCGATCATTTCCGCCGCTTCTTCGCCGCGCAGGCCGGCACGCAGCCCTTCGAGTTCGACGCGCTGGCGCTGGCGCGCTGGCAGCGCTACGACTTTCCCGGCAACGTGCGCGAGCTGCGCAACATCGTGATCCGGCTCGGCACCAAGTACCCCGGCCAGCGGCTGTCGACCGCCGAGCTCGAGCCCGAGCTCGACCTCGAGACCGCGCTGCCCGGCCCGGACGAGGGCGGCGGCGCGATCGTCGAGCAGGCGCAGCGCCAGCTCGAGCGCGCCAACGCGTTCAACCTCGACGAGACGCTCAAGGCCTGGGAGCGCGGCTACATCGAGGCGGCGATCCGCCTGACGCGCGGCAACGTCAGCCAGGCGGCGAAGCTGCTCGGCGTCAACCGCACCACGCTCTACAGCCGGATGGGCACGAAAGAGGAGAAGTAGCGGTGGCGCTCTACCTCGAGCATTTCGGCCTTTCCGAGACCCCGTTCCGCATCACGCCGCACACCGATTTCTTCTTCGACGGCGCGGACCGCGGCGCGACGCTCGAAGCGCTGATCTATGCGGTGCTGCACGACGAAGGCATCGTCAAGGTGTCGGGCGAGGTCGGCAGCGGCAAGACCATGCTCTGCCGCGTGCTGATGGAGCGCCTGCCGAAGGAGGTCGAGACCATCTACCTCGCCACGCCGTCGCTGGCGAAGGACGAGATCCTGCACGCCATCGGCGACGACCTGAAGCTGCATTTCTCGCAGGACCGGCGCAGCGTCGCCCTGCGCGAGCTGCAGGAGCACCTGATCGAGCTCTACGGCAAGGGCCGGCGCGTGGTGGTGCTGATCGACGAGGCGCACGTCATGCCCGACGACACGCTCGAGCAGGTGCGCCTGCTGTCCAACCTCGAGTCGAACCGGCACAAGCTGCTGCAGATCGTGCTCTTCGGCCAGCCCGAGCTCGACGCCACGCTCGCCAAGACCGAGCTGCGCCAGCTGCGCGACCGCATCACCCACTCCTTCCGCATGCGGCCGCTCTCGAGCGCCGAAGTGGCGAAGTACATCTCCTTCCGCATGCGCGCCGCGGGCTACCGCGGCCCGGAGGTCTTCATGCCCGGCGCGACGGCGCTGATCGCGCGCGCGTCGCACGGCCTCACGCGGCGCATCAACATCCTCGCCGACAAGTCCCTGCTCGCCGCCTTCACCGAGAACGGCCACGCCGTCGCCGAGCGGCAGGTGCGGGCGGCGATCGCCGACTCGGAGTTCGCATCGACCACGCCGCGGCAACTGCCGCGCGCCGCGGTCTTCGCCGGCGCGGCGTTGATCGCCGGAATGGCGATCGGCGCATTGGTTCCCTGGAGCTCGCAAACGCGGCCCCCGGCGCCCGCGTCGGTGCCGCAGCCGGCCGCGCCGGCCGCTCCGTCGCCCGCTGCGGCGCCGGTGGCCGTGGCGGCAGCGCCGACGGCCGACGAGGAAGAGGAGGAGGACGAACTCGAGCTCTACGCGCAAGCGGCGCTGGAGTGGCCGCCCACGCACCTTTCGCCGAGCCAGGTGCGCCGGCTGAACGGCTACCCTGCCGCCGGGCAGAAGCTGCTGACCGAGCGCCTCGCCGCGACGGTCGAGGTGCTGGCCCGCACCGCGGACGAGCGCTACGCGCTCGAGCTCTACACCAGCGACAACAGCGACCCGGCGCGCGTCGAGCGCTTCCTGGTGCGGGCGCGCGACCTCGTGCCGCTGAGCGACGTGTACATCATCCCGCTGGCGGGAAACAAGGCGGGCGGCGCCTGGCGGGTGCGCGTGGTGCTGGGACGCTATGACACACGCGAACAAGCGCTCGACGCCGCGCGCCGGCTGCCGCCGAAGTACCAGCAGGCGTTCCAGGTTTTCCCACGCACTTTTGCAGAGTTGCGCCAACCCCTCTAGAAAGTCCGAAAACGCCAGCGCGACAGGCGCTTACGGTGGATTTCCCGCGCCGGCAGCGTGTTATGCTTGGCGTGGGAGGGAGTGCGCGCGATGAAGCGTGAAATCCGGGCCGCGGCACTGCTGCTGCCCATGGCGATTGCAGGTTGCGCTCAAGCGCCGCTCGAACCGTCGAGCGGTCACATTCGCACTGAGGCGCCGAAGGCCGAGGGGCAGATCCCGCCGCCGGTGCAGGTGTCGCCGATGCTTCCCAAGCCGAAACCCTCGGCGCGTCCCGAAACGTACAGCGTGGTGGTGAGCAACGTGCGCGTGCAGGAGCTGCTGTTCGCGCTGGCGCGCGACGCGCGCATGCAGATCGATATCGACCCGACGCTCACCGGCAGCGTGACGCTGAACGCCATCGACCAGACGCTGCCGCAGCTGCTGCAGCGCATCTCGCGCCAGGTCGAGATGCGCTACGAGATCGACGGCCAGAACCTGATGGTCAGCCGCGACGCGCCGTTCCTGCGCTCCTACAAGATCGACTACCTGAGTGCCTCGCGCAACGTGAAGATGCAGTCGACCGCCTCGACCACGTTCGGCACCTCGGGTGCGCAGTCCGGGGGCGGATCGAACGCCACGGGCGCCACCTCGACGATCGACGTCGCGGCGCAGAACAATCTCTGGGAATCGATCGTGCTGAACGTGAAGGAGATCCTGCGCGAGACCGACAAGGTGCTGCCGGCCGGGAGCGCGGTCCCTGGCGCGGCGGCGCCCACGCCGCCGCCCGTGCCGCCCGCGGGCGCGCCGGCGGGCGCCGCGGTCACGGCAGCGGTCGCGCCGCCGCCGACCGCCACCTACATCGAGGCAGCCTCGGTCATCGCCAACCGCGAGAGCGGCATCCTCTACGTACGCGCGACCTCGAAGCAGCACGAGAAGGTGCAGGAGTTCATCGACCAGGTGCTGATCGGCGCCAAGCGCCAGGTGCTGATCGAGGCCACGGTCACCGAGGTGCAGCTGCGCAACGAATACCAGCGCGGCATCGACTGGGCGCGCCTGCAGAGCCCGGGATTCTCGTTCGGCCAGCCCGCCCTCACGCCCAGCACCTCGGCGACGCCGGGCTTCACGGGTGCCGCGCAGCTGCCGTTCATCAGCTTCGTTTCGAGCGGCGGCAGCTTCACCTTCAACCTCAAGCTGCTCGAGCAGTTCGGCGACGTGCGCGTGCTCTCCAGTCCGAAGCTGTCGGTGATGAACAACCAGACCGCGACCCTGCGCGTCACGCGCGACATCATCTACTTCACCGTCACGCCCTCGACCCAGCCGATCACCTTCGCCGGCGGCGGCGCCGGCACCAACGTCGTTCAGGCCTCGTTCACCACCACGCCCAATATCGCCGCCGAGGGCTTCATGATGGCGGTGCTGCCGCAGATCAACGAAAGCGACGCGATCGTCCTGAACGTGCGGCCGACCATCCGCCGCCGCGTCGACTCGGTCCGCGATCCCAATCCGGCGCTGCAGGTCTCGCCGACCAATCCGACGGCGATCCCGAACGAGATTCCGATCTTCGAGACGCGCGAGTTCGACTCGATCCTGCGGCTGCAGAGCGGGCAGCTCGGCGTGCTCGCCGGCCTGATGCAGGACATCGCCGAAAACACCGATGCCGGCATCCCCGGCATCCGCAGCATCCCGCTGATCGGCGACATCTTCTCCAACAAGGCGCAACTCAGCCGCAAGACCGAGCTCGTCATCTTCCTGCGCGCCACGGTGATCCAGGAGCCCAGCGTCGACGGCGACTTCCGTCGCTTCCGCGACCAGGTGCCTGCGGAAGACTATTTCCGCAAGCCGAATCCGGGACGCGTGGCACCGCTGCTCGGGCCGCAGGGCGAGCCGCTCCTCTGAGCGCCGCCGTTCCTTCCCGATGAGCCTGCTCCTCGAGGCGCTCAAGAAGGCCGAGAAGGCCAAGGAGGAGGCGCAGCGACGCGCGCGCGAAGAGCGCCCCTCGGGCGAGCCCGAGGAGCTGCGCGGCGAGGAGCCGCCGCCGGAAACGGCGCCCGAGCCGGCGGCCGCGTCTCCGGCCGATGCGCCGGTGCTGACGCGCGACAACCTGCCCGAGATCTCGCAGAAGCTGGAGATCCTCAGCGACGATCTCCTCGACAAGCCGGCGACGCAGGAGCCCGCGCCGGCCGAGTCGCCGCGCGAAGCCGCGCCGCGCGCGAGCGCCCCGCGCCCGCCGCCGCGCGACGAGGCGCGCGCGGAAGCCGGCCGCGCTTCGGCGCGCAAAGTGTTCGAGGCCAAGTTCCGCGAGCCCAACCCGCGCATGCCCTTCTACATCACCATGGGCTGCCTCGGCGCGTTCGCGCTCGGCACGGTGATCTATTTCTACATCCAGCTGCGCCCGCCGCCGCCGCTGGTGAACGCCAATCCGCCGCGCCAGGCGGAGCAGCAGGCGGCCGCGGTCGAGCCCGCCAGGCCGGCGCCCAGCACCGAAGCCGGCACCAATCCATCGGCCATTCCCGGTCTTCCGGGCGGCACACCGGTCGCGCCGGCTGCGCCGCAGGCGCCCGTCGCCGCACCCCAGACCCCGGTGGTCGTGCCGCGGGCACCGCTCGCTGCGGCTCCCGTGGAACCGCCGCGGAGGCCCGCCGCGGTCGGCCAGCTGCCGCCGCGCAATTCGCCCGCGCCGCAGACCAGCGTCGAGACGGCCCGTGCGGCGCCGAGCGTGCATCCCAAAGTCGATTCCGGCTACGCCGCCTACCTCGCCGGCAATCTCGAGGCGGCGCGCGCCGACTATCAGCAGGCGCTGAGCGACGATCCGGCCAACCGCGACGCGCAGCTCGGCCTCGCGGCGCTCGACGTGCGCAGCGGGCGCCTCGAAGCCGCCGAGGCGGCCTACCTGCGGCTGCTGCAGGTGGATCCGCGCGATGCCGAGGCCCAGGCTGCGCTGATGGCGCTGCGCGGCGGGCGCGTCGATCCGGTGGCGGCGGAAAGCCGCCTGAAGTCGATGCTGGCCGTCGACCCGAAGGCGCACGCGCTCAACTTCGCGCTCGGCAACCAGTTCGCCCAGCAGGGCCGCTGGGCCGAGGCGCAGGCGCAGTACTTCAAGGCGTTCGCCGCCGAGCCGACCAATCCCGACTTCGCCTACAACCTGGCGGTGAGCCTCGACCATCTGCGCCAGCCGAAGCAGGCGCTCGAGTACTACAAGCACGCGGTCGCCCTCGCCCGCGTGCGCGGCGCGAGCTTCGATCCCGCCTCGGCCGAAGCGCGCATCGCGCAGCTGAACCGCTGACTCGCACGGTTATCATCCCCTCCGAGTGAACTCCCCCACCAACCCGCAGGCGAAGCGCCACCTCGGCCAGATCCTGATCGACCAGGGGATCCTCACCGAGGACCAGCTGCGCATCGCGCTGCTCGAGCAGACCAAGCAGCATGTTCCGGTGGGCCGGCTGCTGGTGCAGCTCGGCTTCGTTTCCGAGGCGACGCTGCGCGACGCGCTGTCCGAGAAGCTCGGCCTGCAGGCGGTGGACCTGGCGCGCATCATCGTCGACCCGGCGGCGCTGAAGATGGTGCCGAAGGACATGGCGCGGCGCTATCGCATCTTTCCCGTGGCGCTCGACCGGCAGCAGAAGAAGTTCATCGTCGCGCTCGCCGACACCAACAACATCGTCGCCGTCGACCAGGTGCGCGCGCACCTGAAGGGCGGCTACGAGATCGAGCTGCGCATCGCCGGCGACTCGGACATCGAGCGGGCGATCGAGCACTACTACGGCCACGAGTTCTCGATCGACGGCATCCTGAAGGAGATCGAGACCGGCGAGGTCGACTACACCACGGTCACCGAGGGCGACGAGTACTCGCAGCCGGTGGTGCGCCTGATCTCGGCGCTGCTCGCCGACGCGGTCGAGCGCGGCGGCTCCGACATCCACTTCGAGCCGGAGCAGAACTTCCTGCGCATCCGCTACCGGATCGACGGCGTGCTGCGGCAGATCCGCTCGCTGCACAAGACCTACTGGCCGGCGATGGCGGTGCGCCTCAAGGTGATGGCGAAGATGAACATCGCCGAGACCCGCGCGCCGCAGGACGGCCGCATCTCCGCGACGCTCTCCGGCCGGGTGATCGACTTCCGCGTCGCCAGCCTGCCGACCACGCACGGCGAGAACCTGGTGCTGCGCATTCTCGACCGGCAGAAGGGCATCGTGCCGCTCGACAAGCTCGGCCTGGACGACGACCAGCTCGAGCTGCTGAAGCGCATGATCGCGCGCCCCGAGGGCATCATCCTCGTCACCGGCCCGACCGGCAGCGGCAAGACGACGACGCTGTACTCGATCCTGAACCACATCAACTCCGACGGCGTCAACGTCATGACGCTGGAAGATCCGGTCGAGTACCCGATGACGCTGATCCGGCAGACGTCGGTCGCCGAGGCGGCGAAGCTCGACTTCGCCAACGGCATCCGCGCCATGATGCGGCAGGACCCGGACATCATCCTGGTCGGCGAGATCCGCGACCATGAAACCGCGGAGATGGCCTTCCGCGCGGCGATGACCGGACACCAGGTGTATTCGACCCTGCACACCAATTCCGCCGCCGGCGCCTTCCCGCGCCTGCTCGACATCGGCATCGTCCCCGACATTCTCGCCGGCAACATCATCGGCATCCTCGCGCAGCGCCTGGTGCGGAAGCTCTGCCGCACCTGCCGCCAGTCCTACGACCCGGACGTGCGCGAGCGGCGCCTGCTCGGCCTCACGCCCACCGAGCCGATTGCGCTCTTCAAGTCGGTCGGCTGCGAGCAGTGCGACTACCAGGGCTACAAGGGGCGCCAGTCGATCCTCGAGCTGCTGAAGATCGACGCCGGCATCGACGAGCTGATCGCGCGCCGCGCCACGGCGCGCGAGATCCTCACCGCCGCGCGCGCCGTCGGCTTCAAGACCCTCGCCGATGACGGCGTGCGGCTGGTGCGCGCCGGGGTGACCGGCATCGAAGAACTCATGCGGGTCGTCGATCTGACCGACCGGATGGCATGAGTCATGGCGCTCTACACGTATAAGGCGATCGACGGGCGCGGCAAGAGCGTGATGGGCCGCGTCGAGGCGGTGAATCTCTTCGACCTCGAGCAGCGCCTGCTGCGCATGGAGCTCGACCTCGTCTCGGGCGCGCCTTCCAGCTCCGGCATCCGTTTCCTCGGCGGGCGGGTGACGCGCCAGGACCTGATCAACTTCTGCTTCCACCTGGAGCAGCTCGCGAGCGCGGGCGTGCCGGTGCTCGAAGGACTGATGGACCTGCGCGAGAGCCTCGAGAACCCGCGCTTCCGCGAGGTGATCTCGGGCGTGCTGGAATCGATCGAGGGCGGCAAGAACCTGTCCTCGGCGCTGGGCGAATTTCCCGAAGTGTTCAGCAAGGTCTTCGTCAGCCTGGTCCGTTCCGGCGAGCAGACCGGAAAGCTCTCGGCGGTGCTGAAGAGCCTGACCGAGACGCTGAAGTGGGAGGACGAGCTCGCGGCGCAGACCAAGAAGCTGATGCTGTACCCGGCGTTCGTCGGCAGCATCGTGCTGGCGGTCACCTTCTTCCTCATGATCTATCTCGTGCCGCAGATGACCGGCTTCATCCGCAACATGGGGCAGGACGTGCCGCTGCAGACCCGGATCCTGATCGGCGTCTCCAACGTGTTCGTCAACTACTGGTGGGCGATCGCCGCCGCGCCGTTCGCCGCCTGGGGCGCGCTCAAGTTCGCCATCTACCGCAACCCGGCGATCGAGTACGTCCTCGACTACTACAAGCTCAAGGTGCCGCTGATCGGGCCGATCCTGCGCAAGATCATCCTGTCGCGCTTCGCCTCGAGCTTCGCCATGATGTATTCGTCGGGCATCACGGTGCTCGACGCGATCCGCAGCTGCGAGGAGATCGTCGGCAACAAGCCGATCGAGCAGGCGCTGAAGACCGCCGGCCAGCAGATCGCCGAGGGCAAGAACCTCACCGCCGCGTTCCAGGACCTCGGCATCTTCCCGCCGCTGGTGATCCGCATGCTGCGCATCGGCGAGGGCACCGGCGCGCTCGATGTCTCGCTGCTCAACGTCGCCTACTTCTACAACCGCGAAGTGCGCGAGTCGATCGGCAAGGTGCAGGCGATGATCGAGCCGGCGATGACCATCGTCCTCGGCGCGCTGCTCGGCTGGGTGATGCTGTCGGTGCTCGGGCCGGTGTACGACTCGATCTCGAAGATGAAGTTCTAGCGCCGCGCCATGGCCATCCGCCGCCTCCTGTACATCACCGCCGAGGACCACTACCTCTATCGCGCCGGCGCCGGGGGCCTCGAGCTCGAGGCCAGGTTCCCGGGCGACGACCTCGGCGTCACCGCTTTCCGCGAGCACCTGCTGGCGCGCCCCGGCGGCCTGTTTTCGGTGGTCGCCGACCTCGCGGGCGAGGATTTCCACGAAGAGCAGATCCCCTTCCTGCGCGGCGGCGACCGCGAGGCGATCGTGCAGCGTCGCCTGGCGCAGCGCTATCGCGACACGCGCCTCGCCACCGCGCTGTCGCTCGGCGAGGCGCCGAACGCGGAACGGCGCAACGAGCGCCTGCTGCTCGCTTCGTTCACCAACACGCAGCAGCTCGCGCCCTGGCTCGACGCGCTCGAGGAGGCCGGCGCGCACCTAGCCGGGGTCTACTCGGTGCCGCTGCTCGCGCCGGCGCTCGCCGCGAGGCTCGGCGTGAAAGGCGGCCGTGCGCTGGTCGTGACCGCGACCCGTGCCGGACTGCGCCAGTGCTACGTCGACCAGGGCCGGCTGCGCTTTGCGCGCCTGGAGCGCACCATCGACATGGTGCCGCAGGCGCTCGCCATGTTCGTGCGCTCGGAAACTCACCGCCTGGCGCAGTACCTCGTCACGCTGCGCGCGCTGCCGCGCGAGGGCGCGCCGGTGCAGGTCTTCGTCGTCGCGCCGCCGGGACAGCGCGAGGTGTTCGAGCAGGCGCTCGCCTCCGACGCGCGGCTCGTCTTCCACACGGTCGACTACGTGCACGCGCTGCAGTCGGTCAAGCTGAAGAAGGTCCCGGAAGTCACGCGCGCCGAGGCGCTCTTCCTGCACCTCGCCGCGACGAAGCCGCCGCGCGAGCAGTTCGCGAGCCGCCAGGACCGCCGCCGCTACCTCGTCTGGCAGCTGCAGCGCGGCGTCGTCGCCGCGGGCGCCGCGGCCTTCCTCGCCTGCGTACTCTACGGCGGAGCGAAATGGCTGGAGGTCCTGGACCTGCGCGATCAGGCGGACATGCAGCAGCGCCAGGCGCGCACCGCGGCGGAACAGTACGAGCGGATCACCGCGGCCTTTCCGGTGACGCAGACCTCGAGCGAGAACCTGAAGGTGGCGGTGGTCGAGTTCCGCCGCATCGCCGACCGCAGCGCCTCGCCCGAGCGCGCGCTGATCCACCTTTCGCAGGTGCTGGCGCTCTTTCCGCAGATGGAAATCGACGGCATCAACTGGAGCGTCGGCCGCATCGCGGAGCGCGGCGGCCTGCGGTCGGCGGCCCCGGCCGCGCCCGGCGCCAGGCCCGAGACGAGCAGCGATACCGCGGTGATCGTCGAAGTCTCCGGCCGGGTCAACGCCACGCAGCGCAACGACTACCGGGGCATCACGGCGCAAGTCGAAAGCTTCGCCGCGGCGCTGGCGGCGTCCGGATACCAGCTCGTCGAGCGCAAGCTGCCGTTCGACATCACCTCCGAGGGCACCCTCACCGGCGATATCGGCGCCACCGATACCGGCGATGCGCCGCGCTTCACCATCGTTTTCGCGAGGAGCCTGCCGTGACGCTGACGCGCGAAGAGCTGCAAAGGCTCGCGCTGCCGCTGCTCATCGCCGCGGCCCTCGTCGCGGTCGGCGTCGGCCTTATCTATAGCGCGGGCGAAGGGTTGCGCACGGCGCAGGCGCGCCTCGCGGTCGCGCAGAACGAGCGGCGGCAGAGCACCGAGCGCCTGGCGCGCATCGCCGAGGAGGAGCGCGAGGTCAGCCAGAAGATCGACGTCTACAAGCAGCTGAAGTCGCTGCACATCCTCGGCGAGGAGCGCCGGCTGGAGTGGGCCGACTCGATCAACCGCATTCGCGTGCAGCGGGAGCTGCTCGACCTGCGCTATCGCGTCGAGCGCCAGAAGCTCGTCACCTCGGTGGCCGGCAAGCCGGCCAGCGTCGATTTCTTCGCCAGCACCATGCGCGTCGAGATGCAGCTCCTGCACGAAGAGGACCTGCTGCGCTTCCTCGCCGACCTCAGGGCGTCGGGCAATGCCTACTACTCGGTGAAGCGATGCGTCATCGCGCGCACCGGCCAAGCGGTGGGCGGCGCAACCATGACGCCGCGCCTCTCGGCGCAGTGCGAAATCGATCTCATCACCATCATCGACCGGGCGGCCAAGGGATGAAGCGCCTGCTCCTCCTCGCCGCCGCATCGCTCGCGCTCGTGCCCGCGGCGCGTGCGCAGGAGCTCGGCCGGCTGTTCTTCACGCCCGACCAGCGCACCGCGCTCGACGCCCGCCGCAAGGCGCGAGTGCCGGACAAGCCCGCCGCGGCCGCGGTCGCTTCGCCCACGACGCGGCTCGACGGCTATGTCAAGCGCTCGGACGGGCCGTCGACGGTCTGGGTCAACGGCGAAGGATTGCTGGAGACCTCGCCCGACGCGCCGCGCATCGGCGCCACGAGCCGCGACGACGGCCGCGTCTCGGTGCCGGTCGGCGAGAGCGGCGCGCGCGTCGGCCTGAAGCCGGGCGAGACGCTCGATCGGGGCAGCGGCGAAGTGCGCGACGTGATCGGCGAGGGCGAAATCCGCGTCCGGCGCGCCAAGCCGGCGCCATGACCGCGTCTCCGGCGCGCAGGCAGCGCGGCGCCGCGCTCCTCGCGCTCCTCGCCGTGCTCATGGTCGGGGGCGCGTGGTGGCTGCTGTCCGTCATCACGCCCGTCAACCGGGTCGCGCTCGAGCGCGCGAAGAACGCTCCGGTGCTGATGCAGGCAAAGCAGGCTCTGCTCGGCTGGTCGGCGAGCGAAGCGATCCTCAAGAGCGAGCTCAATCCGGGCCGGCTGCCGTGCCCGGAAGCCATCGGCTACATCGGTACTGCCAACGAAGGAATCATGTCGCCGAACTGCGCGCTGCCCGCGATCGGCCGCCTGCCATGGCGCTCGCTCGGCATCGACCAGCCGCGCGACGCCACCGGCGAGCCGCTCTGGTACGTGGTCTCGACGGGTTGGGCGTTCAACGGCACGCACCCGATCGGCATCAACTCGAACTCGCTCGGCAACCTCACGGTGGACGGTCAGGCGAATGCGGCCGTGGCGCTGATCATCGCCCCGGGCCGGCCGATGGTGGTCGCGCCGAACGCGAACCAGCTCGCCGCCGGCTGCGCCGCCCGCACGCAGGTGCGCAACCCGGCGGCGCCGAACTACCTCGATTACCTCGAATGCCAGAACGTGGCCGGCGCGACCCTGCGCACCGCGGTCGTCGACAACGCGATCAATGCCGTGCTCAACGACCAGATGCTGGTCGTGACGGCCGAAGACGTGATGAAGGTCGTCGAGCCGGTCGTCACCGCGCGGATCCAGCGCGACGTCGTGCCGCAGTTGCAGAACACGTACGCGAGCGCGTCCTGGGGCGGCTCGGTCGCCGAGCCGTTCTTTCCCTTTGCCGTCTCCTATCCGGCGCCGCCGACCGCGCTCGACGCGGCGACTTCAGACTTCAAGGGCGCCGTCGGCGCGAGCCAGGGCTTGCTACCGCTTACGTATTCGGGCCCTGCCGCAACACCTTGCGTGACAGCGACCGACGGTCCGCGCTGCGACCCGAACTTCATCGCCTGGAACATCGCCAGCATCTCTGCCACGCAGACGGGCGGCGCGGCGACCACCTTCAGCTCGAACTGCGCCGCGTCCAGCGCGACGCAGGTCACGTGCACGGTCAACTTTTCGGTGCTGCTGTGCATCTTGTGCGTGGTCGACGCGGATGTCCGGGTGCAGGCCAACGCGAGCAATGTCGGCCGGGCCCTGAAAACGCTCAACGCCGGCGCAGCGAGCGGCCTCACCACGCTCACCGCGCCGCTGCAGGCGGACGGCTCGGCGCTCGGGACCTACACCGGCACGCTCTATGGCGGCGTCACGCTGTTCGGCATTCCCGGGTTGTGCGGCTCGTTCATCGCCATCCTTTGCAGCGGCAGCGCCACCGTGACCATCCCGGTCGCCGTCTTCCAGGACCATGCGCTGGCGAATCCGGCGGGGCCGGGCACGCCCGACGACTGGTACTGGTTCGTCGCCAACAAGTGGCACCACGTCACCTACTACGCCGTCTCCCAGGCCAACGTTCCCGGCGGCGCTCGCAATTGCACCGCAGCGTCAAGCTGCCTCAATGTCACCTACGAAGTCGGCACCTCGCTCACCGACAAGCGCGCGATCCTCGCGCTCGCCGGCCGCAGCCTGAACGGCACCAGCGGCTCGAGCCGCCAGCTCACCGATTTCCTCGACACGGCGGTCAACGTCGATTTCAACAGCACCTTCGAGCAGAAGCGCTTCGGCAAGGCCTTCAATGACCGCTTCGTCAGCATCACGCCCTGACTCGCGCCGGTCGCGCCAGCGCGGCTTCACGCTCACCGAGCTGGCGGTGGTGTTCACCATCGTCGTGCTGCTGCTCGGCAGCCTGATGTATACGCTCTCGGCGCAGATGGAGTCGCGCAATATCGGCGACACGCAGCGCCGCCTCGAGGAGGCCCGCGAGCTGGTGCTCGCCTTCGCCATCGTCAACGGCCGCCTGCCCTGCCCGGCGTCGCTGGCGTCGAACTCCGGCGACGAATCGCCCGCCGGCACCGGCCTCTGCACCGACGGCTATACCGGCTACCTGCCGGCGCGCGCGATCGGCTTCACGCCCACCGACGTGCAGGGCTACGGCGTCGATGTCTGGGGCAACCGGATCCGCTATGCGGTGTCGATCAACTCCAACGTCGCGGGCGCGCCCGACTACACGTTCACCAAGCCGCCGGTCTCGCCCGGCACCGGCATCAAGTACAACTTCAATGCCGCGACCGGCACCAGCGCGACACCCTCGGACCTGCTCGTCTGCACCGCGTACGGCGCAAGCGGCAGCCTTTCCACGTCCACCCCCTCGTGCGGCCTGTCGACCGACAGTCCGATCGGCCTCTCGGCGACCAACCAGAACACGGTGGTGGCGGTGGTCTGGTCGCAGGGCAAGAACTTCAACACCGCGAGCTTCGGCGGCGTCGCCGGCCAGGCGAGCGGCGACGAGGCGTTCAACAACAAGACCGCGGCGAACAGCAACCACGGCGTGTTCGTCCACCACCCGCCGCGCACGCCCTTCGACGGCAACGAATACGACGATCAGGTGGCCTGGATCTCGGTCAACCTGCTCTACGGCCGCATGGTCGCGGCCGGCATCCTGCCCTAGCTAGCTCGCCGGGCCCCTCAGCGTAAAGCAGACGTCGCCGTCCCGGTTCGACTCGAGCGCGAGCTGGAAGCCGGCGGCCTCCGCCTGGCGCGCCGCCTGGTAGAGGCCGATGCCGAGGCCGCCGCGCGAGCTCACCGGCGCGCGCAGCAGGCGGGTCTCGACCTCGGGCGGCACCGCGCTGCCGGTGTCGCAGACGCGCAGCGCGACGCGCTCGCCGTACTCGAGAGAAACCTGCACCCGCATGTCGCGCTCGCTGGAGCGCTTCACCAGCGCGTTGCCGATCAGGTTGTCGGCGACGCTGTCGAAGAGGGATCGCGGCAGCCGCGACGAAGCGGGCGGGTCGCCGCTCTGGAAGTCGACACCCTCGCCGCGGTACTGGCGCGCGAGCGCGTCCCACCAGGCCTTGGCCGGAACGTAGTTCTCGCCTTCCGCCAGCGGCCGCTGCAGGCGCTCGAGCGTCTCGGCGAGCCGCTGCGCCACCATCGGCAGCTGGCGGCGCACCAGGCCCTGGAGCTGCGCCCAGTCGCGATAGTCCTCGCGCGCCGCGACCGAGCACAGCACGTTCAGCGATTGCAGCAGGTTCTTGATGTCGTGCGTGGTGCGCGCGCCGGTCTCGTGCACCGCCTGCAGATAGCTCGACTGCCGCAGCTGCGCCTCGCGCAGCTTGGCGACGTAGAACTCGGCGAGCAGCTGCGCCAGCAGGTGCAGGTGCCATTGCAGCGCCGGGCCGACCCGGAAGCGCGAGTAGATGGTGAGCGCGATCTCGGGAATGGCGAATTCGACGGCGTTCGGCGTGCGCTCGCCGCGCTCGCCGCGCTCATCGCCCGCCCGCCAGCCGACCCCGGCGACCGCAGGCAGGCGCTCGAGCGCCGCCACCGCCTCGTCGAGGAAGCGCTCCGGCCGCGACTCGTTCTGCAGCAATTCGGTGAGGACATGCAGCCAGCGCTCGACCGGCAGGCCGATGGAGAAAAGATAGCGGGTGAAGAACACGTCGAGACCGCCGCCGCTGCGCGGATTCCAGGCGAGCGCGATCAGGAGCATGCCGCCGGCGGTCAGGAAGATGGTGGCGGTGAGCGACTGCAGGTAGCCCGAGCGGGTGAGGGTCATGAACGTGAAGCTGCCGAGAACCACCACCACCAGCACCAGCATCAGAAAAACGCTGTAGAAGAAATCCATCACCTGCGCCGCCTCGACCGTCTCGGCCTCGCCGGGGAAGAGCGCGATCACGACGAAGGCGAGCGGCAGCACGTACTCGGCCGCGCTGCGGATCTCGGGCGCGATCTCGCGCCGCGGCGCGATCTCGGGAAGGATCGCAATCGCGAGCAGTGCCAGCAGGTAGGCGAGCACCACCAGGTAGCAGCGCCGCTGCCAGCGCGCGTGATGCTGATAGACCTTGCCGCCCACCAGCCCGGCGAGGACGATCACCCAGAACGCGAGCAGCCACCAGTCGAGCCGCAGCAGCAGCACCAGCGCCACCGCCGACAGGATCAGCCCCTGCCCGGCCGAGACGCGCTGCTCGGCGCGCAGGAACGGCTGCCAGAGGAGCAGCAGGCCGAGGTGCGCGAGCAGCAGCGCGCGCGCCCAGGGATCGGCGACGCCGCGGAACACCGCCACGTGCAGGAGCGCCAGCATCGCGACGACGATCAGCTTCCAGTAGCGCTGGCTGAGTCCCCACACCGCGTTGGCGATGCGGAAGAAGAAAGGCTCGGTGAGGGTCGCGGGGTTCGCCGGTTGCATGAGGAGGTCCCGGCGACTAGTCTACAAACGAAGACATGCCGACCGCCATTCTCGCCCGCCTGGTGCTGGCCGAGGCCCGCCGCGGCGGGCTGCCGTGGCTCGCCGCGGGCAGCCTGGCGCTGGCGCTCCTGCTCGCCGCGTTCCTCTCGCAGGTGGCGCTCACCGAGGCGCGCAACCTGCAGCTCGCCGTGATCGCGGCGCTGCTGCGCGCCTGCGCGGTGTTCCTGGTCGCCGTACAGGTCAGCACCAGCGTGATGCGCGAAGTGAACGACAAGGGCCTGGAACTGATGCTTTCTCTGCCGCTCTCGCGCGCAAGCCACTACCTCGGCCGCCTCGCCGGCTTCGCCCTCATGGCCGCGGCGCTGGCGCTGGTGTTCGCGTTGCCGCTCCTCGTGTGGGCAACCCCCGCCGCAGTCGCCCTCTGGGCGATCTCGCTCGCCCTCGAAGGCGCGCTGGTCGCCGCCGCGGCGCTGTTCTTCGCCATGACGCTGGCTCAGCCCGTGCCGGCGATCGCGGCAACGGCCGGGCTGTACCTGCTGGCGCGCTCGATGGCGGCGATCCAGGCGATCGCCGCCGGCCCGCTGGTCGATCCTTCGCTCGCCAACCAGGCGGCGCGCTTCAGCGTCGAGGCGGTGGCACTGCTGCTGCCGAGGCTCGACGCGGTCACCCGCACCGACTGGCTGCTGTACGGGGCGCCGGACGCCGCCGCATTTTTCGCAGCAATGGCGATGCTCGGTGTCTATGGGGTGCTGCTGGCGGCAGCCGGCTTGTTCGATTTCTACCGGAGGAGCGTCTGAGCACCGACGCGCGGCGGCTCGCGCGCCTGCCGGCGTGGCTCTGGCTCGCGCTCGCGGTGGCCCTCGCCTGCCAGGTGGGCGTGCGCGCGACCGGCCGGCCGGGCGCGACCGCGGCGACCGAACTGCCGCCGCCGCCCTCGCCGCAAGCGCTGCGGCTCGCGAGCTTTGGCGAGCCGCAAACGCTGGCGCGCCTCGCCATGCTCTATCTGCAAGCCTTCGACCTCGGCGCCAACAACGCCGTCTCCTACCAGCAACTCGACTACCCGCGCCTGATCGGCTGGCTGCGCGCGATCCTCGCGCTCGATCCGCGCAGCGACTACCCCCTCTTCTCCGCCGCGCGCGTCTACGCCGAGGTGGGCGACCAGGTGCGCTCGCGCTTGATGCTGGAGTTCATCCACGAGCAATACCTCCTCGATCCCGATCGGCGCTGGCCGTGGCTCGCCCATGCGGCGCTGCTCGCCAAGCACCGCCTGCATGACCTGCCGCTTGCGCGGCGCTACGCAGCGGCAATCGACCGCCATACCCAGGCGGCGGACGTACCGCTCTGGGCGAGACAGATGGAGGTCTTCATCCTGGAGGACATGAACGAGCTGGAAGCCGCGCGCGTCCTGCTCGGCGGGCTGCTGGAGAGCGGCAAAATCCACGATGCCGACGAAGCGCGCTTTCTACGGCAAAGGCTGGAGGAACTCGAGCAACGCTCCCAGAAGCCGGGATCCAGGTAAGTGTCAGCGGGTTGACGAACCTGTCGGCAATTCGACGGTTGGACTTGAGTAGTGTATTCTATGTCATTGTTTATTAAAGACGTATCGGTGGCATAGCGCTTGCAGGTACAGTGCGTCAACCCCGAGTACAGGGAGGGAGCTTCATGAAACGACTGAAAACACAGGGCTTTACGCTGGTCGAAATCGCGATCGTGCTGGTGATCATTGGCCTGCTGCTGGGCGGCATCCTGAAGGGCCAGGAAATGATCACGCAAGCCAAGATCAAGAACGTGATCGCCGATTTCTCCGGCATTTCGGCCGCGTACCACGGCTACGTGGATCGCTATAAGAAGATCCCGGGCGATGATCCGTGCGCGGGCGGCGTCGTGGTCGCGGGTACTTGCGGCACGGTGACCGGACGCTGGACCGGCGCCACCGCCGGTAACGGCAACGGCGTCGTCGCCGGCAAGTACAACAGCGCCACCGCCACCGACGAATCGCGCCTGTGGTGGGATCACCTGCGCCGCGCCGGCTTCGTCTCCGGCGTGGGCGACCAGCAGCCGTTCAACGCGCTTTCCGGCCAGATCGGCGTGCAAACCGGCGACAGCGCCGGCGCCGCGGCGCTCGGCGGCTTCGCCGGGATCATCATCTGCTCGGCGAACCTGCCGGACAAGATCGCGATCGCGGCCGACACGCAGATGGACGACGGCGTTCCCGACAAGGGCACCGTGCGCGGCATCACCCAGACCGCGCCGAACCCCGACGTCGTCGCCGGAACCACCGCAGCCGCTGCTTATCAGGAAACCGGCACCAACCTCTACACGCTCTGCCGCTCGCTGTAAGCGGGCAGACGTTCGATCCAAAGCCGGCGCAAGCCGGCTTTTTTTTCGCGATATTAGATTTGACGTACCACGGCCACATGGCAATCAAATGTGCCGGTGGTTACACAAAGTAGTTCCGTAGCCCGCTCGGCTGCCGTTTATATGTGCGGTAACGAACTGAGCGACAGGGGCCGTAGTTGGTAATTTCGTGGCGTGAGTTCTGCAGGCCAAGCGATCCTCCAGAGGATCGTCAGTCAACTCGGGCTGGAAGAAGCTGCTTACCGCCTCGGGATCTCCCAGCACGCTCTTACGATGCACCTGAACGGCGCGGCCAGCGTGCCGGACTCTCTCCTTCTGCGAGCCTTGGACGTCCTCATAGACAGCCAGCACGTAGCCGAGGATCGGCAGCGGCGCAGCTCCCAGTCCTAGCCTAGTAGGTCTAGCTGTTCCCCCGGCTTTCGCTTCAGCAGCCCTCCTAGCAACTTTTTTTGCCCGCGCTCAGCCTTGCAGCAGCCGGCTCTCCGCGGCAGCAAGCTGTTCCGCATTGCCCAGCATCACCACCACGTCGCCGGGCTGGAGCAGGCCGGCCTCGGCAGCACTGAGGTTGGCGCGGGCACCGCG
>DATNCP010000070.1:0-8629 GCA_035607175.1 Burkholderiales bacterium
GCGCTGCTCGCGCGGGCGACCGCGCCGAAGGACGCGCCGCCGCGCTCGCTGCCGCGGCGCATCGCCGCCGGCTTCCTTGCCTGCGCCGCGCCGGACCTCGATTTCGTCGCCGGCTGGCTGGGGCCGGTGTCGTACCTGGAGAACCACCGCGGCGTCACGCACTCGCTGATCCTGCTGCCGCTCTGGGCCCTCGCCCTCTCCTGGCTGCTGGCGAAGATGCTGCGGCACCCGGGCGGCTGGCGGGCGCTCTACGGCATCACGGCGCTGGCGATCGGCCTGCATATCGCCGGCGATCTCATCACCAGCTACGGCACGATGGTGCTGGCGCCGTTCTCCGACTGGCGCGCGGGCATCGGCACGACCTTCATCGTCGATCTCTGGTTCAGCGGCATCATCGTCGCGGGCCTGGTCGCGTCCCTGATCTTCAGAAAAGCGAAAATCCCAGCGACGGCGAGTCTCATCGTGCTGGTGGGCTACGTCGGCTTCCAGTACCTGCAGCGCGAGCGCGCCCTCGAGTTCGGGCAGCAATACGCAGCGAAGAGCGGGCTTGCTGGCGCGCGTGTCACTGCGCAGCCGCGGCCGGTGACGCCGTTCAACTGGACAGTGTTCGTGAGCGATGAACGGGCGCACCGGTTCGCTCATATCAATCTGGTCAGAACGGAGGCGAAGCGCTACCAGCCGGGCGACGGCTTCATCGCCCGGATCGACTCGCCCTACCTGCCGCTCGACCAGGCGATCTGGGTGGTGCGCAAGCGCTACGGCGAAGTGGACGAGCAGTTCATCGAAGCCGCGTGGCGCTCCGAGCCGCTCGCGTCCTATCGCTGGTTCGCCGATCTGCCGGCGTTCGACGGCAAGGAGAGGAACTGCGCGTACTTCGTCGATCTGCGCTTCGATACGCCGGGACGCGGCGGCACGCCGTTCCGCTATGGCGCGTGCCGCGACGCGCCGGGCGCGCCGTGGCGGCTGGCTATTTTCTGACCTTGACCTGCTGCAGGAAGCGCTCGGCGAGCTGCGGCTGGCCGGCGTAGGCGTCGAGCGTTTTCTGCATCGTTTCGTCGAGCGCGGTAAGGCGCTCGCCGGGCGCCGGGTGGGTCTTGAACATCAGCGCCAGCGCCGAATCCTGCGCGTTCATCGCCTGCAGCGTTTGCAGCACCGCCGGCAGGCCGTAGGCGTCGTAGCCGGCGCGCGCCGCGATCACCACGCCGAGGCGGTCGGCTTCCAGCTCGTCGCCCTTGTCGAGGCCGCGCGTGTACATCTCCGAGCCGAAGGCGACCAGCTTCTCGCGTGCCTGCGCGTTCTGGTTGCGCAGCGCCTGGTTGAGCGCTTCGCCGGCGAGCGCGGTTTGGGCGCCCTTCTGGATCGCCCTGAGGTGGTGCTTGCGCAGCACGTGCGAGATCTCGTGCGCGAGCACCCCGGCGAGCTCGGCTTCGCTCTTCATCCGCTCCACCAGGCCGCGGGTGACGAAGATCGTGCCGCCGGGGACGGCGAAGGCGTTCATCTGCGGCGCTTCCATGACCCCGAACTGCCACGGCAGGTCGGGGCGCTCGGTCTGCAGCGCGAGCCAGCGACCGACGCGATTCACGTAGCGCTGCAGGTTCTCGTCCTTCGCCAGCGGCGCGGCGCCGAGCAGGCGCGACGCCACGTCCTTGCCGATCTGGATCTCCTCGGGCTCGCCGATGTCGCTGGTCGCCTTGACGACGTTCTTCGTCGTATCGATCAGCTTGTTGATGTCGAACTTGAACTGCGCCTGCGCCGGCGCGGCGATGAAGAAGAGCAGCGCGAGCAGAACTCTCATTTCGGATACTCGATGCGCTGTGCCTTCAGCTTGCCGCTCTCGGCGAAGCGGCTCGAGCCGTCCTTCGACTCCGCGTAGCCCTCGAGCTTCTTCAGCTCGGCCGGATTGGGCCGCGCGGTATTGATGTCGGTCTCGTCGAGACCGCGCACGCCGGTGGTCACCTGCGTGCCGCTCGCGCCGCTGCGGGCGACGTTCACCGCTTGCGCGAGCCCGCTGTCGCCGCGCTTCGCCGCGCCCGGGCCGCCGTAGCGCAGCGCGAGCATCTTCACCCAGCCTTCGGCGCCGGCCTGGGTCTTCACGCGCACCCAGCCGCCGTTGCGCTCGCCGGCATCGACCGCCGCGTCGGCGGCGAGCTGGGTCACGGTGGCGGCGTCGGTCGCAGCCTGCGCTTTCAGCTCGCTGGCGCGGACCAGGGTCGCCGGCTCGGCATGAGCGAGCAGCGGAACCAGCAACAGGGCAACCAGGAATCTCATGTCTTTCGCTTCGGTTCGAACAACTCTACCGGTTGGGCGCGGCCTTTGACAGGGAATGTACCGCAATGGACGAACTCGAAGGCGTCGCCGCAGCGCTCGACCGTGTCCTTCGACACCAGCACGCGGCGCTTGGCGTCCTTGGTCAGGCCCTCGATGCGGCTGGCGAGGTTGACGGTGTCGCCGATCGCGGTGTACTCGAGGCGCTTCTGCGAGCCCATCAGGCCGACGACCGCCGGCCCGGAGTGCACGCCGATGCCGACGTCGAAACCGGAATCCTCGGCGCCCAGCGCGCGGCGGAAGGCGATGAGGGTGTCGACCATGTCGAGGGCGCAGGCGACCGCGCGCTTCGCGTGGTCGGGGTCGTCGAGCGGCGCGCCCCAGATGGCCATGATGCAGTCGCCGATGAACTTGTCGAGCGAGCCGCCGTGCTGGAAGACCACATCGACCTGCAGCGAGAAGTAGCGGTTGAGGAGCGCGATCACCTCCTCGGGACTGCGCGTCTCGGAGAGGGTGGTGAAGCCGCGGATGTCGGAAAAGAGCAGCGTCACTTCACGACGGGCCGTCTCGATGCCGCCGCGATCGACCAGCAGCTTCGCGACGTGCGGGTTGGTGAAGCGCGAGAACTGCGCCATCGCCGCCTGCCGCTGGCGGCGCTCGCGCAGGAATTCGGCGAGCGCGGCGGTGCCGAAGAAAAGCCAGGCGGCGGCGAGCGGCGTGACGACCGGCAGCAGCACCAGGCTGGCGACCATCGCCCAGCTGGTCGCCACCAGTCCCGCGCTCGCCGCGGCGAGCGCCCCGCCGGTGATGCGCGCGTCGACGCCCGTCCTGAAGCCGAGGGTGACGAGGAAGATCAGGCTGACGCCGATCAGCGCGGGCCACCAGCTCGCGGCGTAGCGCATCTGGCGGCCGTTCTTCAGGTTCTCGAGCGCGGTGCCGAGGATCTCGGCGCCGGGGTGCAGGCTGTCGAGCGGCGTGACGCGCAGGTCCTGCAAGCCGCTCGCGGCGGCGCCGATGATCAGGATCTTGCCGGCGAACTCGTCGGCGGGGCGGGTCCGCTTCGACTTGTTGAATTCCTCGTACAGATCGCTGAAGGAGACGCGCGGGAAGCTCCCCTTGGCGCCGCGCCAGGCGAGCACGATGTCGTCCTGGTCCGGAACCGGATAGCCGAGATCGAAGGCCACGCGCGACGGGAGCGACGGCACCTGCCAGCCGCTGATCGTCTCGCGCAACGTATAGCGCCGTCCAACGCCGTCGGCGTCCTCGGAAAAGCCGATCAGGCCGACGCGCCATTGCTCGGGCGGCAGCACCATCGGCGGCACCAGGGCGGCACGCGCCTCCGGGTCTGCGCCTTTGCCGCGCGCCACGCCGATGAGCGGCGCGATCTCGGCCATCGGCACGCCGCGCGCGTCGCCGGTCGCCGGCAGGCGCAGCAGCGGGAAATAGGTGTTGCGGTGCTCGGTGACCGCGGCGGCGAAGGCCTCGTCCTCCTGCGGCCGGAAGCGGTCGGCCTCGGTGAACATGATGTCGAACACGATCGCGCGGGGCTTCTGCGCCGCCAGGCCCTCGACCAGCTCGGCGTAGACCACGCGCGGCCAGGGCCAGCGGCCGGCCTCCTTCTCCATCGCCGCCAGGCTCTTCTCGTCGATATCGATCAGCACGATGTCGGGGTCGGGCGCGATCTTCGCCGCCTGCGCGCGCACATAGCGGTCGAGCACCCGGTTTTCGAGAGGCTGCAGCGCCTGCAGGGCGTAGAGCTCGAGCGCGCCGAGCGCGATCACGCCGAGCGCGAGCCAGCTCAGAGCGCGGTTCATCGGCCCCTCATTTTCCCTGGAGCACTTCGCCGAGCGCGTGGAACAGCTCGACGCTGGCGTCGATCTCGTCGCGGTTGATCGAGACGCTCTCGACGTTCACCCCGAGCGGAATCTGGCCGGCGTATTTGCCGTCGAGGATGCGGCGCAGGTTGTCGCGGCAGATGCGGATCGACTGCGAGAGCGGCCGCGCCGCGCCGAGGATCTCCCGCTCGGTTTCGGGCGCGACGTTGACGCCGAGCCAGCGCAGGAAGGCGAGCGTCTTGTCCCGACCGACCGGCGCGAAGGTCAGGACGATGCGCCGCGGCGCGACGCCGGCGCCGCGACAGTCGCGCAGGTAGTCGGCGAGCAGTCGCTCGCTCGGCGGCGCGTGGTACACCGCCTGCGAGATGAAGTAGGCGCAACCCTCGATGCCCTTTGCCAGCAGGCGGGCCGACTCGCTTCTTTCCGCGGTGTGGCGTTCGGCGATGACCACGCCGCCAATGGTATAGCCCGCCGCGTGCGCCGCCGCGGCGCGGATGGCGCGCGAGAGCGGCAGCGCGTACTTGCCCGGCGCGGGACGGCCGACGATGGAAAGGAAATCGAGCCCGCGCGACGCGTCGAGCCATCCTTGCCAGGCCGCCTCGTCGACGTTGCCGAGCGCTTTGTAGACGATGGTCGGCAGATTGAAGAACTTCGCGTAGTCGCGCGGATCCACCGTGGCAGTGAGGGGGAACGGACGAGGCAGCTCGGTGCGGCCGGTCTCGTCCTGGATGTCGTAGACGACCACCGCGTCGAGCGGCAGGCCGGCGAGGCGGGCGGCGAGCTTCTCGGCCGCAGCCGCGACCTGCTCCGGCGGCGTGCCGGCGCGCGGCGGCGTGGTGCCGTAGAGCCGGACCCGACGCGCCGGGTCAAGAAGCTTTGACTTGAGGTCCATTCACGAACGGCTTCAGCGCCGCGAATACCGCGCGATTCACCGGCGCATCGAGCCCGGCCTCGGCGCTCATGCGCGCCACCGCGCCGCACAGCCAGGGCGCTTCCAGCCGGCCGCCGTTCTCCAGGTCGTGCAGCAGCGAAGCCTTCATGTCGGCGTGCAGGCCGTCGACGTTCTTCATGCGGGTGGCGACGAAATCGTCGGGCAACGCCACGCCGCGCTTGCGCGCGAGCCGCCAGGTCTCGTGCATCGCCTGCTCGAGCAGCCAGCGCAGGTCGGGATCGGCGCGCACCACGCCGACCGTCGCGCGCGCCGCCGCGGTGGCGCTGGAGATGCCGACCAGGAAAACGAATTTCTCCCAGTTCGCCCTGACGATGTCGCCGGGGATCTCGGCGTTGATCTTCGCCTCGCGGCAGGCCGCGAGAAAGCGCTTTGAAATCTCCTTCTGCGAATCCAGTACCGGTCCGAACTGGATCCGCGACATCTGGCCGGTGTGCTCGATCACGCCGGGCGACTTGATGCGGGTCGCGATGTAGGCGGAGCCGCCCATGACGCATTTCTCGGGCAGGACCTTGCGCAGCCTGTCGATCGATTCGACGCCATTCTGGAAAGGAATGACCACCGTCTCGGGGCCGACGAGCGGCCGGATCTGCGCGGCCGCGCCGTCGGTGTCCCAGAGCTTGACCGCGAACAGCACCACGTCGGCGATGCCCGCTTCGCCTGGATCCTGCATCGCGCGAACCTTGAGCGTGGCGCTGCCTTCGCCGCTCTCGACCGTCAGGCCGCGGGTGCGCAGCGCTTCGAGGTGCCGGCCGCGGGCGAAGAAGGTGACGTCGTGTCCGGCCTGCTGCAGGCGTGCGCCGAAGTAGCCGCCGACACCGCCTGCCGCCATGCAGGCGACTTTCATACGATTTATCCGGGCCTCAACGGATGCTTAGTATCGGTAGTGGTCGGTCTTGTACGGGCCGCTCTTCGCCACGCCGATGTACTTCGCCTGCTCGTCGGTCAGCGCTGTGAGCTCGGCGTTCAGGGTCTTGAGCTGCAGGCGCGCCACCTTCTCGTCGAGGTGCTTCGGCAGGATGTAGACGCCGACCGGGTACTTCGCGGTGTTGCCGTAGAGCTCGATCTGCGCCAGCACCTGGTTGGCGAACGACGAGCTCATCACGTACGACGGGTGGCCGGTGCCGCAGCCGAGGTTCACCAGGCGCCCTTCGGCGAGCAGGATGATGCGCTTGCCGTCGGGAAAGATGACGTGGTCGACCTGCGGCTTGATGTTCTCCCACTTGCAGCTCTTCAGCCCGGCGATGTCGATCTCGTTGTCGAAGTGGCCGATGTTGCAGACGATGGCGTTGTTCTTCATCCGCGCCATGTGCTCCTTGGTGATGACGTGGAAGTTGCCGGTCGCGGTGACGAAGATGTCGGCCTTGTCCGCGGCATAGTCCATGGTCACGACGCGGTAGCCCTCCATCGCCGCCTGCAGCGCGCAGATCGGGTCGATCTCGGTCACCCACACCTGCGCCTGCAGCCCGCGCAGCGCCTGCGCCGAGCCCTTGCCGACCTCGCCGAAGCCCGCCACCACCGCGACCTTACCGGCGACCATGACGTCGGTGGCGCGCTTGATGCCGTCTACCAGCGATTCGCGGCAGCCGTAGATGTTGTCGAACTTCGACTTGGTGACCGAGTCGTTGACGTTGATCGCCGGGAACAGCAGCCGCTTCTCCTTCGCCATCTGGTAGAGGCGGTGCACGCCGGTCGTCGTCTCCTCGGTGACGCCCTTGATCTCCTTGCCCATGCGTGAATACCAGCCGGGCGCCGCCTTCAGCCGGCTCGCGATGGACTTGTAGAGGGAGATCTCTTCCTCGCTGGTCGGCTTGGCGAGCACCGAAGCATCCTTCTCGGCCTTGATGCCGAGATGCACGAGCAGCGTTGCGTCGCCGCCGTCGTCAAGGATCATGTTCGGCCCCCGCACTTCATCTCCGTGCCCGAACTGGAAGATCTTGTGGGTGAATTCCCAGTACTCGTCGAGCGTCTCCCCCTTGTAGGCGAACACCGGAACGCCCGCGACGGCGATCGCGGCGGCGGCATGGTCCTGGGTGGAGAAGATGTTGCACGAAGCCCATCGCACCTCGGCGCCGAGTGCTTTCAGCGTCTCGATCAGCACCGCGGTCTGGATGGTCATGTGCAGCGAGCCGGCGATGCGCGCGCCCTTGAGCGGCTGCTTCGCCGCGAATTCCTGGCGGATCGCCATCAGCGCCGGCATCTCGGATTCGGCGATGGCGATCTCCTTGCGACCCCAGCCCGCGAGCTTGAGATCGGCGACGCGGAAGTCAATAAACGTTTTATCGATGACGGCTGCATTCATTTTCGGTCTCCAAAAAAGCGAAGCGCCCGCACCGTTTCCGATGCGAGCGCCGTTGATTTCGCTGAGCCTGACCCCCTCAGGTTGCTTTCTCAGGGGACGCAACGCTCCTCAGCGGGCAGAATTATACCCTGTTCAAGGTGGGGCAATCCCTGCATCCTTGGCCCATGCCGACCGCGTTTTCCGCGAGCGTCGCTTTTCTCCGCATCCAGGATTTTGCCCGGCGTCCGGCGAGCGAGCAGGCGCGCCTGCGCGCTCAGCTCGACGCGGTGGTCGCCGTCACCGCCGCCGAGCTGCCGGCCGAGCGGCGCATCGTCCTCGACGCCTCCGACGGCGTAGTGATCGTCGTGCTGCGCGATCCGCGCGCCGCGCTGCGCCTCGCCGAGAGCGCGCTCGCCGCGTCGAGCGCCGGCCTGCCCCTTTCCGCCGGCCTGAACCACGGCACGCTGAAGACCGCGGGAAAGAAGGGCGGCGACGGCCTGACGGGCGACGGCATCGCCGTCGCCGCGAGCATCGCCCAGTTCACCGCGCCCGGCCGCCTGTTCGCTTCGCGCGCGTTTCGCGACGCGCTCGCCGACGCCGCGCCCGGGCAGGAGGCGGCGCTGGTGTCGGCCGGCACGTTCAACGACCCCGGGCTGCGCACCCACGACCTCTACAAGTCCGACGGCAACGCGGTGCGGCGGAAGAGCCGGCGCTACGCGCTGCTCGGCGTCGCGTTCGCCGTCGCGCTCGCCGGCGGCGGCATCGCCTATCGCCTCTCCGTCGACGGCGAGGCGCCGAGCGTCGATGCGGTGCTGGCGAAGGTTCCCTACTGGCGCGAGCTGGTGCAGAAGGTGGGGCACTAGTGGCGAAGAAGACGGTCAAGATCGGCCGCTACAAGATCCTCGGCGAGCTCGGCCGCGGCGCGATGGGCATCGTCTACAAGGCCGAGGACCCGAATCTCGACCGCGTGGTCGCGCTGAAGACCATCGTCCTGGAGGCGGACGCAGAGGGGCGCAAGGAATACGAGAAGCGCTTTTTTCTCGAGGCGAAGGCGGCCGGCAAGCTGAACCACCCCAACATCGTCACCGTCTACGATTTCGGCGAGGCCGATGGCGTCGCCTATCTGGCGATGGAGCTGGTCGATGGCGCCGACCTGCGCCTGCGGCTGAAGGAAAGCAACGGCGAAGGACTGCCGGCGGGCGACGCGGTCGATATCGCGCAGCAGGTCGCCGAGGGTCTGGGCTATGCGCACGAGCGCGGCATCGTCCACCGCGACATCAAGCCCGGCAACATCATGCT
>DATNCP010000072.1:0-7169 GCA_035607175.1 Burkholderiales bacterium
CGTCTTCTTCTGGTCCTCGCCGGAAAAGAGCAGCTGGCCGAGGGTGGCGCGCACGATGAGGTCGTCCTGCTTGAAGCCCTTGCGGCGCCAGCGCGTCATCCACTCCGTCAGGGTTTCGCTGGGGACGAACTCGGATGAAGAGTCCTGCGGCCAGTAGCCGAGGCGTGCCTTCTCCGCCCATTTCACCGTCGCGGCGTCGAGTCTCAGCTTCTCTTTGGAATCCTCAGGAAGCAAGGACCGAAGCAGGGTCGTCTTGCCGACGCCGTTGGGGCCGATGATCGCCACTTTCTCCCCGGCCTCGATCGTGAGATCCAGCTTGCCGTAGAAGAGTCCCTTCGCCTCGACCGCGCCGCGGTGCAGCTTCTCCCGCGGGTCGACGATGAAGCGGATGAACGGGTACTGCCGGCTGGAGGGCTTCACGTCCTCGACTTTCAGCTTCTCGATCATCTTCCGGCGCGAGGTCGCCTGGCGCGCCTTCGCCTTGTGGGCGCGGAAGCGGCGCACGAAGTCCTCGAGGTCGGCGATGCGGTCCCTGGCCTTGGCGTTGTCCTTCTCGAGCTGCGCCCGCGCCAGCGTGGTGGCTTCCATGTAGTCGTCGTAGCTGCCTGGATAGACGCGGATCGTGCCGAAGTCCACGTCGGCCATGTGCGTGCACACCGCGGAAAGGAAATGGCGGTCGTGCGAGATGATGACCATGGTGCTCGAGCGCTGGTTGAGCACGTCCTCGAGCCAGCGGATGCTGTTGATGTCGAGGTTGTTGGTCGGCTCGTCGAGCAGCAGGATGTCCGGGTCGCCGAACAGCGCCTGCGCGAGCAGCACGCGCAGCTTCCAGCCGGGCGCCACCGCGCTCATGGGGCCGTTGTGCTTTTCGATCTCGATGCCGAGGCCGAGCAAGAGCTCGCCGGCGCGCGATTCCGAGGTGTAGCCGCCGTACTCCGCGTACTTCGCCTCGAGCTCCGCGGCGTGCAGGAAGTCCGCGTCCTTCGCGTCCGGGTTGGCGTAGATCGCGTCGCGCTCGCGCATCGCCGCCCACATCTCGGCATGGCCCTGCAGCACCACGTCGAGCACGCGCTCGCTCTCGTACGCGAACTGGTCCTGGCGCAGCCTGCCGACCCGCTCGCTGGAATCGATCGACACCGACCCCGCGCTCGGCTCGAGCTCGCCGCCGAGGATCTTCATGAACGTCGACTTGCCCGAGCCGTTGGCGCCGATCAGGCCGTAGCGATTGCCGCCGCCGAACTTGACGGTGACGTTCGTGAACAGGACCTGGGGCCCGAACTGCATGGAAACGCCGGAAGCGACGATCACGCGGTGCCTTGTGGAAAAAAGAAAAAGCCGCCCGAAGGCGGCTTTCCTGATGCTGTGCTGGTCCTTAGAGCGGCTTGATGTTCGCCGCCGCCGGGCCTTTCTGGCCCTGCGTCACGTCGAACGAAACCTTCTGGCCGTCTTTCAGCGACTTGAAGCCAGTGCCCTGGATCGACGTGTGGTGAGCGAACAGATCCTTGCCGCCGTCATCCGGGGTAATGAATCCGAAGCCCTTCGCGTCGTTGAACCACTTCACGGTACCTGTAGCCATATCTTTTCCTAATTCCTTAAGTTCGCGAGGCTGTCCGAGCTTCGCTGCGGGCACGATGATCAAGGGAGGAATCGACTGCCACTGGAACCGCTTTTGACGGGTAGGGACGGTGTGTTCGCTTTGGCTTGAAATCCTGCGGACCGAACTGTATCACGGCCCGGCGCCGATGGCGACCCGCACCAGGACGCCGCGCCCGGAATGTGACACGACTTCGCAGGAAGCGCCCACTGCGGCTGCGCGCTCCCGCATGGTGAGCAGGCCCCAGCCCGGTGCACGCGCGGGGTCGGGCGGCGCCTCGCCCGGGCCCAAGCCGACGCCGTCGTCCTCGACCTCGAGCAGGTTGCCCCCGGCGCAGCAGCGGATCTCCACGCTCCGCGCATGCGAGTGCTTGGCGACGTTGTTGAGCGCCTCCTGCGCGATGCGGTAGAGCGGCAGCGCGAAGCGGTCGCTCTCGCACTCCGGCCCGCCGGTCGACACCGTGACACGAATCCCGGTGCGCTTCTCGAACGCGGCAGCGAGGATGCGCAGCGCCGCCGGCAGGCCGTGGTCGTCGAGGCCGTGCGGGCGCAATTCGCCCATGACGTCGCGCATCGCCGCCGAGGCGGCCTGGACCTGCTGGCGCGAATCCGACAGCCTGCCGGCGAGCCCTTGCCGCAGCGCCGCGGGTAGCGCGTCCTCGATCAGCTGCAGGTTGATGCCGAGCGCGGTGAGGCTCGGGCCGAGGTTGTCGTGCAGCTCCCTCGCCAGCCGGCGGCCCTGGACTTCCTGCACCTCGACCAGCCGGCGCGCGAGCACCACCACCTGCTCGGCGTAGCTGCGGAGCGCTTCCTGCGCCTGCGTTTCCTCCGAGATGTCCTGCAGGACGCCGACGACCCGCACCGGGCGCCCCGCCGCGTCGCTCACCGCGTGCGAGCCGCCGCGGATCGTGCGCACCGTTCCGTCGGGACGCACGATGCGGATCGGCTCGGCATAGGGCGTGCCCGCCCGGCGATTGGCGTCGGCCGCGCGCGCGACCCGCTCCCGGTCCTCCGGGTGCACGCAGCTCAGGAAACCTTCCAGGGACGGCTTGAACGTCGCAGGATCGACCCCCATCATCTGGTAGAGCGCTTCCGACCAGGTCACCACGTTGGCGCGCAGGTCCCATTCCCAGCTGCCGAAGTGGGCCAGCAGCTGCGCTTCGCGCAACTGCAATTCCAGGGTCTGCAGGGCGGTCTTCTTTTGCGCCATGCCGCATCAGAGTCTATAACCTCTGGCATTACACAACGGAGGGAAACGATGGCCTTTGGCCGCAAGAAGCTGACGTTGCTACTCGGATCGACGCTTGCGCTGGGATTCGCCGCCGGCGTCGCGGTCGGCCAGATGAAAGGGCCGACCGCGGACAAGGGCCTGAGCGCCGACAAGCTGGAGGCGATCGACACCCTTCGCATGCGCAAGGTCATGCTGCTGCCGAACGGCGTCATCGGCCTGCATAGCCACAAGGACCAGCCGACGGTGAACTACCTCCTGCAGGGCGTGATCACGTTCCACCAGGAAGGCAAGCCGCCCAAGGTGGTGAAGGCCGGCGAAAGCTTCGCCGAGGGCAAGGACACCACGCACTGGGCGGAAAACCGCGCCGGCGTGGCCGCGGTGTGGATCGCGGTCGATTTTGCGAAGGAACCCTAGGCGGCTCGCTTGCCGCGCCAGGCGTCGAGCGCCGCGCCGAGGATGCCCTTCGGCATGAAGATGATGAACAGCACCAGCATCGCGCCGTAGATCGTGGTGTCGAGCGCCGGGTAGCGGTTGCCGAAGGCGAGGCGCAGCCCCTCGGCGAGGAGCAGCGTGAACGCCGCGCCCACCGTCGGCCCGAGCATGACGAACATGCCGCCGGCGATGACGCCGAACACCATCTGCAGGCTGATGGCGATGCCCGAGACCGTGTCCGGGTTCACGTACAGCTGGTACTGCGCGTAGAGCACGCCGCCGACGCAGGTCATGAGCGCTGACACCAGGGTGACGCGCAGCTTGGCGCGCGTGACGTGGATGCCGATCGACGCCGCCGCCTCCTCGTCCTCGCTGATCGCCTGCAGCGCGAGGCGGCTCATGCCGCGGTCGACCGCGCGCCAGACCCACAGGCCGAAGAGCCAGAAGGCGGCGACCACGGCGAGCCACACCCACTTGCTCGAGAACTGCAGCGCGCCGAGCGCGACGGTCGTGCCCTCGGTCAGCGCGCCGTTCGGCGTCGCGCCGAGCGAGCCGCCGGTCTGGTCGCGCAGCGCGATGATCAAGAGCCGCGTCACCTCGGAGAGCGCGAGCGTGACGAGCGCGAAGTAGTGGCCGACGATCTTGAAGCGGAAGCACGGATAGGCGATCACCACCGCCACCGCCGCCGCCACGGCGAGCGCCGCCGGCAGGCCGATCCAGGGCGAGAGAGAGAGATGGTTCCACATCATCACCACCGTGTAGGCGCCGATGCCCATGAAGGCGCCGTGGCCGAAGCTGACCATGCCGAGCCGGCCCATCAGCGACCAGCTGGTGTAGATGTATCCCCACAGCAGCACGAGGATCATCAGGTGCAGCGGGTAGTTGCCGATCATCGTTTGAAAAAACCCTGCGGCCGGATGAACATCATGGCGATGAAGAAGGCGAAGGCGATGACGTAGCCCCACTCGATGGCGAAGAAGTAGCCGCCCACCGAGATGAACTGCGCGAAGACGAAGGCGGCGATGAAGCCGCCCGCCATGCTGCCCAGGCCGCCGAGCACGCAGATGAGGAACGTGATCGGCCCGAACGACAGGCCGATCGCCGGGTGCACGTCGTACTGCAGCACCAGCAGGCAGGCGCCGACGCCGGCGAGCGCGCCGCCGAGCGCCGAGGTGATGACGAAGATGCGCGCCGGACTGACGCCCATCAGCGGCATGATCGCGCGGTCCTGGCTGATCGCCCGGATCGCGGTCCCCAGGTAGGTTTTGCTCAGGAAAAAGTACAAGCCGACCGCGCCAGTGAGCGCTGCGCCAAACGCCACCAGGCGCGCTGCCGAGAACGACACCTCGCCCAGGCGCACCGCCGGCAGGCTGACGCCGAGGTTCTTGAAGTCGATGCCGAAGGCGAGCGTCGCCGCCGCCTGCAGGAAGAAGAGCACGCCGCCCGTGACCAGGAGCTGGTTGATCGGCTCGGCGGCGAGCACCGGCCGGATGACGTACTGGTGCAGTACCACGCCGAGCGCGGCGACGATCAGCACCGCCGCCGGCATCGCCGCGGCGAGCGGCCAGTGGTACTGCACGTGCAGGTAGTAGACGGCGTACATGCCGCACATGATCAGCTCGGCGTAGCAGATCCAGACCACGTCGATGACGCCGAAGATCAGGTTGAGCCCGAGCGACAGGAGCGCCAGCAGGCCGCCGAGCAGCAGCCCGTTGAGGATCGCCTCCAGCAGGAAGACGTCGAAGATCTCCATCACAAGCCCAGGTACGCCTTGCGGATTTCTTCGGAGGCCAGGAACTCCTGCGACGGGCCGGCCATCTTGATCCGTCCCGCCTCCAGCAGGTACGCGCGGCTCACGACCTTGAGCACCTGGCGGATGTTCTGCTCGACGATCAGCACCGTGTAGCCCTCGGCGCAGATCCTGCGCACCAGCTCGAAGATCGACTGCACCACCACCGGCGCGAGCCCGGCGGAAGGCTCGTCGAGCAGGAGCAGCTTCGGCCCGGACATCAGCGCGCGGCCGATGGCGCACATCTGCTGCTCGCCGCCCGAGAGCGTGCCGGCGGGCTGCGCGCCGCGTTCCTTCAGGCGGGGAAACAGTTCATAGACCAGTGAAAGCCGCTCCTCGTATTTCTCGCGCGCGCTAAATGCCCCCATGCGCAGGTTTTCCTCGACGGTGAGGCGCGGAAAAAGCCGCCGGTTCTCCGGCACGTGCGCGATGCCGCGCGAGACGATGGCGTGCGACGGCACCGGCCGGAGGCTCTTGCTCTCAAAAAGGATCTCGCCGCTGGTGGGCTCGATGAGCTTCGAGATCAGGCGCAGCAGCGTCGTCTTGCCGGCGCCGTTCGGCCCGATCACCGCCACCGATTCGCCGGCGCGCACCTCGAGGCTGACGCCGAACAGCGCCTGGAAGCCGCCGTAGCCGGCGGAAACATCGCTAAGCGAAAGCATCGGTCCCGAGGTACACCTCGATCACCTTCGCGTCGCGCGCGACGTCGGCCGGCTTGCCCTGCGCGATCACCACGCCGTGGTCGAGCACCACGCAGCGGTCCACGACGCGCATCAGGACGCCCATGATGTGCTCGACCCAGACGATGGTGAGGCCGCGCTCGGCGCGGATCGCCGAGAGCATGTCGGCGGCCTGCTCCATCTCGGCGTGGTCGAGGCCGCCGAGCGACTCGTCGGCGAGCAACAGCTTCGGCTGCGTGGCGAGCGCGCGCGCCAGCTCGAGCTTCTTCAGCCCCGCCGCGCTCAGGCCTTCGACCCTCTCCTCGGTGAGCTTGACGAGCTTCAGGGAATCGGCGGCGAGCGCGAAGGCCTTCTCGCGCGAGATGCGCGAGTTGGCGCCGTAGTACGCCGCGAGCGCGACGTTCTCGAGCAGCGAGAGCTTCCGGAACGGCCGCGGGATCTGGTAGGTGCGGCCGATGCCGGTGTGCGCGACGCGGTAGGAAGGCAGCCCCGCGATCTCCTCGCCGCGAAAGCGCACCGAGCCCGCGTCGGGCTTGAGCGCGCCGGCGATGAGATTGAACGTGGTGCTCTTGCCCGAGCCGTTCGGGCCGATGAGGCCGAGGAGCTCGCCCTCGGCCACCTCGAACGAGACGCCGCCTACCGCAGTGAAGCCGCCAAAACGCTTGGTAAGTTTTGAGACCTCGAGCAGCACCTCAGGGCGCGAAGGTGTGGCCGCCGTTACATGCCTGAAAAGGCATGTCCTTTGGGGAACGGCAGCACCGGGTCGGCGCCGATCTCCTTCGGCCAGACGATGCGGCCCTTGCCGCCGATGAACTGGATCACCACCGGGAAGGCGCGCTCGTTCTGCCCGGCGAGCGGGTGGCCCGGCGGGTAGAACTTGACGCCGTAGCCCTGCATCGTGCCGCCCACCGGGATGTCGGTCTCGAGCGCGGCCTTGCGCATCGACTCCGAGTCGAACCCGCCGTACTTCTTGATCGCGCGCGGCAGCACGTCGTTCAGCAGGATCCAGGTGTTGTTGAAGCCCATCGAGACGTGCGGCGGCAGCTCGCCCGGGCCTTTCACCGCCTGGTAGCGCTTCACCATCTCCTGCGTCATCGCCCACACGCCGGGCTTGAGCGTCTTCGGGTCGAGCAGCTGCGAGGCCGCCGGATCGATGGTGTGGAAGCCCTCGACGTCGGCGCCGAAGGTCTGCGCCAGCTTGTCGATCTGGCTGTGGCCGGCGCCGTGGCCGATCACCGCCTTGAACTTCAGGCCCTGCTCCTTCGCCTGGCGCAGGAAGAGCGTGATGTCCGGGTTATAGCCCGTGTGCAGCAGCACGTCGGGCCGCGCGCGCTTCAGCTTCGTCACGAGGCTCGAGAGGTCGGGCGCGGTCGCCGAGTAGCCTTCCTTCAGCACGATGTTGAGGCCGTCCTTCTTGCACTGCGACTCGTTGCCGTTCGCCACG
>DATNCP010000079.1:0-13287 GCA_035607175.1 Burkholderiales bacterium
CGACCAGGTGGTCAAGGCGGGCGGCGTGCACATCATCGGCACCGAGCGCCACGAGTCGCGGCGCATCGACAACCAGCTGCGCGGCCGTTCCGGCCGCCAGGGCGACCCCGGCAGCTCGCGCTTCTACATGTCGCTCGAGGACCCGTTGCTGCGCATCTTCGCCGGCGAGCGCATCAACCGCATCATGGTGATGCTGAAGATGCCCGAGGGAGAGGCGATCGAGCACGCCATGGTGACGCGCTCCATCGAATCCGCGCAGCGCAAGGTCGAGGCGCGCAACTTCGACATCCGCAAGCAGCTGCTCGAGTACGACGACGTCGCCAACGACCAGCGCAAGACCATCTACGCGCTGCGCAACGAATTGCTCGAATCGCAGGACGTCTCGCCGCGCATCACCGACCTGCGCGCCGGGGTGGTGTTCGACATGCTGCGCGTCCACGTCCCCGAGGAGAGCGTCGAGGAGCAGTGGGACATCGCCGGTCTGGAGAACGCGCTCAAGGCCGAGCTCGGCCTCGCGCTGCCCATCCGGGAATGGCTGGAGAAGGAGCCCGACCTCGACGACCAGGCGCTGCTCGAGCGCATCGTCGAGAAGGCCGACGCCGCCTACAAGACCAAGATCCCGGCCGGCGCGGAGGCCTCGTTCCACCAGTACGAGCGCTACGTCATGCTGCAGATCCTCGACGCGCACTGGCGCGAGCATCTCGCGGCGCTCGACCATCTGCGCCAGGGCATCCACCTGCGCGGCTATGCGCAGAAGAACCCGAAGCAGGAATACAAGCGCGAGGCCTTCGAGCTGTTCGGCGCGATGGTCGAGTCGGTGAAGCTGGAAGTGATCAAGACCCTGACGGCGGTGGAGATCCGCACGCAGGAGGACATCAAGCCCGACGACCAGGCGCACGTCGAGAACGTGCAGACGGTGCACCCGACCTCCGACGCCGGGACCGAGATGCAGGCCGAGAACGGCGAAGTCGCGGTCGCGGAAGCGCCGAAGCAGAAGCCGGTGCGCGTCTCGCAGAAGATCGGCCGCAACGACCCGTGCCCCTGCGGCTCGGGCAAGAAGTACAAGCAGTGCCACGGCAAACTGACGTGAGATGGCAGTAAATCTCGCGCCACCCGACCCCGCTTCCCTTCACCCCGTCCCCGGCGTCGAGCTCGGCGTCGCCATGGCGGGCGTGCGCAAGGCCGACCGCAAGGACCTGCTGGTGATGCGCCTCGCCGAGGGCTCGGCGGTCGCCGGCGTCTTCACCCAGAACCGCTTCTGCGCCGCGCCGGTGATCCTGGCGCGCAAGAACCTCGAGAAGGGCGACATCCGCGCCCTGGTGGTGAATACCGGCAACGCCAATGCCGGCACCGGAGCGGACGGCCTGAAGCGCGCTGCGCGCGTGTGCGACGCTCTCTCGGGCCACCTCGGCTGCGACGCATCGCAGGTGCTGCCGTTCTCCACCGGGGTGATCATGGAGCCGCTGCCCGCCGACCGCATCGTCGCCGCGCTGCCGAAGGCGCTCTTCGACCGCGCCGACTGGGCGTCCGCGGCCGAGGCGATCATGACCACCGATACCGTGCCGAAAGCCTTTTCGAGAAAGGTGAAACTCAGCAGCGGCCAGGCGGTGGTCACCGGCATTGCCAAGGGCGCGGGGATGATCAGGCCCGACATGGCGACGATGCTCGGCTTCGTCGCGACCGACGCGATCGTGTCGCCGAAAAAGCTTGCCGAGATCACGCGGCGCGTCGCCGGCCGCTCGTTCAACTGCGTCACGGTGGACGGCGACACCTCGACCAACGATTCCTTCATCGTCGTCGCGACCGGCCAGGGGCCCGCGGTGCGCGCGCCGCGCGACCTGCTCAAGCTCGAGGCCGCGATCACCGATGTCTCGCGGCACCTCGCGCAGGCGATCATCCGCGACGGGGAGGGCGCGACCAAGTTCGTCACCGTGCGCGTCGAAGGCGGGAAAAGCGAAGCCGATTGCCGCAAGGTGGCCTACGCCATCGCCCATTCGCCGCTCGTCAAGACCGCGTTCTTCGCCTCCGACCCGAACCTCGGCCGGATCCTCGCCGCCGCCGGCAACTCGGGCGTCGATGTCTCGAAGCTCGCGCTTTACCTCGACGACGTCCTGGTCGCCGCGGAAGGGGGGCGGCATCCCGCCTACCGCGATGAGCAGGGAGTGGCGGTGATGAAGAAGCCGGAATTCACAGTGCGAGCGGTGCTCGGCCGGGGCAAGGCCGACGCGACGGTATGGACTTGCGACTTCTCTTTTGACTACGTGAAAATCAACGCCGAGTACAGGACCTGAGGCACAGAGGCAGGACTTGAGCAGAGAACTCGAAAAAATCCTGCAGCGGCTCGAGCAGCTGCTGCCGCCACCGCCGCCGACCACGGATTGGAAGGCGAGCGTGGCCTATCGCTGGCGCAGCGCCGGGCGGCGCGGCGCGGGCGGCTGGCTGCAGCCGGTCCGGCACGTGCATCGCATCAAGCTCTCCGACCTGCGCGGCATCGACGCGCAGATCGACAAGGTCGAGCAGAACACCCGGCAGTTCCTCGACGGCAAGCCGGCGAACAACGTGCTCCTCACCGGCGCGCGCGGCACCGGCAAGTCGTCGATCGTCAAAGGACTGCTCAACAAGTACCAGAGCAAGCGCTTGCGCCTGATCGAGGTGGAGAAGAACGACCTCGTCGACCTGCCGGCGATCGTCGACCAGGTCGCCTCGCGGCCGGAGCGCTTCCTGCTTTTCTGCGACGACCTCACCTTCCACGGCGCCGAGGACGGCTACATCGCGCTGAAAGTCGCGCTCGACGGCTCGATCTCCACCACTTCCGAGAACCTGCTCATCTACGCCACCTCCAACCGCCGGCACCTGATGCCGGAATACATGGCGGAGAACCTCGAGACGAAGTACGTCGACGACGAGATCCATCCCGGCGAGACGGTCGAGGAGAAGATCTCGCTCTCCGAGCGCTTCGGCCTGTGGGTGACGTTCTATCCCTTCGACCAGGACGAGTACCTGGCGATCGTGCAGACCTGGCTGAAGTCCTTCGCCTGCGATTTTTCCGACAAGGCGAAGGAAGAAGCGCTGCAGTGGGCGCTGCAAAAAGGCTCGCGCAGCGGCCGCGTCGCGTATCAATTCGCCCGGGATTGGGCTGGTCGGCATTCCAAGAGGAAGTAGAAAGTCCACGTGATCGAGGTCGTCGCGGCCGTTCTGGAGCGTGCCGACGGCAGCTTTCTGCTCGCGCAGCGCCCGCCGGGTAAGGTGTACGCCGGGTGGTGGGAGTTTCCGGGAGGCAAGGTGGATGCCGGCGAGCCGCTCGCGCGGGCGCTCGAACGCGAGCTCCTCGAGGAGCTCGGCATCCGTGTCGTCAAGGCGTATCCGTGGATCTCGCGGGTGCATGTCTACGAGCACGGCACCGTGATGCTGAATTTCTTCCGCGTGGTGGAGTGGCAGGGCGAGCCGCAGCCGCGCGAGGGGCAGGCGCTCGCGTGGCAGCGCATCGGCGAACCGGTCGTCGAGCCTATGCTGCCGGCGAACGGCCCCGTGCTCGCCTCGCTCGCGCTGCCTCTCGAGTACGCGATCACCGACGCGAAGACGCTCGGTCTCAGCGTCCAGCTCGAGCGCGTCGAGGCGCGGCTGCGGAGCGGCCTGCGCCTGATCCAGGTGCGCGACAAGGACAACTGGGAGCGCTCGCAGCTCATCTACGTGGTGAAGAGCATGGCGAAGGAATACGGGGCCAGGGTCCTCGTCAACGGCGGCCCGGCGGCGGACGGCATCCATTTCAGCGCCGAGCAGCTGATGCGGCTGCGCGTGCGACCCGCGGGGGAGGGACTGATGGCGGCTTCCTGCCATGATGTGCAGGAACTCGGCCATGCGATGGCGATCGGGCTCGACTTCGTCGTGCTGGGCCCCGTCAAGGCGACCGCGACTCATCCGGACGCGAGCCCGCTCGGATGGGAGGGCTTTCGCCGCATCGCCGAGTCCGCGTCGATCCCGGTGTACGCCATTGGCGGCCTCGTGCCGAAGGACATGGACCGCGCGCGCGCGGCCGGCGCGCACGGCCTGGCGATGATCCGCGGCGCCTGGCGCTGACCGTCCGCTAACCGTTCCTTGCGCCGGCATGACAGTGCCGGACGTTTGCCGCGCGCCGCTGCATACGATGCCCGGCATGAGCCAGATCATTGCCACAGCCGGGGTCCTGACCCTCTACATCGTCGCCGCCGCGCTCGACGAGCGCCCGGAGATGATGTTCGTCGGGCTTTCGCCGCTGTCGCTCGTGGCCGCCGAGACCGTCTGGCATCTGCTCGGCGATTTCGTATCGGAGGGAACATGAAACGCAGAATCCCCGCGGGCCTGATCGTGATCTCGGCCTGGTCGATTGCCTTCGTCATCGTCGCGGCTGCAGCTTCGATCTGCAGCTCGTGCGGCGTCACGCCGGCCACCCGCGTGAGCTGCGCCGCGGTCCGCTGACCCGGCGAGACTCTCAGAACTTTGCGCGCGACCGACAGTTCCTGACATTTCCTGCGAGGCGCAGACCAATCATGGCGCCCATGAACACCGAGGAGCTGGCGGATCTGGACTTCACCAAGCGCGCGCCGACGCCGGCGCCGGCAGCGCGGCGCGAAGCCGCCGCGTTGCAGCCTGACGTCGAGATCGGCAGCCTGCGCGAGGGCCAGGCCGGCAACTTCATCTCCTACGCACGCGCCGGCGGCGCCCGGGCGCAGGCCGCCGCCGACGCGCCGATCATCGTCGTCGAGGACGACGAGGTCACGCGCCGGGTGCTCGAGCGGGCCCTGACCTTGAGCGGCTATCCGGTGCGCGTTGCCGCCGACAGCCGCGAGTTCCTGCAGCTCATGAAGAAGCCGCCGCTGCCGCGCCTGATCCTGCTCGACGTCGAGTTGCCGCAGGTCAACGGCTTCAAGATCCTCTCCCTGCTGCGCCAGCATCCCCAGACCAGCGCCATCCCGCTGGTGATGCTGACCGGCCGCTCCGAGAACAAGGACCTGCTCCACGCGCTGTCGCTCGGCGCCGATGGCTATCTCTCCAAGCCCGTGACGCTGGCAACCCTGCGCTCGACCCTCGACCGCCTGCTGCGGCGCGCGGCCTGAGCCCGATCCCGCGCATGGAAACCGTCGCCACCATCGTCTACGCCCGGCTGCGCAACGTGCTGCCCGCGTGCGAGGCGATGCCGCCGCAGTTCGCGTCCGCGTTCGTCGACGAGCTGCGCGGCGTGCTCGAGGGCCCGATCGGCAAGCTCCGCGGCGTAGTGGCGCAGCAGCGCGCCGACTCGATCCTCGCGGTGTTCGCCAACGACTCGGAGGAGAAACCCGACCACGCCCGCCGCGCGCTGCACGCCGCGGCGCTCGCCGTCTACGAGACGGCCGCGCTCAACGAACGCGTCGCCCGTAGGCTGAAGGAGGATTCGCCGCCGCGCATCTCGCTCGCCGCCGGCGTGCACCTCGGCCGCGTTGAGATCACACCGGCCGCCAAGGGCAACAGCGGCGTGGTGCGCGCCATCGGCGAGAGCGTCGAGATCGCCCGCGTGCTGGAATGCACCGCGCCCGACGTCGGCTGGAGCATCGTCGCTTCGCGCGACGCCTGCCGCGCCGCCGGCCCGCGCATCGAGACCGGCCGCTTCGGCTCGGTCGCCCTGCCCGACGAGTCGTTCGTCGACATCGCCCAGGTGACCGGCCTCGTCCCGCAGAAAACCTCGCGCAGCTCGCCCGAAAGCTACCGGGCGCTGCGCGACGCCATCGCCACCAACCAGGAGCTGCATCAAAGCCCGGTCGACATGGCCGCGGCGGCGAGCGCCGCCGCGCGGGGCGCGGCGCTGCACTTCTCGATCGAGGGCTACCGCATCCAGCGCAAGATCGGCGAGGGCGGCATGGCCTCGATCTATCTCGCCACCGATCCGGCCGGCGAAACCCAGGTCTTGAAAGTGATGCGCATCGTCGGCGGCGACGAAGGCGACCACCTGCAGCGCTTCATCCAGGAGTTCGCGCTGCTCGCCCAGGTGCAGCACCCCAACGTCGCGCGCATCCATCGCCAGGGGTTCTCCTCCGGCCACGCCTATATCGCCATGGAATACTTCTCCCAAGGCGACCTGCGCGAGCGCATCAAGCGCGGCATCGACGGCGACACGGCGCGCGCCTACGCGGCCCAGATCGCCGCCGCGCTGCACGCGATCCATGCCGCCGGCATCGCCCACCGCGACCTGAAGCCCGACAACCTGATGCTGCGCAAGGACGGCAGCCTCGCGCTCGCCGACTTCGGCATCGCCAAGCACGTCGCGATGTTCATCACCGACACCGCCCACGATCAGGTCGTCGGCACCCCTTACTACCTCAGCCCCGAGCAGGCGACCGGGCTGCCGGTCGACCAGCGCTGCGACCTCTACAGCCTGGGCGTGATGCTGTACGAGATGCTCACCGGCCGGAAGCCCTACTACGCCGACACCGCCCAGGCGTTGCTCGAGCTGCACATCCGCGCGCCGGTGCCGGTGCTGCCGGCACCGCACCAGCGCCTGCAACCCGTGCTCGAGGGCCTGATGGCGAAGGATCGCGAGCAGCGCTACGCGAGCGCCCAGGAGTTTCTCGACCACCTGGCAAGGCTCGCGCCGTGAGCGAGGCGATCGCTGCCGCCTCCCGCGTGCTCGCGGTGGACGACGACCCGAGCATGCTCAGCCTCGTCTCGCACATGCTGGGGCGCGCCGGCTACCACGTCGAGACCGCGGCCGAAGGCGCCGAAGGCCTGGCGAAGATCCGCTCCAGGTCTCCCGACCTGGTGGTCTGCGACGTCCAGATGCCGGTCATGGACGGCTTCCAGCTGCTCGACAGCGTCCGCACCGAGGCCGCGACCGCGTCGCTGCCCTTCGTCCTGCTCACCTCGCTCACCGACCGCGACGCCGTGCGCCGCGGCATGCGTCTGGGCGCGGACGATTTTCTCTCCAAGCCGGTGCAGCCCAAGGAGCTGATCGAGGCGGTCGCGGGAGCGCTCGACAAGCGCCGCCGCATGAGCGCGCTCGTTTCCGGGCGCGCCATGGCCGAGCCCCACGAGCTGCGCAGCCGCTACGAGGCCAAGATCGAAGGCGGCGAGCCGCGCGTGGCCGAGGAAGCCGACCTCGCGGCGATGACCGGCCGGCGGGTCGTGCAAACGGTCCTGTTCACCGACATCCGCGGCTTCACCTCGATGTCCGAGCGCCTGCCGGTGACCGACATCGCCGAGCTGCTAAGCCGCTACCTGCGCGCGGCGTGCGTGCCGATCCTGCAGGAGCGCGGCCGCATCATGAAGATCATGGGCGACGGCCTGATGGCGGTGTTCGGCCACGAGTCGCCAGAGGATGAGCGGGCGCACGCGGCGGCGGCCGTGCGCGCCGGCCTGCGCATCGTCCGGGTGGCGCGCGACTTTCGCCAGTGGATCGCCCAGCGCTTCGATTTGCAGGGCCTGCCGCCATTCGACGTCGGCGTCGGCATCCACACCGGCGAGGTGATGCTTTTTACCCTCTCGGTCGGCGGCTCGGGCGACCTGACCGCGGTCGGCGATACGGTAAACGTCGCCTCGCGGCTCGAGCAGAAAACGAAAGAGCTGGGCTGGCCGGTCGTTGCGAGCCTCGCCACCCTGGAGCGCGCCGGCCCCGAATTCCGGATCGAGGAGCGGCACGAAGTCGAGCTCGCCGGGCGTGGCGCCCGGATCACCGTCGGGCGCGTCGCACGCGCCGACGAGCCGACGCCCACCGGGATTGCCGCGCTGCCGCCGGGCATCGAGGCGATGCTCGACGAAAGCGCTCTACTCACCGCCGAAGCCGCGAAAGAGGCGCTCGACAGCACGCTGCACGCCATCGGCGAGCAGATGCACGCGCCTCAGGCCGCGGACCCCACCATCAACGGCTATCGCGTCCTCGCCAAGATCGGCGAGGGCGGCATGTCGAGCGTTTTCCTCGCCGAGGAGCCGGCGCGCGGCCGCAAGGTCGTGCTCAAGGTCCTCAAGGGCCGGCGCGGCGACGACGACGGCCTCTGGAAGCGCTTCTTCCAGGAATGCGCGATCGTTTCGGCCATCCACCACGACCACGTGGTGCGGATCTACGACCAGGGCTTCGGCGACGAGCTCGCCTACATCGCCATGGAGTACCTCGGCGGCGGCAGCCTTCGCGACGTGATCGACCGCGGCCTGTCGCCGCGCCAGGCGCTGTCGCTGCTTTCGCAGGCGGCGAGCGGCCTCGCCGAGATCCACCGCTGCGGCATCGTGCACCGGGACATCAAGCCGGCCAACCTGATGCTGCGCGAAGCGAGCGTGCTGGTCCTGACCGACTTCGGCGTCGCCAAGCGCCTCGACGGCTCGGCCGGGCAGACCCTGCACGGCGAGATCCTCGGCACGCCCTATTACCTCTCGCCCGAGCAGGCCGACGGCGGCGCGATCACCCCGCGCACCGACCTCTACAGCCTGGGCGTGATCTTCTACGAGATGCTGACCGGCGAGCGCCCCTTTGCCGGCGGCACGATCCTCGAAATCCTGTCGCAGCACATGTCGGCGCCGATCCCCCGCCTGCCGGAGGCGCTGGCCGAGTACCAGCCGCTCATCGACGGCATGCTGGCCAAGTCCCCCGACGAGCGCTTCGAGAGCGCCGAGGCGGTGCTGGCCGAGATCGACGCCGTGTGGACCCGGCGCGCCCTGCGCGAGGCGACGCACTAGGGGAAAGAGTTTTCAGTGCCTGACAAAGGCATTGCACAGGCTGGCGATTGCCGCCGCCCCCCTGCCTAGAGTGCATCCCATGACGAACACCAACTACTTCGTTGACGTGATCGGCTTCAACCCGACCGAGCGGCTGCTCCTGTCCAGCATCTTCGGGCTGGCCGCGCGGCGCGATCCGAGCTTCGTGCACCGCAGCGGCAACGCAGAGCGGCCGGCGGACCTCTACCTGGTCGACGGCACCGACGATACCGCGATGAACGAATTCCGCGCCGTGCGCGCGCGCTATCCCGCGCCCGCGGTGCTGGTCGGCAAGTCCGACCCCGAGACCAATCTCCCGGCCCTGCAGCGGCCGCTGCAATGGGCGCGCCTGCTGCAGAGCTTCGATGACGCGGTGCTGAACGCGGCCCAGCCGCAGCTCACCCGTTCCGGCTCCCGCGTGGTCACCCCGCCGCAGCCGGCGCCGCAAGCGAAGCAGATCACCGATGCCGTGCTGGTGGTCGACGACAACGCCACGGTTCGCAAATTCATGGAAGCCAAGCTCGCGCCGTACGGCTTCAGCGCCGACTTCGCCGAGACCGGCGAGCAGGCGGTCGGCCTGACCGGCGCCAAGGAATACACCTGCGTGTTCCTGGATGTCGTGCTGCCGGGCATCGACGGCTACCAGGTCTGCAAGCTGATCAAGTCGAACAAGCAGGCGGTCAAGCGCACCGCGGTGGTGATGCTGACCAGCCGCAGCTCGCCGTTCGACAAGCTGCGCGGCTCGCTCGCCGGCTGCGACGAATATCTCACCAAGCCGGTCGACGAGAACCGGCTGCTGGAAGTGATCGCGAAGTTCCTGCCGAGGAATTCCCAATGAGCAAATCGATCCTGGTCGTCGACGACACGCGCTCGATGCGCAAGATGGTCGCCACCGTCCTGCAGGCCGCGGGCTACAGCGTCGAGGAGGCCGGCGACGGCGCCGAGGCGCTCGAGCGGGCGAAAACCCGCGTCTTCGACCTGGTGGTCACCGACCACAACATGCCGCGCATGGACGGCGTCACCCTGGTGCGCGAGCTGCGCGGCCTGCCGGAGTACGACGCGGTGGCGCTGATCGTGCTCTCGACCGAGACCGGCGCCGAGCTGAAGGCGAAGGGCCGCGACGCCGGCGCGACCGGCTGGATGGCCAAGCCCTTCGACCCGCAGAAGATGCTCGACATCGTGCGGCAGTTCGTCGCATGAGCGCGAACCCGGCCAAGGCGCTCGGCGACGCGTCGGCGTTCCACGCCATTTTCTTTGAAGAGGCCGACGAGCACCTGGCGTCGGTCGAAAGTCTGCTGCTGCGCCTTGATCCGGGCGCACCGGACGCGGAAGCCCTGAACGGCATTTTCCGCGCGGTGCACTCGATCAAGGGCAGCGCAGGCATGCTCGGCTTCGCCGAGATCGTCTCCCTGACGCACGTGTTCGAGAACCTGCTCGACCTGCTGCGCAAGGGCGAGCGCGCCCTGGCCCGTCCGGAAGTCGACGCCATGCTGCGCGCCGGCGACGTGGTCAAGTCGCAGATCGCTTTCCGGAGAGGCAGCCTGCCGCAAGCCCCCGACATGCGCGGGGCGGAAGCCGACCTGCGCGAGCTGGCGAACGCCAGCACCCCGGCCGCGCCGCGCAAGTTCAGCGTCCGCCTCGGGCCGCTGGCCAGCCCGATCGACGCCGCCGAGCTGGAGATGATGCTCGCCGGCCTCGCCGACATGGGCGAGCTCGGCGAGCGCGCCATCGACAACATCGCCGGCGGCGAAGTGCGCTTCGAGCTTTCGCTCACCGGGGCCGAAGCCGACCTGCGCAGCGTGCTCGCGCTGGTCGTCGACCCGACCCTGATCACGATCGGCAAGGTGGCCGAGGCGAAGCCGCCGGTCAACGACGAATCGCTCGAGCTGTTCGAGGCGCCGGCTGCGTTCCGCGCCCGGCGCGGCGAGAGCCGCCGCAAGAGCGAAGGCCGGCGCGAAGCCGACCGCAGCGCGCCCGCCCCCCAGGGCGACGCCTCGTCGATCCGCGTCAGCGTCGAGAAGATCGATCGCCTGGTGAACCTGGTCGGCGAGCTGGTGATCACCGAGGCGATGCTCGCCCAGGAGCACGGCTCGCTGCCCGACCTTTCGCGCCACACCCGCGACCTGCAGGAAGCGGTGATGGCGATCCGCATGGTGCCGATCTCGGCGGTGTTTTCGCGCTTCCCGCGCCTGGTGCGCGAGCTGGCGCAGCGCCTGGGCAAGGAAGTCGAGATCAAGACCTCGGGCGAAGGCACCGAGCTCGACCGCGGCATGATCGAGAAAATCACCGACCCGCTGACGCACCTGGTGCGCAACGCGGTCGACCATGGCATGGAAGCGCCCGAGGCGCGGATTGCCGCCGGCAAGCCCCGCGCCGGAACCGTTTCCATCACCGCCAGCCAGCGCGGCGGCAGCATCGTCATCGAAGTACGCGACGATGGCCGCGGCCTGGATCGCAATCGCATTCTGGCGCGCGCCGCCGAGCGCGGCATGAACGTGCCCGAAGGCGCGAGCGACCGCGAAGTCTGGCAGCTCGTCTTCGAGGCCGGATTCTCGACCGCCGAAGCGGTGACCGAGGTCTCGGGCCGCGGCGTCGGCATGGACGTCGTGCGCCGCAATATCCAGTCCCTGGGCGGCACCGTCGAGCTCGCCTCGACCGCCGGCGCCGGGACCACGGTGACGGTCAGCGTGCCGCTCACCCTCGCCATCATCGAAGCGATGACCGTCGGCGTCGCCGGCAAGACCTACGTCCTGCCGCTCGCGTCGGTCGTCGAGTCGCGGCGCGTCGGCCGCGACGAGCTGCGCGGCATCGCCGGGCACGGCAGCACCCTGCGCGTGCGCGACGACTACCTGCCGGTGCGGCGCATGGGCGAAAGCGGCGAAATCGCCGTCATCGTCGAATCGGAAAGCGGCCGCGCCGCGCTGATGGTCGACGAGCTGATCGGCCAGCAGCAGGTGGTGGTGAAGAGCCTCGAAAGCAATTTCCGTCGCATCCCCGGTCTTTCGGGGGCGACCATCATGGGTGATGGCAGCGTCGCGCTGATCCTGGACGTCGCCCACATCGTCAGTCATCAAGGAGACGCAAAGTGCAAACCGTTACCAACCTTGCAGTAGCGCAGCCACGCACTGCCGCCGAAGCGGAAGGCCGCGAGTTCCTCACCTTCCGCCTCGGCGCCGAGGAATACGGCATCGAGATCCTCAAGGTGCAGGAGATCCGCGGCTGGGAAGTCCCGACCGCGATCGCCGGCACGCCCGAGTTCATCAAGGGCGTGATCAACCTGCGCGGCACCATCGTGCCGATCGTCGACCTGCGCCTGAAGTTCGGCCTGGAGAAGGCGAACTACGACGAATTCACCGTCGTCATCATCCTCAGCGTCGCGCGGCGCGTGGTCGGCATCGTCGTCGACGCGGTATCCGACGTGGTGACGCTCGCGCCGGAGCAGATCCGGCCGGCGCCCGAGTTCGGCGCCTCGGTCGACGCGCGCTTCATCACCGGCCTCGGCACCCTCGGCGAGCGGATGCTCGTCCTCGCCGACATCGAACGACTCATGACCAGCCGCGACATGCAGCTGGTCGACCACGCCACCCAGAACGCCTAACGAACAGATCCCAAACGGAGACAACCATGAAACTCGTCAATCTGAAAGTCGCCACCCGCCTCGCCCTCGGCTTCGCCGTCGTGGTCATCGGCGCATTGCTGCTCGGAGCGAGCGGCTGGTACGGAATCCACCGGCAGTCGCAGGTGATCACCACCGTGATCGACCGCGACGTGCAGTTCCTGCGCGCGATCACCAGCATCCGCGCCCGCGTGCAGCTGCTGCGCCGCTACGAAAAGGACATGCTGCTCAACGTCAAGAACGCGGCCAAGGTCACGGAATACCGGGGCAAGTGGAACGAGAGCCGCAAGCGCATGGACGAGTTGCTGGTCAACGCGCGCGCGGTCGCCGCGACTCCGGAGGAGAGCAAGCGCCTCGAGCAGTTCACGGCCAACGTCGCGCGCTACACGGCCGCCATGGCGCAGATCGAAGAACATCTCGCCAGCGGCTTCATCGTCAGCGCCGAGCAGGGCAACCAGAAGGTGGACGAGTTCCGGCAGGTCATCCGCGACACGGAAGACCTCACCCAGGAGCTGTTCGAGGGCGCCAACAAGCGCATCGAGGGCAGCAAGCCGGTGCTGGCCGCGGCCGAACGCGACGTCATGCTCGCGCTCGCGGTCGTGATGCTGGCCGTGCTGGTCCTCGCCGCGCTCGCCGCGATCCTGATCACCCGCTCGATCACCGGGCCGGTGCAGGAAGCGGTGCGGGTGGCGGAAGCGCTGGCGAAGGGCGATCTGACGCAGAAGGTGGAAGCGCGCTCGAACGACGAGCTGGGCCGGCTGATGCTGGCGCTGCGCGGCACCGTCGGGCAGCTCGCCTCGATCGTCGGCCGCATCAAGGAGACGAGCGACATGGTCAACACCGCGTCGCGGGAGATTGCGCAGGGCAATTCCGACCTCTCGACGAGGACGGAGGAGCAGGCGAGCGCGCTGGAAGAGACCTCGGCGTCGATGCAGCAGATGACGGCGACGGTCGGCCAGAACGCCCAGAACGCGAAGAAG
>DATNCP010000082.1:0-23663 GCA_035607175.1 Burkholderiales bacterium
AGGATCTGCGGCGAGCCGATCGCCCCCGCGGCGAGGATGGTTTCCCTTCCCGAGGTCACGGTGAACGATTCGTTTTGGAGATTGAAGGAGAGGCCGACGCAGTCTCTCCCATTGAAGTCGAGACGATTGACGTGGGCTCCGGTGACCACCCTCAGGTTCGGCCGGTGCAGCGCGGGCCTCAAGAACGCGCGGGTCGCGCTCCAGCGCCGGCCGCGGCGCTGGTTCATCTGGAAATAGGCGCAGCCGAAGTTGTCGCCGTTGTTGAACACCTTGATCTTCGGAATGCCGCACTCGGCGGCAGCCTCGCGCCAGGCGTCGATGATGTCCCAGCGCACGCGCGGATCCTCGACCCGCACCTCGCCGCCGGCGCCGTAGCCGTCCACCGCGCCGTGCTCGTAGTCCTCGAGGGACTGGAAAATCGGCAGGACATCGTTCCAGGCCCAGCCGCGATTGCCCAGGGAGGCCCAGTAGTCCCAGTCCTCCTTCTGGCCGCGCATGTGGATCATGGCGTTGATCGAGGAGCAGCCGCCGAGCACCCGCCCGCGCGCGTAGTGGATCGAGCGGCCTGCGAGGTGCTCGTCGGCCTCGGTCTTGTAGCACCAGTCGGTGCGCGGGTTGGCGATGGTGTAGAGGTACCCGACCGGGATGTCGATCCAGAAATAGTCGTCCTTGCCCCCGGCCTCGAGGAGCAGCACCTTGTTTTCCGGATTGCGGGACAGCCGGTTCGCGAGCAGGCAGCCGGCGCTGCCGGCGCCGACGATGACGTAGTCGAAATTTCCGAAGCGCTGCACGCTGAGGTATTGTAGCGAGCAGGGGAACGGCAACATGGAAGGAGAGAAGCAGCTCGCAGAGACGCTCGACGCGGTGCGCACGGCGCACGTTGATGATCGGGGCGCCTGCAATTTCACCGCGATGGTCGCTTCGCGCGAGCACGGCCGCCTTGCGGGCACGCTCGGCGCGCTCGCCGACTTCGATCCGCGGCGCCTGCGCATCCCGGCCCAGCAGGCGTTCTGGCTCAACCTGCACAACGCCTGCGTGCTGCGCGATGCGCTCGAGCTCGACGTCGAGGGGTTCAGCGCCCGCAGCCGGGTGCGGGTCGCCGGCATTTCATGGTCGCTCGACGACATCGCGCACGGCCTTCTGCGCGGCGACATGAAGCGCACCGACCCGCGGCTGGCCTACATGCCCGTCACCTACGACGAGCGCATCCATTTCGCGACCTACACCGCGCGCCGCTCATCCCCGCCGCTGCGTGTCTTCCGCCACGAGGCGCTCGAGAACCAGCTCGAGGAGGCGACCGTGCACTACCTGCGCTCGACGGTGGAGACGCGGGACGAGCAATTCCGCGTCAAGCTGGTCCTGCCGACGTTGTTCAAGCTCTACGGCGGGGATTTCGGCGACGAGCGCGACGTGCTCGAGTTCGTGCTGGCGCGCCTCGACGATGCGGTGGCCGAGCTGGTCGACCGTCGCGAGGGGCGGTTCAAGTTCAAGTACCTCGACTACGACGGCGCCCTCAATACGCGCTCGCGCTAGCGCCTGGCAACGCCCGCTATTCGGGCCGCTTGAAGATCACCTTCGCGTCGCCGTCGTAGACCTGCAGCACGCCGCCGCCCTCGTTGCGGGCGAACACCGCCGCGACCTCCTTGCCGTCCTTGTCGTAGACGCCGACGTCGCCGCCGCGGTTGTCGCTGCGGGCGAAGGCGGCGAACACGCTCTTGCCGCTGTCGTTGTAGACGGCGACGTTGCCGCCCGACCCGTCGGAGCGCGCGAACAGCGAGACGGCGTTCCGGCCTTCCCTGTCGAGCACGCGCAGATTGCCGCCGGCGCCGTCGCTGCGCGAGATCATTTCGCCGATGTTCTTGCCGGCGGCGTTCTTCACCGCGACGTTGCCCCCATCCTTGTCGGACCAAAGCAGCAGCGCAGTGCCGCCGGCCGCGTTGAACAGGCGGATGAACGGCCCTTCGTTGTCGCTGTTGATGGTCGCCACCGGCTTGCCATCCGGAGTGACGACGCGAAACGGCGCCTTGATCGCTGTCCCTTCCTCCTGGCTGATCCCCGGTCGCGCACCTGCGAAGAGCGCCGCCGCCACGGCGAGGCCGCACGCGCCCCAGGCGAGCATGCCGCGCACCGCGGCGCCTCGCTGGACCTTCTTCAACGCCTCGATTTCCCGTTCTGCCGCGGCGATACGCGTTTCCAGACCCGTGTCGTTCATGAATAACCCCCTTTAGGTCACGGCGCCGATGGTGCCATGAAATAATTGCGCACCGTGAGGATCGGCATCGACCTCGGCGGGACGAACGCTGGCAAACGTCCAATTGGAGAAGGCGCCTAACCAGGGGGCAGTGCATGGCCGGAACCGCGCTTGTCGTCGAGCACGATGAACAGCTCGCTCACATCCTACGGTTCATCCTGGAGCGGGAGGGCTTCGAGGTTTGCCTAGTGCGGGACGGCCGCAGCGCCGAGGAGACGATCGCTCTGTCACCCCCGCCAGCGATCGCCACGCTGGCCCTCATGCTGCCACACACCGACGGCTACGAGCTCCTGAGGCGCATCCGCGGGACGCCCGGATGGCAAGCTGTCCCGATCATCGTGCTCACCGCGAGAACCCAGGACAGAGACGTTGCGCGCACCCTCGCTGCGGGGGCGAATGAATACATCGCCAAGCCTTTCGACCCCGACGAGCTGCGCGCGTGCGTGCGGCGGCTCGTGAAAACGTGAAACAAGGCGTCGCAGTTGTCGCATTCGCGTGGGCTGGCCGCGCGCTTGCGCTCGAGGCGGAAGCGGGTTTCAGCCACGAAAAACTGAGCAATAACAACGCCGACTGGAACAGCGCGTATGTCGAGGCGGCGCACACCTTCGCGCCACGCCAGACGGTCTATGCGGCACTGCGCGAGGTGGAGCGTTTCGACCTTAAGGACTCGCAGGTCGAAGCGGGGTACTACCAGCCGCTTTCTCCGCGCCTGGCGGGCCACATTGAGGGAAACGCAAGCCCCGAGCACAACATGCTTCCCAAGGGATCGCTCTTTGGCGAGCTGGCGCTCCAGCTCGACGCCGGTTGGGTCGCCTCGGGCGGCGTGCGCAAGAGCGAATACACGGCGACGAGCGCGCGCGTCATCACCGCCAGTCTCGAACGCTACTTCGGTCGCTTTCGCGCGCTTTACACCATGAACAACGGCAAGCCAGAGGACGCCGGCTCCGCGACTGGGCATCGGATCGGGCTCGACTATTACTACGCGGGGGAGCGCAGTCGCGTCGGCGTCTCGGCGACCTGGGGCAGGGAGGTTGAAAACATCCCGCCCACGGGCGTTCTCACTTCCGATGTGCGCGCCCTGAACATCTACGGGCGCCACTGGGTTTCGCCGGCATGGGCGATCACGGGGGAGCTCGGCACCCACGAGCAGGGATCCTTCTATCGCCGCACCGGAGGACGTCTTGGCCTTCGCTACGCTTTCTGACGCGCTGCCGGCCGTCGCGCTTTCGGTGGGCGCAGGCGCCTTGGCAGCGAGCATCGTGTTTCTCGTCGGAACTGCCGCGTCGCGCATCCGCCTGCTGCTGCGCCTAGACCGTCGGGCAGACATTCTGAGACTCTGGACACCCATGCTCGCCGAATGCACCGAGCGCATGCCCGCCTCGCTTCCGGCCTTCGACCGGCAAGATGCCGAGCCGTTCTTGGTCCTGTGGTGCAAGACGCAGGAGTCGCTGCGCGGGGAGACGCAGGATCGCCTGCGTCAGCTCGCGCGGCGCCTCGGGCTTGCGCCGGTCGCCGTGAAGATGCTGAGCTCCTGGAGCCAGCGCCGCAAGCTCCTCGCCATCGTTTCGCTCGGGCATTTGCGCGAGCGCGCAGCGCTTCGTTCGTTGCTCCGGCTCGTGAGCAAGGCGCCCGCAGTCGTTTCCATGACCGCGGCGCAGGCTGTCGTGCGCATCGATCCAGACGTCGGCGTGCCCCTCGCGCTGGCGATGAGCGCGGCGAGACGTGACTGGGCGATTGCCAAAGCCGTATCGATGCTGATGGAGTGCGATGCGGCCCGGACCGAGCCGCTTCTTGCGGCAGCGATCCGCGCCGAGTTGCATGGCGAGCGCAAGGACAGCCCGCCGGGCGGCGCGCTCGCGCGGCTCGTGCGCATGCACGTCGTCGCCGACGGCCAAGAGGTTCGCGCGGCGGTCCTTGAGGTCCTCGCCGAAGCGCACGATTCCGAGCCGCTCGCCGCGGCGGTTGCGGCGCTGTCGCGCCCGGATGAAGCACCGGATGCCCGTCGCCTCCTCGCCCACGCTGACTGGCAAGTACGCGCGGCCGCGGCTCGAGCGCTGCGGCGCATCGGAGGCAGCGAGGATTTCGCTCGCCTTTGCGCAGCGCTCAGCGACCCAAGCTGGTGGGTGCGCTACCGTGCCGCCCAAGCGCTGTGCGCGCTGCCGGGCATCGACGCCGCGGACCTGCGCGCGCTCCCAGCGCGCCTCACCGACGCCTTCGCCGCCGACATTCTGCGCCAGGCGCTCGCCGAGCAGGCCGCCGCGTGAGCTGGGGCGTAGCGCTCGAAGGCGTGCAGTGGTTCATCCTCCTCTATTTCATCGTGCTCAACCTTGGATACCTCGCGCTCAACGCGGTGTCGATAGTGGAGCTTCGCAAGCACCTCGACGCTCGCCTCCTTGACGTGCTGCCGCGGGCGTATTCAGCCTACGAGGCGCCCGTATCGATCGTCGTTCCCGCATACAACGAGGAAGCGATCATCGTTACATCGGTGCGCTCACTTCTGCAGCTCGACTACCCCGAGCTCGAGGTCATCGTGGTGAATGACGGCTCCAGGGACGCTACGCTGGACGTGCTTCGGCGCGAGTTCGACCTCACGCCGTTTCCAGAAGCGTACTGGCGGCGCGTCCCGGCGAAGCCATTGCACGGTATCTATCGCTCACGACGCGTTCCCAACCTGCGCGTCGTGGACAAGGAGAACGGCGGCAGCAAGGCCGACGCGGTGAACGCCGGCCTCAACGCCGCGCGCTATCCGCTCTTTTGTGTGATCGATGCCGACTCCGTGCTCGAGCGCTCGAGCCTGCGCCGCATCGTCGCGCCCTTCCTGCACGAGCCGGACGTGATTGCGGCCGGCGGCACGGTACGCATCGCGAACGGCTGCGAAGTGCGCGACGGCTTCCTCGAGACGGTGCGCCTGCCGGCGCGCATCCTGCCGCTCTTCCAAACGCTCGAGTACATCCGCGCGTTCCTCTTTTCGAGGCTCGCGTGGGCCCCGTCCAACGCGGTCCCCATCGTCTCGGGCGCCTTTGGCATGTTCCGTACCAGCGCCGTAGTGGAAGCGGGCGGCATGCGCCAGGAAGCGATCGGCGAGGACATGGAACTCGTCGTGCGCCTGCATCGCCTGAATCGCCTTGGACGGCGACCCTATCGCGTCGCGTTCCTACCCGATCCCGCTTGCTGGACCGAAGCGCCAGAGTCCCTCGGCGTACTGCGCGGTCAGCGTACGCGCTGGCAGCGCGGCCTCGGACAGAGCCTTGCGCTCAACCACACCCTTATCTGCCACCCGCGCGGCGGCGCGCCGGGCTGGCTCTCGCTGCCATTCATGGTCGTCTTTGAGCTGCTGAGCCCGCTCGTGGAGATCGCGGGGTACGTATTCATGGCGCTCGGTCTTGCCTACGGCGTAGTCTCGACTGCGACGTTCTTCACGTTCATGTTTCTCGCCTTCGCCATGGGCCTGCTGCTCTCTACGAGCGCGCTGTACCTGGAAGAGATGGCCTTCCATCTATTCCGGCGTCCCGGCGACCTAGCGAAGCTCGCTGCTATCGCCGTCCTCGAGAATCTCGGTTACCGGCAGCTTGTGACGCTATGGCGCTTGCACGGGCTGTGGCAATGGGCCGTAGGCGCGCGGGTGCCTTGGGGCGAGATGAAGCGGATCGCAAGCTGGCAGAGAAAGTCGTAGATCATGGCACTTAGGATCGGTATTGACTTAGGTGGGACCAAGATCGAGGCGATCACGCTCGATGCGGACGGGCGCGAGGTGTTCCGCAAGAGGGTGTCCACGCCGCGCGGCGACTACGGCGGCACGGTGAGCGCCATCGCGGCGCTGGTGCAGGCGGCGGGCGAGGGCACGGTCGGCATCGGCATTCCCGGCGCGATGGCGGGCGAGGTGGTGAAGAACGCCAATTCCAACTGGCTCATCGGCCGGCCTTTCAAGCGCGACCTCGAGACCGCATTGCGGCGCGAGGTGCGCATCGAGAACGACGCCAACTGCTTCGCGCTGTCCGAGGCCGTCGATGGCGCCGGCAGGGACGCCGAGGTGGTGTTCGGCGTCATCCTCGGCACCGGCGTGGGCGGCGGAATTTCAGTGCAGAAGAAAATCGTCAAGGGCGTGAACGCCATCGCCGGCGAATGGGGCCACAACCCGCTGCCGTATGAAAGCTCCGGCCCGGAGTGCTATTGCGGGCGGAAGGGCTGCATCGAGACCTTCCTCTCGGGGCCGGCGTTCGAGCGCGACGGCAGGAACCTCGATCGCTACCACGAGCGCCTCGCGCGGGCGCTCGCCGGCGTGATCAACATCCTCGATCCGCAGGTGATCGTGCTCGGCGGCGGGCTTTCGAACCTGCCCAGCCTCTACACCGAGGTGCCGCGCATCTGGGGGAGCTACATCTTCTCGAACACCGTGGCGACGCGTCTCGTACCACCCGTCTACGGCGACGCGAGCGGCGTACGCGGTGCTGCGTGGCTCTGGAATTCGGGGTCAGGGTCGTAATTCCATCGCGCAGCTCGCGGAATTGCGACCCTGACCCCGAATTACCCGGGACCCTTGATGATGATCCGCGCGCCGCGGTTGTAGGTCCAGTACGACCAGGCCCAGTCGATCAGCACCGCGAGCCGGTTGCGGAAATTGATCAGGAAGTAGATGTGCGCGACGAGCCAGGTGAGCCAGGCCGGATAACCGGAGAGGTGCAGGCGCCCGAGCATCGCCACCGCCGCGTTGCGGCCGATGGTCGCCAGCTGGCCATAGTCTCGATAGCGAAACGCGATCCTCGATTTGCCTTCCAGGGTTTTTCTGATGTTCAGGGCCGCATGGCGTCCCATCTGCTTGGCGGCGGGCGCGATGCCGGGCACGCCGGCCACGCCGGCGAGGTCGCCGACGACGAAAACCTCGGGATGGCCCGGGACAGAAAGGTCGGGCGCGACCTGCACCCGTCCGGCGCGATCCAGCGGCGCGCCGAGCGAGCGGCCGAGCGGCGAGCTCGCGACGCCCGCGGCCCAGATGATCGTCCTTGCTTCCAGCCGCTCAGCGCCGAGCGTGACGCCGCCCGCGTCGAGCGAAGTGACCCGCTTGTTCAGCCAGACCGTGACGCCGAGCCGCTCGAGCTGCAGGCGCGCCTTCTCGGAGAGGTCCGGCGTATAGGGCGGCAGGACCCGATCGGTGCCTTCTACCAGTACCACGCGCGCCCGGGTCGGATCGATGCGGCGGAACTCGCCCTTCAGCGTGTGCCGCGCGATCTCCGCCAGCGTGCCGGCCAGCTCGACGCCGGTCGCGCCGCCGCCGATGACGACGAACGTGAGGCAAGCCGAGCGCCGCGCGGGATCGGCCTCGCGCTCGGCGCGCTCGAAGGCGAGCAGGATGCGCGAGCGGATGTCGAGCGCATCTTCGAGCGTCTTCAGGCCCGGTGCGAACAGCGCCCAGGCGTCATTGCCGAAGTAGTTGTTGGTCGTGCCGCTCGCCACGACGAGGTAGTCGTAGGCGACGGGGGTACCGTCCTCGAGGAGCAGTTTCTTTTCGCCCGGAAGGATCTGCCTGACCTCGCCGAGCAGCACCGTCGCGTTCTTCTGCCGCTCCAGGATGTGGCGGATCGGCGCCGAGATCGACGGCGCCGAAAGCCCCGCGGTCGCGACCTGGTAGAGGAGCGGGGTGAACAGGTGGTGGTTTGTGCGATCGATCACGGTCACGCCGACCGCCGCTCGCGCAAGTCCCTGCGCCGCCCAGAGACCGCCGAAGCCGCAACCGACGATGACGACGCTGGGAGGCGACATGCGCCGGATGATACAAGTTGTTACGGAAATTACGCCGCGGTGATGGAACCGTAACCGGGGGGCGGCGTTAAATAGGCTTCGTCGTTCATTTCGTGAAAGGGAAGGACCAATGAAGAAAACCATCCTTACTGCCGCGCTCGGCCTCGCGTTCTCCACCGGCGCATTCGCGCAGGCCGGCGCCGGCACCGTCCAGCGCGACGTCAACCAGCAGCAGCGCATCGAGCAGGGCCTGCAGTCGGGCCAGCTCAGCACCCGCGAAGCGGCGCGCCTCGAGAACGAAGAGGCCAAGGTGCAGCGCGACCAGGCGCGCGCCATGCGCGACGGCAACCTGTCGCCGGCGGAGAAAGCGCGCCTAGCGCGCGAGCAGAACCAGGTGAGCCGCGATATCTACCGCGAGAAGCACGACGCGCAGACCGGCAACCCCAGCTCGGCTTCCTCGCAGCGCATGCAGGCGGACGTGCAACGCAACGTCAACCAGCAGCAGCGCATCCAGCAGGGCGTGCAGTCGGGCAGCCTGACCACGCGCGAGGCCGGCAGGCTGGAGGGTGGCGAGGCGCAGACGGCGAAGCGGCAAGCGCGCGCCGGCGCCGACGGCAACGTCAGCGCGAAGGACCAGCAGCGCGTGCAGAGCGCCGAGAACCGGCAGAGCAAGCGCATCTACCGCCAGAAGCACGACGGGCAGAAGCGGTAGTCCCGCAGTTTGCCGCTACCATCCCGGGGTGGACATCCATCCCGGGATGACGGGCACGTCCGAGCTGGTGGTCGGCGAAGAGCACACCGCGCCGAGCATCGGCAGCGGCCGCGTGCATGTGCTCGCCACCCCGGTGATGATCAACCTCATCGAGGCCGCGGCGCTCGCCGCGATCGAGGATCACCTGCCGGAAGGCACCCAGAGCCTCGGCACCCTGCTGAACGTGCGCCACATCGCCGCCACGCCGGTGGGAATGAAGGCGAGGGCGCTCGCCGAGGTGACGGCGGTCAACGGGCGGACCATCCGCTTCGCGGTCACCGTCAAGGACGAGGTCGACCTCATCGGCGACGGCGTCCACGAGAGGGTCGTGGTCAACGTCGCCAAGTTCGATCAGCGCGTGCAGCGAAAACTCAAAGGCGGCAGCTGAGCGTTGCGCAGGGCGTCACGGCTCGCCGAGGTCGGAAATGAACATCAGCACCAGCTCTTCCAGGGTCTCGCGCGAGCCGCGGATGATGCAGCCGGCGCGGTTCGCCGGCCGGCCGTCGCGATCGACGACCGCGGAGACGTTGCTGATCTCGAGGTCGACGCTCACCGGCCCGCTGTTCTCGTGCAGGACGCGGGCGCGCTCGATGCGCATCCCGGGCTCGAGGCGCACGCGCGAGTCGTAGACCAGCGTGCCCATGCCGCCGAGGCTGATGTCGACCACGGCGGCTTCGAGGGTGAGCGCGCCGACGCGCATCTCGCAGCGCAACGAGACCGTCGCCGGCAGCACCCGGCGCGGGTGCGCGCGCTTGTCGTCGTCGGCGCTCAGGCGAGCGCCTTGCCGACGATCTCCGCGACGTCCCTGGACAACCCCTCGGCGTCGCGGACCCGCTCCAGAGCGGCCCGCGCGCGAGCTTTCCTTTGTGCGTCGAATTTCTTCCAGCGGTCGAAGCCCCTCGCCATCCTCGCCGCGACCTGCGGGTTCAGCTTGTCGAGCGCCAGGACCTGGGCGGCGAGGAAGTCGTAGCCCGTGCCATCTGCGGCGTGGAAGCGTACGTGGTTGGCGCAGAAGGTGCGAATTAGCGCGTACACCTTGTTGGGAATCTTCAGGTCGAACGCTGCGTGCCCCAGGAGCGCATTGACCCTGGAAAGCGTACCGGGCAGACGCGAGCTCGCCTGGACCGCGAGCCACTTGTCGACCACCAGCGGCTCGTCCTTCCATTTCGCGTAGAAGGCCTCGAGCGCCGGCTGCCGCTCCGGGCAGTCGAGGTTCGCGAGCGTGGTCAGGGCGGCCATGGCGTCGGTCATGTTATCCGCGCCCTTGAACTGCTCGTGGACGAGCGCCGACATGCCGATTTCGCCGAGATAGCTCAAGCACAGGTTTTTCAGCGAGCGCTTTCCCGACGACTCGGCGTCGGGTGAATAGGGTCCCTTGCTTTTCAGTCTCTCGTAGCAATTCCTCAACTGCTCCTTCAGGCCTGAGGCGAGCGCGCGTCGCAGGGAATTCCGATTCGCATGCAACCGATCCGGATCGACAACCGCCATCTGCTCGGCGAGGAAGGTCTCCGCCGGCAGGCTGAGCACCTCGGCGGCGAACGCGGGGTCGGGACCGCCGAGCACGTTCTTCGCCGCGGCGAGAAAGGCGGGCGAGGGCACGCCGTCCTTCTCCAGGATCGTCGTCGTGGCGAGGCGCTGCGCAGCCTCCCAGCGGTTGAACGCGTCGTCGTCCTTCGCCATCAGGTGCAGCAGCTCGTCCTCGGTGTACGGGTAGTTGAGGATCACCGGCGCCGAGAAGCCGCGGAGCAGCGATGGAACGGGTTTCTCCTTCGCCCGGAAGACAAATTCCTCCGCCGATTTCTTCAGCGAGAGGACCTTCTCTTCGCCGCCGATCTTCACCGCGAACGGAATGTGGAACGGCGGGTTCATCGACTGCTTCACCCGCAGCGTAAAGAGATTCTTTTCGAAAGAACTGGAAACATCCAGCACCGGCGTGCCGGCGACGTCGTACCAACGGCGGAACTGGGAGAGATCGACGCCCGAGGCGTCCTGCATCGCCTGCACGAAGTCGTCGCAGGTCACCGCCTGGCCGTCGTGGCGCTTGAAGTAGAGCCGCATCCCGGCCTGGAACTTCTCTTCGCCGAGCAGCGCGTGCTGCATGCGCACCACCTCCGCGCCCTTCTCGTACACGGTCATGGTGTAGAAGTTGCGGATCTCCATGTACGACTGCGGCCGTACCGGGTGCGCCATCGGCCCGGCGTCCTCGGGAAACTGGGCGGCGCGCAGGCTGCGCACCTCCTGGATGCGCGTCACCGCGCGCGAGTAGGTGTCGGCGCCGTATTCCTGGTCGCGGAACACCGTCAGCCCTTCCTTGAGCGAGAGCTGGAACCAGTCGCGGCAGGTGACGCGGTTGCCGGTCCAGTTATGGAAGTACTCGTGCGCGACGACGCGGTCGATATTGAGGTAGTCGACATCGGTCGCGGTCTCGGCGCAGGCGAGCACGTACTTGGTATTGAAGATGTTGAGGCCCTTGTTCTCCATCGCGCCGGAGTTGAAGTCGCCGACCGCGACGATGCGGTACTCGTCGAGGTCGAGCTTCAGGCCGAAGCGCTTCTCGTCCCAGGCGATGGCGCGCTTCAGGCAGTCCATCGCCCAGCCGGCCTGGTCGAGCTTGCCCGGCTCGACGTAGACGTAGAGGTTCTTCTCCCGCAGCACCTCCAGGTTGGCTGCGACCAGCGCGAACAGGTAGCAGGGCTTGGGGAAGGGGTCGTGAAACTTCGCCCAGCCGGGACCCGAGGCGACCAGGTTTCCGTTCGACAGCAGCACCGGATACCTCGCCCGCACGGTGGTCGTGAACTTCGCCATCACGTCCGGCCGGTCGATATACCAGGTGATGCGGCGGAAGCCCTGCGCCTCGCATTGGGTGACGAAGCCGTTCTTCGTCGCGTACAGCCCTTCGAGCTTGGTGTTCTTCTGCGGGACGATGCGCGTGACCGTTTCCAGCTCGAACGCGTCCGGAACGCCGGCAATGGTCAGCTTCTCGGCCTCAAGAGAAAAATCTTTTTTCCCAAGAAGCCTTCCGTTCAGCGTGACGGATTGCAACTCGAGCTCGTCGCCGTCGAGGACCAGAGGTCCCGCGGCGTAGCGCTTGATCTGCAGCTTCGCCTTGACGATCGCATCGTCGGCGCGGATGTCGATGTCGAGCTCGACGGTCTCGACCTTGAAGGCGGGCGGGGCGTAGTCCTTGAGGTGAATTGCTTTCGCTTGTGGCTCTCGCATCCCGTAATTCTAGTTGGTGCATCGCGCCGCCCCGGCGCCTCACGGCAGTGCGGAATCAGTCACAAATCCCGCTTTTGCGCCGGAAATCGCATGGCATGGGCTTTGCGAAGACGAGTCGATGACGCCCGAGCAAGTCCAACTCGTGCAGAAGAGCTGGCGCGTCGTGCTGCCGGTGGGAGACACGGCGGCCGAGCTTTTCTACGGCAAGCTCTTCAGCCTCGATCCGGCGGTGCGCGGACTGTTCAAGAACGACATGATCGAGCAGGGCCGCAACCTCACCGCGATGATGAGCGTCGCGGTCGGGATGTTGTCGCGGCCGGAACGCATCCGGCTCGCCGTGCGCCAGCTCGGCGAGCGCCACGCCGGCTACGGCGTCGAGCGCCGCCACTACGAGCTGGTCGGCACCTCGCTCATCTGGATGCTGGAGAAATGCCTCGGCGAGGCCTTCACGCCGGAGGTCAAGGGCGCCTGGTGGGCGACCTATGCCTTCCTCGCCGAAGCGATGCAGGATGGTGCGCGGCCGGTTTTGGTGCACTGCAATAGTGCGCCGGGACATGGAAAAAGCCCTTAAAACCAAGGAAATGCGCATGGCATAGAGGTTGCGAAGTACGCGCGACGATGGGCAAGGTCTTTCTGATCGGCGCAGGACCCGGCGACCCGGAGCTGATGACGCTCAAGGCGGCGCGCGCGCTGGGGAGCGCTGACGTGGTTCTGATCGACGAGCTGGTGAGCCGCGGCTGCCTGGCGCACGCGCGCTCCGACGCCCGGATCATCGAGGTGGGCAAGCGCGGCGGCTGCAAGTCCACGCCGCAGGCGTTCATCGAAAAGCTTCTGGTTCTCTATTCGAGAGAAAAAATCGTGGCGCGCCTGAAGGGCGGCGATCCCTTCGTCTTTGGCCGCGGCGCGGAAGAGCTGGCGGTGCTCGAGGCCGCCGGCGTCGAGGTCGAGATCATCCCCGGCATCACCGCCGGCATCGGCGTCCCGGCAATGCTCGGCATTCCGGTCACGCACCGCGAAGTGGCGCGCGGCGTCACCTTCGTCACCGCGCACACGAAAGACGGCGCGGCGCCGAACTGGCCGGCGCTCGTCGCTGGCGGCACCACCCTGGTGTTCTACATGGGGCTGAAGAACCTGCCGGGGATCGTCGCCGGGCTGCTCGCCGCGGGGATGCGGGCGGACACGCCGGCCTGCGTCATCGAGAACGGGACGCTGAAGACGCAGCGCCAGCAGGTCGCGACGCTCGGCACCCTTTCCGCGCGGGAATTCCAGGGGCCGGCGCTCGTCATCGTCGGCGAAGTGGTGCGTTTTGCCCGCGTTGCCCAGGCGCAAAGGAAAGCCGCATGAAGATCGCCGTCATCGGCAACGGCATGGTCGGCCAGCGCTTCCTCGAGCAGCTCGCGAAGCGCGGCGAGCACGAAGTCACCGTCTTCTGCGAAGAGCCGCGTCCGGCGTACGACCGCGTGCAGCTCACCAGCTTCTTCTCCGGCAAGTCGGCGGCCGATCTCAGCGTGGCGAAGAAGGAGTTCTTCGAGAAAGCGCGCGTCACGCTGCGGCTGAACGACGCGGTGCAGTCGATCGATCCGGTGCGCAAGGTGCTGCGCTCGGCGCGCTACCGCGAGGTCGCCTTCGACAAGCTGGTGTTCGCCACCGGCTCGTCTCCGTTCGTGCCGAAGGTCGCCGGCCACGACCGCCGCGACTGCTTCGTCTATCGCACCATCGAGGACCTGGAAGCGATTACCGCCACCGCGCAGCGCTCGAAAGTCGGCGTGGTGATCGGCGGCGGGCTTCTCGGGCTGGAGGCGGCGAAGGCGCTCAAGGATCTCGGCCTCGAGACCCACGTCGTCGAGTTCGCCTCGCGGCTGATGGCGGTGCAGCTCGATGATTCCGCCGGCCGGCTGTTGAGGAAGAAGATCGAGGCGCTTGGGGCGAAGGTTCACCTCCAGAAGACGACGAAGGAGATCACGGAGGGGACCGTCCGCAGGCAGAAACTGGTCTTTGCGGATGGAACCAGTCTGGAAACCGACCTGGTGATCTTCTCCGCCGGGATCCGCCCACGCGACGAGCTGGCGCGCGCGGCCGGGATTGCGGTCGGCGAACGGGGCGGCATCCGGATCGACTCGCACTGCCGCACCAGCAACCCGGACATCTACGCGATCGGCGAATGCGCGCTCTGGGACGGACGCGTCTTCGGCCTGGTCGCGCCCGGGTACCAGATGGCCGAGGTGGCCGCGCGCAACATCGCCGGCGAATCGAACGTGCAGTTCCTCGGCGCCGACCTGAGCACCAAGCTCAAGCTGATGGGCGTCGACGTCGCCTCGATCGGCGACGCGCATGCCGGTACCGCCGGCGCGGTGAGCTACGTCTACACCGACGAGATCGTCTACAAGAAGCTCGTCGTCTCGGCCGATCGCAAGCAGCTGCTCGGCGCGATCCTGGTCGGCGACACGAGCGACTATGGGCCGCTGCTGCAGGTCGTGCTGAACGGCATGCCGATCCCGGCGCACCCGGAGGAGCTGATCCTCCCGATTCGCACCGGGAGCGGCAAGGGCATCGGCGTGGACATGCTGCCCGACTCGGCGCTCATCTGCTCCTGCAACAACGTTTCCAAGGGTCAGATCTGCGCGGCAGTCAAGGAGGGTTGCAAGTCTCTTTCTTCACTGAAAGCAAGAACAAAGGCGGCAACCAGTTGCGGCGGCTGCGGGCCGCTCGCCAAGTCCATCGTCGACGCGGAGCTGAAGAAGCGCGGCGTGGCAGTGAGCAACCACCTGTGCGAGCACTTCCCGCACTCGCGTCAGGAGCTTTTTCACCTGACGAAAATAAATTCCCTGAAGACCTTTGCAGACCTGATTGGAAGGTTTGGAAAAGGGAAAGGCTGTGACATCTGCAAGCCGGCAGTGGCCTCCATCCTCGCCTCATGCTGGAACGAGATGATCCTGAAGCCGAAGCACGCGCCGCTGCAGGACACCAACGATCGCTTCCTCGCCAACCTGCAGAAGAACGGCACCTACTCGATCGTGCCGCGCGTGCAGGGCGGCGAGATCACGCCCGAGAAGCTGATGGTGCTGGGCCAGGTGGCGAAGAAGTACGGTCTCTACACGAAGATCACCGGCGCGCAGCGCATCGATCTCTTCGGCGCGCGGGTCGAGCAGCTGCCGCTGATCTGGAAGGAGCTGGTGGAGGCCGGCTTCGAGTCGGGACACGCCTACGGCAAGGCGCTGCGCACGGTGAAGTCCTGCGTCGGCAGCACCTGGTGCCGCTTCGGCGTGCAGGACTCGGTGACCCTGGCGATCGACATCGAGAACCGCTACCGCGGCCTGCGCGCGCCGCACAAGCTGAAGATGGCGGTATCGGGCTGCACGCGCGAGTGCGCGGAGGCGCAGGGCAAGGACGTCGGCATCATCGCCACGGAGAAGGGCTGGAACCTTTACGTCTGCGGCAACGGCGGCATGAAGCCGCGCCACGCCGACCTGCTGGCAAGAGACTTGTCGGATGAAGAACTGGTCCGCTTCATCGACCGATTCCTCATGTTCTACATCCGTACTGCGGACCGCCTGCAGCGCACCAGCACCTGGCTGGAGAGCCTCGAGGGCGGCATCGACTACGTGCGCAAGGTGGTCTGCGAGGACTCGCTCGGCATCGGCGCCGAGCTCGAGGCCGACATGCAGCGCCACGTCGCCACGTATGCCTGCGAATGGAAGAACGCGCTCGAGACGCCGGAGATCCTCGCGCGCTTCCGCCATTTCGTGAACAGCGACGAGCCCGACAGCGGTGTGGTGTTCGTCGCAGAGCGTGGCCAGGCGATCCCCGCATGAGGATCTGTCATGTGGAAGAAATTCTGGACAACGGCGGAGTCTGCGCGCTGGTCGGCGGAGAACAGGTCGCTGTTTTTCGCATCGACCGGAAAATCTATGCCATCGGCAATCGCGACCCCTTCTCCGGCGCGAACGTGCTTTCGCGCGGCATCGTCGGCGACCTCAACGGCGAGCTGGTCGTCGCCTCGCCGGTCTACAAGCAGCATTTCAGCCTCCTGACGGGACGCTGCATCGAGGACCCATCGGTGAGTGTCCCGGTTTACCGGGCACAGGTCGAGGGCGCGGACATCCAAATTCTTAAAACGGGAGAAAGCCCATGTCGTACTTAGTGCCGTCGGAATTCGTCACCAAGATGGTCGACGCCGGAGAAGCGAAGGTCTTCATGGCGACGCGCGACACGCTGATCCGCGCCTACATGGCCGGCGCCATCCTGGCGCTGGCCGCCTGGTTCGCCATCACCATCACCGTCAGCACCGGGCAGCCGCTGGTCGGCGCGATCCTGTTCCCGGTGGGTTTCTGCATCCTCTACCTGCTCGGGTTCGACCTGCTCACCGGCGTATTCGTGCTGTGCCCGCTGGCGCTGATCGACAGGCGCCCCGGCGTCACGCTCAAGGGGGTGCTGAGGAACTGGGGCCTGGTGTTCTGCGGCAACTTCGCGGGCGCTTTCACGGTCGCGGTGTTCATGGCGATCTACGTCACCTACGGCTTCTCCACCGAGCCGAACGCGGTCGGCAAGGCCATCGGCGTGATCGGCGAGAACCGGACGCTCGGCTACGAGAAGTACGGGATGGCCGGCATGCTCACGCTCTTCGTGCGCGCCATGCTCTGCAACTGGATGGTCTCCACCGGGGTGGTGGGGGCGATGATCTCCACCAACGTGACCGGCAAGGTGCTCGCGATGTGGATGCCCATCATGGTGTTCTTCTACATGGTGTTCGAGCACTCGATCGTGAACATGTTCCTGTTTCCCTCGGGCCTGCTGCTGGGCGCGCACTTCACGTGGATCGACTACCTGCTGTGGAACGAGATCCCGACGGTGCTGGGCAACCTCGTCGGCGGCCTGTCGTTCACCGGCCTGACGCTGTACGCCACGCACGTGAAGACGGCGCCGAAGCAGCAGAATGTTCTCCGACGCGCTGCCTGAACCGCGGCTGAAGGTCGCGGTCGGGCAGCACTCCGACCGCGGCCGCAAGGCGGTCAACCAGGACTTCTACGGCTTCCGCGTCCCGGCGGAGCCGCAACTGTCCGCCAAGGGCATCGCCATCGCGCTCGCCGACGGCATCGGCTCGAGCGACGTGAGCCAGGTGGCCGCCGAATTCGCCGTGATGGCCTTCCTCGACGATTACTACTCCACGTCGGAGACCTGGTCGGTGAAGAAGTCCGCGGACCGCGTGCTCGCGGCAGCCAATTCCTGGCTGCACTCGCGTACCTGCGACAGCGCTTTCCGTTACGACAAGGACCGCGGCTACGTCTGCACGCTGAGCGGGCTGGTGCTGAAGGGGAGCACCGCGCACCTGTTCCACGTCGGCGACACGCGGGTTCACCGGCTGCAGGGGGATGCGCTGGAGCAGCTGACGCAGGACCATCGCGTCCGGGTGGCGCAGGACGAGAGCTACCTGAGCCGGGCCGTCGGCTTCAATTCCCAGCTCGAGATCGACTACCGCGCGCTGGAAATCGAGCGCGGCGACGTGTTCGTGCTCGCCACCGACGGCGTCTACGAGCATGTCGACGCCGGGTTCGTCTCCCGGGCGATCCGCGAAGCGCGCGGCGACCTGGACGGCGCGGCGCGCGCGATCGTCGCCGAGGCCTACCGCCGCGGCAGCGCGGACAACCTGACCGTGCAGATCGTGTCGGTCGAGGACCTGCCGGAGGGAGGCGGCCTGCAGCAGCAGCTGGCGCGGCTCGCGCCGCCGCCGTTGCTCGAAGCGCGCGCCGAGATCGACGGCTACCGCGTCGTGCGCGAAATCCATGCCTCGGCGCGCAGCCATCTCTACCTGGCCGAGGATCTCGAAACCGGCGGGCGCGTGGTGCTGAAGACGCCCGCCGCCGACCTGCAGGGCGACCCGGAGCTCCTCGAGCGCTTCATGCTGGAGGAATGGATCGCGCGGCGCCTGAACAGCCCGCACGTGCTGAAGCCCTATCCGCGCACGCGCGAACGCCGCTTCCTGTACGTCGCGATGGAATACGTGGAGGGCCAGAGCCTCGCGCAGTGGATGAGGGATAACCCGCGGCCCGACCTCGAGACCGTGCGCGGCATCGTCGAGCAGATCGCCCGCGGCCTGCAGGCGTTCCATCGCATGGAAATGCTGCACCAGGACCTGCGCCCCGAGAACATCATGATCGACAAGACCGGGACGGTGAAGATCATCGACTTCGGCTCGGTCAGCGTGGCGGGCGTGGACGAGCAGGCGTCGCCGGACGAGCCCTCCAGGATCCTCGGCACGCTGCAGTACACGGCGCCGGAATATTTCGTCGGGGAACCGGGGAGCGAGCGCGCGGACCTGTATTCGCTCGGCGTCATCGCCTACCAGATGCTTTCGGGGCAGTTGCCCTATGGCGCGGAGGCCGCCAGGGTGCGGACGCGTGCGGCCCAGCGAAAGCTCCGGTATGCCACGCTGCTGGACGAGCAGCGCGACATCCCGCCATGGATCGACGCGGCGCTCAGGAAGGCGGTCCACGCCGAGCCCCTCGAGCGCTACGAGGCGCTATCGGAGTTCGTCTACGACCTGCGCCACCCGAATGCGGAACTGCTGCGCAGCGCGCCGCTCATCGCGCGCAATCCGGTGGCCTTCTGGAGGACGGCGTGCGCCGTGCTAGGCGCCATCGTCTTCCTTCTCCTGCTGCTGCAATTCGGGCTGCCGAAGAGCTAGCGCGCGTTACGGCTTGGCGGAGCGCGATTTTCGCGAGCTCAGCCGTTCGCGGCGGGCGCGGCCGAGGGTCTTGGCGTGCTGCGCCGAGAATGTACCGTTGCGGTTCGCGAGCCAGAGCAGCGCGGCCGCGACGCCGGTGCCGAGCATGACGGCGGCCGTCGCCCGGGGACTGTTCATCGCCTTGTTGTAGACGGTGTTGAAGCCGTTCTTGGCGACTTCGCCAGTGCTCCGCAGGCCGCCGTCGACCCTGTCAGACCACCTTCTGAGCTGATGCACGTTCATGGAGTCCTCCGTTGAGATACTCCATGGCAGCAAGTGACGTGCCTATTTGCTCCCGCCGAGCAGGAAACTGCGGCGCGGAACACGCTGGGACACCCTCGGCTCCGAGCGGGGCTCGGCGCGGGGCTGGGCTTGCGGCTCGTACGGCTCGTCCAGCGCTGCACGCGCACGCGCTTCGCGAAGCTGGGCTTCGTGCTCCGCGGCGATCGGCGCCGGCAGGCGACGATATTCGGACGCCTGGGCATGCCGGTGACGCGGCGGCTGGCCCTGGCGCTGCGGCTGGCCCTGGCGTTGCGGCTGACCCTGGCGCTGCGGCTGGCCTTGACGCTGCGCTTGCCCGTGGCGTTGCGGCTGCCGTTGCTGCTGCTGCGGCCGCCGTTGTCTTTGCTGCTGTCTCTGCCGGTGCGGCTCCTCCGGGGAGGGATGCGCGCTCCGCGTGCCGGGCTCGAAGCCCTGGATGGTTTTCTGCTCCACCTTGCGGTTCATGAGCCTTTCGATCGCGGCCATCAGCGGCCGTTCCTCGGCGCTCACGAACGACACCGCTTCGCCTTCCGCGCCGGCCCGGCCGGTACGGCCAATCCGGTGCACATAGTCTTCGGCGACGTGGGGCAGGTCGTAGTTGACGACGTGCGGCAGCGCCTCGATGTCGAGGCCGCGCGCGGCGATGTCGGTGGCGACCAGGACGCGGGTGCGGCCGTCCTTGAATTCGGCGAGGGCGCGCGTGCGCGCGTTCTGCGCCTTGTTGCCGTGGATCGCGTCGGAGTGCACGCCTTCGCGCGTGAGCTGCTGCGCGAGGCGGTTGGCGCCGTGCTTGGTGCGCACGAACACCAGCACCTGCTTCCAGTCGTTCGTCTTCACGAGATGCGCGAGAAGCTCGCGCTTGCGCACGCCGTCGACCGGGTGCGCGACCTGCGCCACCAGCTCGGCCGGCGTGTTGCGCCGGGCGACTTCGACGGTGACGGGGCTGTGCATGAAGGAGGAAGCGAGCTTGCGGATCTCGTCGGGGAAGGTCGCGGAGAAGAGCAGGTTCTGCCGCTTCGCCGGCAGGAGGGCGAGGATCTTGCGGATGTCGTGGATGAAGCCCATGTCGAGCATCCGGTCGGCCTCGTCGAGGACGAGGATCTCGACCTGGCGCAGATCGACCGTCCTCTGCTGCACGTGGTCGAGCAGGCGGCCGGGCGTGGCGACGAGCACGTCGACGCCGCGGCGCAGCGCATCGACCTGCGGCTGCATGCCGACGCCGCCGTACACGAGGCACGATTTCAGCTGCACGTATTTTCCGTAGGTGCGGACGCTTTCCTCGACCTGGGCGGCGAGCTCGCGCGTCGGCGTGATGATCAGCGCGCGCACCGGGTGCCGCGCCGGCGAATGGCTGCCGTTCGCCTTTGTGCTCAACAGCTGGAGCAGGGGAAGCGTGAAGCCCGCGGTCTTGCCGGTGCCGGTTTGGGCGGCGCCGAGCAGGTCCTTGCCGGCGAGTACCACCGGGATTGCCTGGGCTTGAATGGGGGTGGGCTCGGTATAGCCCTGTTCGGTTACAGCACGAAGCAGCTCGGCCTTGAGGCCGAGGGAATCAAACGACGTAGTAATGACTTTCTCCTGCACTTGGCCTGGGGAGGGCTTCGCCCTACGACCGGTTCAGGCTGGTGCGATTCTTAGCTTGTTATTCGGGTCCAGGATGGACCGGGAAAACGGACTGGAACGCTAACCGGAAATGCGCGTAACAGAAGCTTGGAAAAAGATTATACACGACAATTGGATAAGACACCGGCTTGGGTTGCCATGGCCCCGTTGGGAGGGGGCGATCGATGGATTTCCTGATCTCGCTCGGCAAGAGCGTTCTCCTGCTGCCGATCGGCGCGCTGCTCGAGGTGCCGTTCATCCAGCTCGGCAACCGCATCCTGATCAAGAAGCGGCTGTCGTTCGGCGCGGCATTCATGATGGCCCTGATCTCGGGCGGCGCGCTGATCGTGGTGCATGCAGCGCTCTACCCGGTGCTGACTCATCTCGGCGAGACCGGGCAGAGCGCGCTCTCGCTCGCCGTGGCACTGGCACTCGCAAGTGCGCTCTACGGTTATTTCCTCACCGACGCGGAGGGCCGTTCGATCGGTTACCTGAAAGGGCTCGGGGTGGTGCTGCTGTCGAGCGCGCTTTTCGGTGCGGTGCTGCTGGTCGTCGCGCTGGTGATCGTGATCGCCGGCGGCCAGCTCAGGTAGCCGCGCCGCCGGCGCAATGCGCTTCTAGAACGTGACGCCGAGGCCTGCGCCGACGCCGACGTACGCGCCGAGCTCGCTTTCCTTGGTGCCGGTGTTGTCCTTGCCGCTGCCCGCCCACGTGCCGAAGATGGCGAAGCCGTCCACGTAGAAATTGCGGGAAAAGAAGTACTTGTAGCCCACCGTGCCGCCGTAGTGGATCGAGCTGGTGGAGCCGCTGCCCGCGGCAGGTGTGCTGCCCGGCTCTCGCCACGTCCAGTCGGACTTGTAGCTGCCGATCGCCGCGCCGATGTACAGGCCCTTGAAGCCTTCACCCGAGAAGTAGTAGCGGCCGGTGAGATCGAAGCCCTTCGTGTCGCCCTCTTCGACGTACGGCTCGTCCTTCCATTCGTAGTTGAAGCTTGCGTAGCGCAGGCCGATCGATACGCTCTTGCCCAGCAGGCGCTCGTACTCGACGGCATAGCCGGTGGCGACCGGATTCCAGATCGCGCTGGCGCGAACGGTATTCGCGTCCTGTGCCACGGCAGACGAAGCGAGGGCGAGGCCGGCGGCCCCCAACAGGAGTTGCCTTGCGGACTTTCTCATGATTCCCCCTTACTGCGGTTGTGTGCTGCAGTTGTAGTGCTGCGGTGTGTTGCGTGGGGAACATTACACCCGGAGCGAGCGGCCGGGGTGTGTGCTATTCACCGCTGCGCCGCAGCGAACCGAGCTCGTTGAGCGCGAGGGCGGCGAGTACCACGGCGCCGCCGGCCAGGGTGGCTCCCGCCGGGGTCTCGCCCGCGCCGAGCCATGCCCACAACGGTCCGAGCACCACCTCGAGGAGCCCGAGCAGGGCGATCTCCGGCGCGGGGAGCGTGCGGCTCGCGATCACGAGCAGCATGCAGGGCAGTCCGAGCTGGAAGAGGCCGAGGAAAGCGAGCAGCGCGAGATCGCGCGGCGTCGCCGAGAAGTCGGACGAAAAGGCAAACGCGAGCAGGCTGGAAAGGGCGCCGCCGAGCATCACCGCGGGCACGAGGTCGAGCTTGGCGGCGCTCGCGCGCAGCACCACGACGTTGATCGCGGAGGCGACCGGGATGAGGAGGGCGATCGCCATCCCGAGGAAGTGCTTTTCCAGCGAGAAACCGAACATGAAGCCGATGCCGATCGCTGCGGCGCCGGCGGCGAGCCAGGTGCGCGCCGGCACCGGGTCGCTGAGGAAAATCCGCGCGACGACCGCGGTGAGGAGCGGGCTGACGCTCATGACGACGAGCGCGTTCGCGGTGGTCGTCAGCGAGAGGGCGAAGAGGAAGGCGGTGAACATGACCGCCCACATCAGGCCCGAGACGACGCCGGGCCAGCCGGCGGCGCGCACGGCGCGCCAGGGATTGGATTTCCGGACCGAGAGAAAACCAAGCACGAAGATGCTCGCGAACAGGCTGCGCCAGAAGACCTGCTCGAAGGCGCCGGCGCGCTCGAGGTGGCGCGTGACGACGCCGGCGGTGCTCCAGAGCACCGGCGCCGCCACCATCAGGGCTACCGCCGTTGCGCGAGAAATGAGGACAGCGCCTTGCCGGTGTGCCCGGTCTTCATCTCTTCCGGCGCCCCGGCGAACACCACGCGCCCGCCGCCGGAGCCCCCCTCCGGCCCGAGGTCGATGATCCAGTCGGCTTCGGCGATGACGTCGAGATTGTGCTCGATCACGACCGCCGTGTGGCCGGCGTCGACCAGGCGGTGCAGCACGCGGATCAGCTTCTCGACGTCGGCCATGTGCAGGCCGACGGTCGGTTCGTCGAGCACGTACAGTGTTTTCGGGAACGAGGTCTTCGACAGCTCGTAGACGAGCTTGATGCGTTGCGCCTCGCCGCCCGAGAGCGTCGGGCTCTGCTGCCCGAGCGTCAGGTAGCCGAGGCCGACGTCCTGCAGCAGGCGCAGGCAGCGCTCGATCGAGGGATGCGCGGCGAAGAACGGCAGCGCCTCGTCGACGCTCATCGCCAGCACCTCGCCGGCGTGCTTGCCGCGCAGCCGGACCGCGAGCGTCTCGGGGTTGAAGCGCGCGCCGCTGCAAACCTCGCAGGTGACGCGCACGTCCGGCAGGAAGGACATCTCGATCTTCTTGATCCCCTGGCCTTCGCAGCCCTCGCAGCGCCCGCCCTTGGTGTTGAAGGAGAAGCGGCTCGCGGTCCAGCCGCGCACCCGCGCTTCCGCCGTGTCGGCGAACAGGCGCCGGATCGAGTCCCAGAAGCCGACGTAGGTGGCGGGGCAGGAGCGCGGCGTCTTGCCGATCGGCGTCTGGTCGACTTCCAGCGCCCGCTCGATGGATTGCGCGCCCTTCACGACGCGGCACCCGACGGGCTGTTTTTCCTGAAGGGAAGCAAAAAGTACGTCGCGGGCGAGGGTGGACTTGCCCGATCCGGACACGCCGGTCACCGCGATCAGGCGAGCGAGCGGAAGGCGTACATCGACGCTTCTCAGGTTGTGCAGAGCCGCTTTTTGTATCTCCAGAAAATCGTTCTTGCGGTTGACCGATCTGCGCGGCTGGAGCGGGTGACGCAGCGG
>DATNCP010000093.1:0-4593 GCA_035607175.1 Burkholderiales bacterium
AGGAAGCGCCGAGCAGCACCAGCGCGCCGAACATGTACCACTGGATCTCCAGCCAGGCGTTGGAGCTGATGCTGAACGCGTAGCGCGAGAAGGCGTTGGCGGCGCTGATCAGGCAGGAGAGCAGGACCAGCCAGTCGGCGACCCAGCCCAGCTTCTCATTGAGCGCGTCGATCCATCTCGACAGCGCGAGCCATCGTGTCATGAAGTGCCGGTTGTCAGTTTCTTGTCAGGCCGCGCGCAAGTGTTTCGCGCGTTCCTCGACGGCGGAATGCAGTCGCGGCTTGTAGCCTAGCGCAAAGAACAGCTCCGCGCAGAGGAAGATCGGGGCGACGAAGATCTGGAACAGGTTGTCGGCCAGCGCCGGCTTGCGGCCCTCGAAGACGTGGCCGAGGAGCTGCAGGATCCAGCCGCCGACGAACAGCGCCGCGAACCAGGACCAGCCGGCGACGGCGCCCTGGTCGGCGAGGATCTGCCCCAGCCAGAGCAGCGCGCCCATGACGACGCACATCGCAAGGCCGAGCCAGACGTCGAGCGCCAGGTAGTACGCGAGCAGCGCCGCGGTGATCACCATCGCCGCCGAAACCGCGTCGATCCGCAGCCACGAGAGCGGGATCATCAGCGAGAGCACGATCGCCGGCACGCCGACGAAATGCGTCGCCTTGTTGCGCGCGTCCTGGTGATACGCCGCATAGAAGCTCATCTGCTCTTCTAGGGTCTTCATAATTTCACTATAATTCAACATTTTAACGACGTCCATGGTGGTTACACACGGCTCGTTGCAGCCGACCCGCAGCCGATGTGCCCTCACCATCGGCAACTTCGACGGCGTGCATCGCGGCCATCGCGCTCTCATCGAGCGGGTGACCGCCAAGGCGCGCGAATTGAGCGTGCCCTCCTGCGTACTGACCTTCGAGCCGCACCCCCGCGAATTCTTCGCCGGCGATCGGGCGCCCGCGCGGCTCACCCGGCTGCGCGACAAGCTGGAGCTGCTCGCCGCGGCAGGCGTGCAGCGCACCCACATTGCACGCTTCGACGCGCGCTTCGCAGCGCTGGACGCCGGGCGCTTCATCGATGAGGTCCTGAAGAAATGGCTCGGTGCGCGGTGGCTGCTCGTGGGGCGCGATTTCCGCTTCGGCGCGCGGCGCGCGGGCGATTTTTCGACCTTGCAGGACAGGGGCTTCGAAGTCGAAGCGATGCCGGACGTGCAATTCGAAAACAATCGCGTCTCGAGCTCGGCGATCCGCGCCGCGCTCGCGGCCGGCGACTTCGCGCTCGCCGAGCGCCTGCTCGGCCATCCCTATACGCTGAGCGGCCGGGTGGCTCACGGCGCCAAGCTCGGCCGCGAGCTCGGCTTCCCGACGGCGAACATCGTGCTGCGCCATCCGTCGCCGCTTTCCGGCATTTACGTGGTCGACGCGGGCGAGCGGGGGCCGGGCGTGGCGAGCGTCGGCAAGCGGCCGACGGTAAATCCGGTCGAAGTGCCGCTGCTCGAGGTGCATCTGTTCGGCGAGACGCGGGACCTGTATGGCGAGCACCTCCAGGTGAAGTTTCACAAGAAGCTGCGCGACGAGCGCAAGTTCGACGGCCTGCCCGCGCTGCGCGACGCGATCGCGCGCGATGCGGCGCAGGCGAAGGAATACTTCGCGACCCATGGCTGACTATAAAGACACGCTGAACCTTCCGGACACGCCGTTCCCGATGCGCGGCGACCTCGCCAAGCGCGAGCCGCAATGGGTGAAGGATTGGGACGAGAAGGGCGTCTACAAGCGCTTGCGGACGATCGCCAGGGCCGAAGGCCGGCCGACATTCGTGCTGCACGACGGGCCGCCGTACGCGAACGGCGACATCCACATCGGCACGGCGGTCAACAAGATCCTCAAGGACATGGTGGTGAAGTCGAGGTCGCTCGCCGGGCTCGACGCGCGCTACGTCCCGGGCTGGGACTGCCACGGCATGCCGATCGAGGTGCAGATCGAGAAGAAGCACGGCAAGAACCTGCCGCCGGCGGAAACCCAGCGGCTGTGCCGCGCTTTCGCCACCGAGCAGATCGCCAGCCAGAAAAAGGACTTCCAGCGCCTCGGCGTGCTGGGCGAATGGGACAACCCGTACCTGACGATGGCGTACGGCAACGAGGCCGACGAGATCCGCGTCCTCGGCAGGCTGCTCGAGAAAGGCTATGTCTACCGCGGCCTCAAGCCGGTGAACTGGTGCTTCGACTGCGGCTCGGCGCTCGCCGAAGCCGAGGTGGAGTACGAGGACCGAAAAGATCCGGCCGTCGACGTCGGTTTCGCATTTCTCGAAAAAGAGAAGCTGGCTGGGGCGTTCAACACGAAAATCGAAAAACCGGGCTTCGCCGTGATCTGGACGACAACGCCCTGGACGCTGCCCTCCAACCAGGCGCTCAACGTCCATCCCGAGGTCGTCTACAACCTCGTCGATACCAGCAGGGGATTGCTGATTCTCGCCGCCGACCTCCAGGAAACCTGCCTGAAGCGGTACTCGCTCGAGGGAAAGACTGTCGCCTCCTGCAAGGGAAGGGCGCTGGAGAAGATCCGCTTCCAGCATCCGTTCTATGACCGGCAATCGCCCGTCTACCTTGGCGAGTACGTGACCCTCGACACCGGCACCGGCATCGTCCATTCCGCGCCGGCATACGGCGTCGAGGACTTCGACTCCTGCCGGCGCTACGGCATGAAGGACGAAGAGATCCTCACGCCGGTGATGGGCGACGGGAAATTTTCCTCGTCACTGCCTCTGTTCGGCGGACTGTCGATCTGGGAGGCCAACCCGAAGATCGTCAAGGTCATCGAAGAGAGGGGCGCGCTGCTCGCGGTCGATTGGAAGCACACCCACAGCTACATGCACTGCTGGCGCCACAAGACGCCGGTGATCCTGCGCGCGACGACGCAGTGGTTCGCGTCGATGGACAAGCCCATCAAGGGAGAGTCTCTGCGTCAAACCGCGCTGCGCGGCATCGAGGGGACGCAGTTCTTCCCGGGCTGGGGCAAGGCGCGCCTGCACGGCATGATCGCCAACCGGCCCGACTGGACGCTCTCGCGGCAGCGGCAGTGGGGCGTGCCGATGCCGTTCTTCCTGCACAAGGAGACCGGCGCCTTGCACCCGCGCACGCCCGAGCTGCTCGAACAGGTCGCGCAACGCGTGGCGCAGGGTGGCATCGAGGCGTGGCAGAGCTTTACCGCCGACGTCGGTCCGGAATACGAGAAGAGCAAGGACACGCTGGATGTGTGGTTCGACTCGGGGACCACCCACTTCACCGTGCTGCGCAATTCGCACAAGGCGGAGTCGACCTATCCGGCGGACATGTACCTGGAAGGCTCCGACCAGCACCGCGGCTGGTTCCACTCGTCCCTGCTCACCGCCTGCATGCTCGACGGGCACCCGCCGTACCGCAGCCTGCTCACGCACGGCTTCGTCGTCGCCGGCGACGGCCGCAAGATGTCCAAGTCGCTCGGCAATACGATGGCGCCGCAGAAGATCTCGGGGACGCTCGGCGCCGAGATCCTGCGCCTGTGGGTGGCGAGCACCGACTACTCCGGCGAGCTGGCGATCTCCGACGAGATCCTCAAGCGGGTGGTGGAGAGCTACCGCCGCATCCGCAACACGCTGCGCTTCCTGCTCGCCAACACTTCCGATTTCGATCCGGCGAAGCACGCCGTGCCGGTCGCGGAGATGGTGGAGATCGACCGCTACGCGCTGGCGATGACGGCCAGGACGCAGCAGGGCGTGGCGAAGGACTACGAGGAATACCAGTTCCATCTGGGGATGCAGAAGCTGCTGGCATTCTGCTCGGAGGACCTGGGCTCGTTCTATCTCGACATCCTCAAGGACCGGCTGTACACGTGCGGCGGCGATTCGAAGGCGAGACGCTCGGCGCAGACGGCGCTGTGGCACGTCACCAACAGCCTGCTGCGGCTGATGGCGCCCGTGCTGTCGTTTACCGCGGAAGAAGCCTGGCAGGTGTTCTCCAGGAAGCAGGACGACAGCATCCTATTTCAGACCCTGCACCGGATTCCGGATGCGAAGCTTCCGGACGGCATTCTCAACGCCTGGGCGGACGTGCGGCAGTTCAGGGACATCGTTTCGAAGCGGATCGAAGAAAAGAGGATCGCGAAGGAGCTGGGATCGTCGCTCCAGGCCGAGGTCGACATCCGAGCTTCCGGCGCCCTCCATGACTCGCTCGAGAGGCTCCACGAGGATCTGCGGTTCGTGCTGATCACGTCGCGCGCTACGGTGCAGAAGGCAGACGGCCCGGTCGTTGCGCAAGTAACGCCGAGCGCGCATCCCAAGTGCGACCGCTGCTGGCACTACCGCGCCGACGTCAACGCCGACGCGCTGTGCGGGCGCTGCCAGGTCAACCTGAAGGGACCGGGTGAACCGCGCCGATTTGCTTAGCGCCAGGCGCTGGTTCGCGCTGGCGGCGGCAGTCGTTGCCGCCGACCAGATGGTGAAATGGATCGTGCTGCGGGCTTTCGCGCCCGGCGAGCAGCGCGTGGTGACGGATTTCTTCAACCTGGTGCTGGTGTTCAACAAGGGCGCGGCGTTCAGCCTGTTCGCGCAGGCGCCGGGCTGGCA
>DATNCP010000102.1:0-13066 GCA_035607175.1 Burkholderiales bacterium
CGGCGGCGCGAAGGAGCAGGTGCTGCTGCGCTCGGTGAGCATGCATCCCTTCCGGCCGCAGGTGCAGCACATCGACTTCCAGCGCGTCTCCAAGGACAAGAAGATCCACATGAAGGTGCCGCTGCACTTCGTCAACGCCGACAAGTCGCCCGGCGTGAAGGAGCAGGGCGGCGTCGTCAACCACGTCCTGAACGAGCTCGACATCGTCTGCTTCCCCGCCGACCTGCCGGAGTTCGTCGAGGTCGACCTCTCCAACCTGGCCGTGGGCAAGTCGCTGCACGTGCGCGAGCTGGCGCTGCCGAAGGGCGTCGAGCTGTCGATGCACAAGGCGGAGGACCCGGTGGTCGCCACCGTGGTCGTGCCGCAGCTCATCACCGAGGAAGAGGAGGCCGCGCAGGCCGCCGCCGCGGTGTCCGCTGCCGACGTGCCGACCACCGAGCAGGCCGCCGCGCCGAAGGACGGCGAGGCGCCGGCCGAGGGCGCAGACAAGGGTGCCGCTGCAAAAGGCGGCGACAAGGCAGCACCGAAGGCCGGCGACAAGGCCGCGCCGAAGGCTGGCGAGAAGCCCGCCGCCGACAAGGGCGAGAAGAAAGAGAAGAAGTAATTGGGCAGCCCGCTTTGATTCGTCTTGTGGTCGGGCTGGGCAACCCCGGCAAGGAGTACGAGCGCACGCGGCATAACGCCGGCTTCTGGCTGGTCGAGCGCTTTGCTTCGGCCAACGGCGTCATGCTGCGCAAGGACGGCAAGTTCCAGGCGCTGGTCGGGCGCCACGAGCAGGCGTTCCTGCTGATGCCGCAGAGCTTCATGAACGGCAGCGGCCGCGCGGTGCAGATGCTCGCCGGCTTCTTCAAGATCAAGCCCGACGAGATGCTGGTGGTGCACGACGAGCTCGACTTCGCGCCCGGCGTCGCGCGGGTGAAGCAGGGCGGCGGCATCGCCGGCCACAACGGCCTGAAGGACATCTCGCAGCGCCTCGGCTCGCACGACTACTGGCGCTTGCGCATCGGCATCGGCCATCCCGGCGACAAGGACGCGGTCGCCGACTACGTCCTGCAGAAGCCGTCGGCCGAAGACAAGACGGCGATCGACCAGGCGATCGACCGCGCGCTGCAGGTGCTGCCGCAGATGCTGGCGGGCGACATGCAGAGCGCGATGAACAAGCTGCACACGGAAGAGAAGCCCGCGCCGAAGAAAGAGCCGCCGAAGAAGGAAGCGCCGGTCAAGGAGCCCGAGAAGAAGCCGGAGCCGCAGAAGTCGGGTGGCCTCCTGAAATCCCTGTTCGGGAAGAAATAGCTTGAAGTGCGGCATCGTCGGCTTGCCGAACGTCGGCAAGTCCACCCTGTTCAACGCGCTGACCAAGGCCGGCATCGCCGCCGAGAACTATCCGTTCTGCACCATCGAGCCGAACGTCGGCATCGTGCCGGTGCCCGACCCGCGCCTGGAGGCGATCACCGGCATCGCCCAGCCGCAGAAAACCGTTCCGGCCGTGGTCGAGTTCGTCGACATCGCCGGTCTCGTCGCCGGCGCGTCGAAGGGCGAGGGGCTCGGCAACAAGTTCCTCGCCAACATCCGCGAGACCGACGCCATCGCGCACGTGGTGCGCTGCTTCGAGGACGCGAACGTGGTGCACGTCGCCGGCAAGGTCGATCCGGTGTCGGACATCGAGACCATCAACACCGAGCTCGCGCTCGCCGACCTCGATGCGGTCGAGAAGCAGATCTCCAAGTTCGCCAAGGTGGCGCAGACGACCGGCGAGAAGGACGCCGTGCGCCTGGTGGCGGCGCTGAAAAAGGTGCAGGTCGCGCTCGACGCCGGCAGGCCCGCGCGCAGCGTCGATCTGTCGAAGGAGGAACACGCGGTGGTGAAGCCGCTTTTCCTCCTCACCATGAAGCCGACGATGTACGTCGCCAACATCGCCGAGAAGGGCTCGGACGCGCTTCTGCAGAAAGTCATTTCTCTTGCCGAAAGAGAAAAAGCCTCGGTCGTGCCGATCAGCGCGGCAATCGAATCGCAGATCGCCGACATGCCCGACGACGACAAGAAAATCTTTCTCGACGACCTGGGGATGAAGGAGCCGGGCCTCAACCGCGTGATCCGAGCCGCGTATCAGATCCTCGGCCTGCAGACCTATTTCACCGCCGGGCCGAAGGAGGTGCGCGCGTGGACGGTGCGCGCCGGTGCCACCGCGCCGCAAGCCGCCGGCGTGATCCACACCGACTTCGAGCGCGGCTTCATCCGCGTCGAGGTGATCGCCTATGACGACTTCGTCGCCAACAAGGGCGAGCAGGGGGCGAAGGAAGCCGGCAAAATGCGCGTGGAGGGGAAGGACTACATCGTCCGCGATGGCGACGTGATGCATTTCCGCTTCAACGTATGAAGCTTCGGAACCTGAGGCTCGCCACGGGCCTGGTTCTGATGCTGTTCGTCACCGGCCACATGGCCAACCTGATGCTGGGCATGCACTCGCTGGCGGCGATGGAGCATTGGCGCCCCTGGCTGATGGGGCCCTGGCGCAGCGCCCTCGGCCAGGGGCTTCTCGTCTGCTCGGCGCTCATTCACATCGCCCTCGGCATCTACGCGATCAGCACGCGGCGCTCGCTGGCGATGAGCAAGACCGATGGGGTGCAGCTTTTCCTGGGCCTCGCCACGCCGCCGCTCCTCCTCAACCACGCGATCGTGATGCACATGGCGGGCGAGGTGACGCCGAACTTCGACGCGACCTACGGCCAGATGCTGGCGGTCTACTGGAGCTTCTCGCCGGGCTACGCGCTGCAGCAGCTCTGCGTGGTGATGGTCGTGTGGATCCATGCCGCCGTCGGGCTCTACTCGTGGCTGGTTCTCAAGCCGGCCTGGAAGCGCATCGGCGGCCTGGTGCTGCCGGTGCTGTTCGCCGTGCCGGTGCTCGCGCTCCTCGGCTTCGCCGAGTCGGGCAAGGAAGTGCTGGACAAGCTCGCGACCGATCCGGCCTGGCGTGCGCACGTCACCGAGAATCTGCGGCGGGTCGTTGCGGTGACGGACCCGCTCAATGCGCTGCAGGCGCGCATCCTCGTGGTCTATGGCCTGCTCGTGGCGGCCGCCGCCGCGGTATTCGCCTGGCGGATGCTGCGCGATCGTGCCGCGGTGAGCGTGGCCTATGACGAAGGCTTTTCCGCGCGCGGGCGGCGCGGTCTCTCGATCCTCGAGCTGAGCCTCGCCAACGACGTTCCGCACGCGCATGTGTGCTCGGCGCGCGGGCGCTGCGGCACGTGCCGCGTGCGCGTCGAATCCGGCGCGGCCTCGCTCTCGCCTCGCAACGAGACCGAGCAGAAAACTCTCACCCGTGTGGCCGCGGGCGAGAACAATCGACTCGCTTGCCAGGCCCGCGTCCTGGGCGCGGGCGTATCGGTGACGCGCGTCCTTCCAGCGTACGCCGACGCCTCGGCTGCTCGCGCTCCTGAAGAGTGGGTGGCGCCTTGAGCTTCGCGTCGTGGTCGGTGCAGGCGCTCGAGATTGCCAAGGAGCGCCTTGACGCGCTGGGGCGCGACCTCGTGCAAGGGCCTGCCGAGCTCGGCGGCGTCATCGCCAATACAAAAGCCGCGCTGATGACCGGCATGGGCGTGGGCGCGTTTACCTACGTTGTCATCCTTCTGCTGGTGGGCATTGGCGTGGAATGGCTGTACTGGAGCTATGCCTACGCTTCCTTGCGCGCCGCCCAGGCGGTGCCGGCAACCTCGCCTCGCGAGGCGCTGCGTCCCGGCCTGAGGCGGTCCTTCCTGCGCTGTGGCGGACTGCTGCTCTTCGCCTTGGCCGCGATCGGTACTTCGGCTGCTTTTTCCTGGCCGCGCGGCGTGCAGGAGCTGGTGATCGCGGCGACGCTGTTCGTGGTGGTGCTGCGCTTTGCGTGGATCGTCATCGTCCTGGTCCTCGCGCCCGGGCAGCCCCGGCTGCGGCTGGTCCCGGACGCGAGCGGCCGCGCCGGCTGGATCGCCGCGGTGACGATGGCGGTGGTTTTCCTGCTCGCCCTCGGGCGCTTCGCCCCCGAGCTGATGGAGCGGCTCGCCGGTGCGGGCCGGGCCGCGGGCGCGGTGCGCTTCGCCGCGGTCACGCTCGCCTGCCTGCTCCTCGTCGCAACAACATTCGCCTTCTTCGGCCGCCGTTCGAGGGCGCCGCGCTTCCCCAGGTCTTTCGTCCTCGCGCTGCTCGTCGTCGCAACCTACGCCACCTGGCTGTTGAACCCGATGGCGGGAACGATCGCGGCCGTCGTCGCGGCGGTGATCGCGCTGCAGATCGGCCTGCGCGAGCTGGTGTTCTTCTTCTGGCGCGCGAGGGATGGAGAACTGCAGGACCGCGTCGTGCCGAACATCGCGCTCTCGGCCGCGCGCTTTTTCGTCGTGCTGGTCGGGCTCGGCATCTGCGCGCTGGTGCTGGAGGCACCGCTCGCCTCGCTCGCGGCCGCGGAAAGTCCGCTGGCTCGCGTTGCGCTGCGACTGGTCGGCGTCGCCACCCTGGCCCTCCTGACGCACGTCATCTGGATCACGCTGCGCACCGCGATCGATCAGCGCCTGAGCCGTGTGCCGCCGCCCGGCGTGGCCCACGAGCCCGACGAGAGCTCGCGCCTGTTGACCCTGCTGCCGCTGCTGCGCGTGACCGCGGCGGTGCTGCTCCTCGTGATGCTGGTGCTCACCTCGCTCTGGGCGCTCGGCCTCGAGATCACGCCCCTGCTCGCCGGCGCCGGCGTCGTCGGCATCGCGCTCGGTTTCGGCGCGCAGGCGCTGGTGCGCGACGTCATCGCCGGTATCTTCTACCTGGCGGAGGACGCGTTCCGCATCGGCGAGTACATCGAGGCGGGCGGCAACGCCAAGGGCACCGTAGAGCGCATCACGTTGCGCACCGTCGCATTGCGCCATCACAACGGGCCCCTGCACTTCGTGCCCTACGGCGCGCTCGGCACGGTGCGCAACACCTCGCGCGACTGGGTGGTGGAGAAGTTCAACCTGCCGCTGCCGATCGATGTCGACAGCGAGAAGATTCGCAAGCTGATCAAGAAGGTCGGCGAAGAGATGGCGGCGGACCCCGAGGTCGGGCGCCTGATCCAGGAGACGCTCAAGGGCAAGCTCTACCGCGTCGACCCCGGCGTGAAGATCTTCCGCTGCAAGTTCCGCACGGCGCCGGGCAAGCAGTTCGACGTGCGCGCGCAGGCCTACAAGCGGATCGAGGCGGCGCTGGCCAAGATGGGCATCGGCTTTGCCGACGGCAAGCAGACGGTGCTGATGACGCACGAGCCTGCGTCCGGGACGGCAGCGTGACCCATTTCCGCTTCAATGTCTGAGACTTAGGTGTAGTATCCGGCCTTCCTGACCCAGGGAGGGACGGGCCATGAACAAGCGCACCAAGATTCTTCTCGGCGTGGTCGTGCTGATCGGCGCTGTCGCCGCCGCCTGGTTTCTGTATCTCGATGATTGGCTGAATGCGCCGCCGCCACCGGTCGCCGCGGCGAAGCCTGCCGCCGCTCCGGCGAAGCCGGGTGCAGAGCCGGCCAAGCCCGGGGCAGAGGCCCCGAAGCCTGCCGCTGAACCAGCGAAGCCCGCGGCCGCGGACGTCGCGAAGCCCGCTGCCAAGCCGGCCGTTGCGGAAGCCGCCAAACCCGCCCCGACCCCGCAGCCCGTGCCGGTCGCGCTTGCGCCAAAGGTGGTCGAGCCACAGCCGGCGCCGCCGCCGGTCGTTGCCGCGCCGAAGCCCGCGCCCGTGGCGGCGCAGGCGCCCGCGCCTGCCGTGAAAGAGGAGCCCGCCGCCGAAAGCAAGCCTGCGGCTGAACCCGAGAAAGTCGCCGCCGCGCCGGCGAAAGCGGCCGAGCCGCCGCCGTATCGCCGGCCGGAAAACATGGTCGAGCTCTACCGGAAGTACAACGACATCATCACCGCAGTGGTGATGCGCGACCAGGAAGCGGTCACGGAGCTGCTGCTGGATGGCAAGAACCCGAACGCGCGGCAGAGCGACGGGCAGACCGCGCTCATGATCGCGACCAGCATTGGCGATCCGCAGATGGTGAAGGCCCTGCTCGACAAGGGCGCCGATCCCAACCTGCGCGGCCCGCGCGGCGCGAATGCGCTGACGCTCGCCAAGGAGAGCGGCCGGGCCGAGCTGATCCAGATCCTCGAAAGCGCGGGCGCCCGGCCGTAGGCCTGCCGTTGTTTCATGAAGCCGGGCCGCCTCCCTCTCGCCCGGCTCAGCCTTGTGCGCCGCCCGGCGGTTGGGGCGTCATGTCACGAGCGCCACAATCGGAACCTGACGGATGATGGTCTTCGAGCCGGCGCGGGAAGCTGACCTGCCGCAGCTCGTCGAGCTGCTCGGCCTCTTGTTCGACCAGGAGGCCGAGTTTCGGCCCGACGCGGCGAAGCAGTCGGCGGCGCTGAAGCTGATCCTCTCCGATCCGGTGCGCGGCCGGATCTACGTGGCGCGCGACGGCCGGCGGCCGGTGGCAATGGCGTCCCTGCTCTACACCGTCAGCACCGCCGAAGGCGGCAAGGCCGCCTGGTTCGAGGACCTGGTGGTGCACCCCGACTACCGGCAGCAGGGTACCGGACAGAAGATGCTGGCCTACGTGATCGGCCAGGCGCGAGCGGACGGCGTGCTGCGGATCACGCTGCTCACCGACATGCAGAACGAGCGCGCGCAGGCGCTCTACCGCCGCGCCGGCTTTGTCGGCTCGCCGATGCGGCCGATGCGACTGAAGCTGACGAAAGGAAACAAGTGAGGCGGTGGCTGGCCCTGATGGCGCTCTGCGTCGCGCTCCCCGCCATGGCGGACAACACGCCGGATCCGCTGCTCAAGCGCGGCCGCTACGTCGTCGAAACCACGGGCTGCAACACCTGCCACACGCCGCTCTTTGCCGTGCTCGGCGGCAATGTTTCCGAAACCGAATGGCTGACCGGCGACAAGGTCGGCTGGCGCGGCCCCTGGGGCACGACTTACGCCACCAACCTGCGCCTCTACATGCAGGAGCTGAGCGAAGAGCAATGGGTGCGGCGCGCGCGCAACCTCTCGGCGCGGCCGCCGATGCCGTGGTTCGCCGTGCAGGCGATGAGCGACGACGACCTGCGCGCCCTTTACCGCTACGTGCGCTCGCTCGGCGCGGCGGGCAAGCCCGCGCCGTCGTACGTGCCGCCGCTGCTCACGCCGCGCGGGCCGTACGTGCAGTTCCCGTACCTGCCGCTGTAGCGCGCTCGGCGAAGATCTTCGTCAGCGTCGCGCGGAAGGCAACCACCTCCGCGCCTTCCAGCAAGCCATGCTTCAGCATCGCGCCGTGCAGCGCAGGCAGGTTGTAGTGCGGCACCGACGCGTAGAGATGATGCTCGACGTGGTAATTGACGTTGTGCGGGAAGAGCGCCCAGCGTAGCCACGCCGGGCCGAGGTTGGTGCGCGCCGCGGTGAGCGGCGAGGAGAAATCCGTGGTCGCGCCGTGCTCGGCGATCGCGCGCAACCTGAGGATCGCCTGCACCACGGTCACGAGCGGCAGGATCCAGAGCACGAGGTACTGAACGAGGTAGCCGCTCCAGGCGAAGAGCGCGAACAGCACGACATGGAAAGCGATGACGACGTTTCTGTCGGTTCTGGCATCGCTGCGTAGTTTGGAAGACGTATCGTCAAGCGGCCGGAGGGCAACATTGGTCTGCGTATTCAGCGCGGGAGCGCCGCCGAGGAAATACGCGTAGGTCTTCCACGCCGTGAACCCCGAGAGGTCCTTGAGCAGCTTCTTCGCCAGGTAGGTCCTGCCGCGCGGATAGCCGCCGTGCAGCGCGGTGTCGGGATCGAGCTCGCCATAGAGGTTGTTGTGGTGCAGCCGGTGGATGACGCGATAGGTGCACATCGACAGGCCCTGCACGGTCGCGCACGCCCGGCCGGCGAGGTCGTTCAGCCGGCGGTTGCCGTAGAGAAGATAGTGCGCCGACTCGTGCGCGACGACGAACAGCGCGTGCTGGCGCGTGCCGACGACGATCACCGCGGCGACGATCACCAGCGGGTTCGGCCAGAAGTAGAGCGCGGCGCCGATGGAGACGGCGAGCACGGCGACGTCGTGGAGGATCGCCGCCGTGGACCGCCAGGCGCTGCGCTGCGTCAGCTGCTGGACGAGGTCCTTCGGCAGCGCCTTGCGGTAATCGTCCTTGAACTCGTCGCCCACGAGGCCATCTTACGCCCGCGTCATGGTTAGAATAGGTTGTCAGACAACCTTGGAGGAGGGGACATGAAACGAATTCTCATGCTGCTGCTCATCGCCGTTTCGGCGACTGCGGCGACGACAGTGCAGGCGCAATACCCGCAGCGCCCGGTGCAGCTGATCGTTCCCTGGGGCGCCGGCGGCGGCACCGACGCGACGGCGCGCATCATCGCCGCGCTGATGGAGAAGGAGCTGAAGCAGCCGTTCAACGTCGTCAACCGCACCGGCGGCTCGGGCGTGGTCGGTCACGACGCGATCGCCAAGGCGCCGGCCGACGGCTATACCATCGGCCTGATCACGGTCGAGATCACGATGATGCATCACGTCGGTCTGACGCAGCTCAAGCACACCGACTACACGCCGATCGGCCTGGTCAACGCCGACCCGGCGGCGATCAACGTGCGCAGCGACTCGCCGTACAAGTCGGTGAAGGACCTGCTCGCCGCGATCAAGGCCAACCCCGGCAAGATGAAGGCGTCGGGCACCGGGCAGGGCGGCATCTGGCATCTCGCCATCGCCGGCCTGCTGAAGGAGCAAGGCATCGACCCGAACGCCCTGCCGTGGGTGCCGTCGAACGGCGCCGCGCCCGGCATGCAGGACATGATCGCCGGCGGCGTCGACGTGGTGCCGTGCTCGATTCCGGAGGCGCGGCCGATGATCGACGCTGGCAAGGCGCGCGCGCTCGCCATCATGGACGCCAATCCGCCCGCGCTCTATCCGAACGTGCCGACGCTGCAGAAGGAGCTCGGCACCAAGTGGGCGATCGCGGCCTGGCGCGTCATCGCCGCGCCGAAAGGCATCTCGCCCGAGGTGCAGAAGACGCTGGTGTCGGCGCTGAAGAAGGTCTACGACTCGAAGGAGTACAAGGAGTTCATGGCGAGCCGCGGCTTCGGCGTGGTGTGGGCGGATCCGGCGGGTACCGCCAAGTTCATGGCGGCTTCCGACGCGAATCTCGGCGCGGCCCTCAAAGCAGTCGGGCTGGCCAAATAAAGCTCCACGATGCCCTGACCGGCGCCGCCCTCGCGGCGCTGGGCGCCGTCGTCCTCTGGCACATCCAGGGGTACCCGGCCATGCCGGGCCAGAAGTTCGGCCCGGCGTGGTTTCCGGGGCTGATCGCCGTCGGCCTGATTCTGTGCGGGGTGCTGCTGGCCGCGCGAAGTCAGAGAGATGTTCTCGTTGCTTTCCCCGATTGGATCCGAAGCGCGCGAGCAGTTACGGGAGTCGTGTCCGTCGTCGCGGGGCTTCTGTTCTACGTCCTCGCCGCCGATTGGCTCGGCTTCTATCTCACCGCGCTCGCGATCCAGATCGTGTGGATGCGGGTCTTGGGTGCGTCGTGGCGGCTCACGCTGCCGGTCGCCGTGATCGCGACGGTCGTGATCCATCTCTCCTTCTACAAGCTGCTGCGCATTCCCCTGCCGTGGGGAATTTTCGAGCGCTTCGCGTTCTAGATGACTTCGGCCATTCTTTCGCAGGCGCTGGCGCAGGTCCTCGACCCGTACGTGCTGTGGGTGATCTTCGGCTCGGCGCTGTTCGGCCTGTTCGTCGGCGCGGTGCCGGGACTGACCGCGACGATGGCGACGGCGCTGCTCGTGCCGGTGACCTTCTTCATGCCGCCGGTGCCGGCGATCGCCTCGATCGTCACCGCCACGGCGATGGCGATCTTCGCCGGCGACATTCCAAGCTGCTTCCTGCGCATGCCAGGCACACCCGCCTCCGCCGCCTACACGGACGAAGCCTACGCGATGACGAAGAAGGGCCAGGGCGAGACGGCGCTCGGCGCCGGCCTGGTGTTTTCGGTGATCGGCGGGTTGTTCGGCACCGCGGTGCTGATCGTCGCCGCGCCGGCGCTCGCCGAGGTGGCGCTCAAGTTTTCGTCCTACGAGTATTTCTGGTTGGTGATCCTCGGCCTCTCGAGCGCGGTGTTCCTCGCCATCGGCAACCCACTGAAGGGCGTGGTCTCGCTGCTGCTCGGCCTACTCGTCTCGTCGGTCGGTCTCGACAACCCCGCCGGCCATCCCCGCTTCACCTTCGGCAACGCCGAGCTCGCCGGCGGCCTGACGCTGATCCCGATCATGATCGGCATGTTCGCCGTGTCGGAAATCCTGCGCGGCGTCGCGGCGATCGACAAGCCCTGGGAAATGGCGCAGGCGAAGGTCGGCAACGTCTTCCGCGGCATGTGGGGCCTGACCAAGAAATATCCGCTGCAGACCCTGCGCGGCAGCGTGCTCGGCACTGCGATCGGGGCGCTTCCCGGCGCAGGCGCCGACATCGCGGCGTGGATGTCCTACGCCATGTCGAAGAAATTCTCGAGAGAGCCGGAAAAATTCGGTACCGGCCATGTCGAGGGGATCATCGAGGCGGGCGCTTCCAACAACAGCGCGCTCGCCGGCGCCTGGATCCCGGCGCTGGTGTTCGGCATTCCCGGCGACTCGATCACCGCCATCGTCATCGGCGTGCTCTACATCAAGGGGTTGAACCCGGGCCCGACCATCTTCATGAACAACGCGGTGGCCCTGTACGCGATCTTCATCGTCTTCATCCTCGCCAACCTGCTGATGATTCCGCTCGGCGTCGCCGCCATCAAGAGCGCGAAGCAGATGCTGCGCGCGCCGCGCGAGCTCCTTCTGCCGGTGATTCTCCTGTTCTGCATCGTCGGCTCGTTCGCCATCAACAACTCGTCCTTTGGCGTGCTGCTGATGCTCGCCTTCGGCATCGTCGGCTACCTGATGGAGGAGAACGGCTTCCCGGTGGCGCCGGCGATCCTCGGCATGGTGCTGGGTGCGATGCTGGAGGAGAACTTCATCAGCTCGATGATCAAGGCCGACGGCCGCCTGATCGCGTTCTTCGAGCGGCCGATTGCCGGTGGCCTCGGCATCCTGACGCTCATGGTGCTGTCGGTGCCGTTGATCAAGGCGTTTTTCCGGACTAGCATGGGCGTTCCTGGAGGAGGAGCAAGGCAATGACCAAGTTCGTCGTCAACGGCAAGGAAGTCAATTCCGAGCAGCCGGCCGATACCCCGCTGCTATGGGTGATCCGCGAGGAGCTCGGGCTCACCGGCACCAAGTTCGGTTGCGGCATCGCGCAGTGCGGCGCCTGCACGGTGCACATCAATGGCAACCCGGTGCGTTCCTGCTCGACTCCGGTCTCGGCCGCGGCGGGCAAGAAGGTGACCACCATCGAAGGCCTTTCGCCCAGCGGCGAGCACCCGCTGCAGAAGGCCTGGGTCGCGGCGCAAGTGCCGCAGTGCGGCTACTGCCAGTCGGGCCAGATCATGCAGGCGGCGGCGCTGCTCGCCAAGAACAAGAGCCCCAGCCGCGAGCAGATCGTGCAGCACATGAACGGCAACATCTGCCGCTGCGGCACGTACAACCGCATCATCGGCGCGATCCAGCGCGCGGCGAAGGAGGTCTAGCCATGACCGCCATTCTCGAAACCAAGATCAGCCGTCGCGCATTCCTGCAGACCACGGGCGCGCTGACGTTCGCTTTCACGCTCGGCGGCCGCGTTACCAGTGCGCTGGCGCAGGAAGGCAGCGCGCGCTTCAATGCCTGGGTCAGCCTCGCCGCCGATGGGACCATCACGGTGATGGTGCCGGTGGCGGAGATGGGCCAGGGTGCGGCGACCGCGCTTCCGCTCATCCTCGCCGAGGAGCTCGACGCCGACTGGTCCAAGGTGACCTACCAGTGGGCGCCGCCCAACGCCAAGGTGTACGGCAACTACCATCCGCTGTTCGGCGGCGCCATGATCACCGCGGCGAGCATCTCGACGCCGGGATACTGGACCTCGCTGCGCCTTGCCGGCGCGCAGGCGCGCCGCGTGCTCCTCGACAACGTCGCCCAGCAGTGGGGCGTGCCGGTGAGCGAGCTTTCCACCGAGCCCAGCACAGTCGTGCACAAGGCTTCCGGCCGGAAGATTTCCTACGGCGACGTGGTCAAGTTCGCCAAGGTTCCGGAGACGCCGCCGCAAATGACCGAGGCCGATCTCAAGCAGCCGTCGCAGTTCCGGCTCATCGGCCGCGCCGACATCCAGCGCACCGACGTGCCGTCGAAGACCAACGGCTCGGCGAAGTACGGCATCGATGTTCGCCTTCCCGGCATGCTCTACGCGTCAGTGCTCGAGTCGCCTTATGAGGGCGCGAAAGCCGCGCAGGTCAACAGCGACGAAGCGATGAAGGTCGCCGGCGTGAAGCGCGTCCTGACGCTGCCGTTCGGCGTGGCGGTCGTCGCCGACACGGTGCACGGAGCCAACAAGGGTCGCCGGGCGTTGAAAGTGAAGTGGGACGGCGGCGGCAACCCGAACGCCAGCTTCGATTCCGAGAAAGCGCTGGCGGAGTACGCGCGCAACGCCAAGGACCCGAACGCCAAGGCGATGACCGCGTTCGAAAAGGGCGACGCGCGCTCGGCGCTCTCCGGCGCAGCGAAGACGATGGAAGCCGAATACTCGTCGGTGCACTGCTACCACGCGCAGATGGAGCCGATGAACTGCGTCGCGCGCGTCTCGGCCGACGGCCAGTCCGCGGAGGTGTGGACCGGCACCCAGTCGAACGCGCTCGCCGCGTTCGTCGCCTCGATCGTGCTGAAGACCACGCCGGACAAGATCCGCGTGCACCAGCATCTGCTCGGCGGCGGCTACGGCCGGCGCATCTGGCCCGACGCGGTGGCGCAGGCGGTCGTGATCGCCAACATCACCAAGGAGCCGATCAAGCTGATCCTGACCCGCGAGGACGACCTAACCGCGGCGCGGCCGCGGCCGATGACCTACCACGCGATCAAGGCCGGCCTCGACGGCAGCGGCAACCTCGTCGCCTGGCACCATCGCCTGGTCTCGGAGAACGTCGACGCGGTCGCCGCGCCGCCGCGCTTCAAGGCCACC
>DATNCP010000118.1:0-5069 GCA_035607175.1 Burkholderiales bacterium
GGCCAGCACGCTGTTACCAGTGCCATCCGAGAGACCGACCAGAAAGAGTGGCCGGTCCACGGTAGCGCCAAACTAAGTGCAGTCGCTGTCTGATTCGCCGCTTGAGGCTTCACCGGAGGGCACGACTAGCGGTCGTGCCCTCTTTCATTTCCGACCTCGGAAATCATTCTGCACGCGTTGACGCCCGCGCGATATCGCCGAGCGCCGTGTCATATTGTCGCGATTCACGGCAGCGAAGCCGCCGCCGTTCGACGTCGCGAAGCGGCGTCACGACCTGCCGACGCTAGCCTTTGCTGGAGGTCTTGCGGATTTCCTTCTCGTCGGACCACTCGAGAAGGCCGTTGCGGATGTTCCAGAGCTGCAGGTTGAACTTGTAGTAGACGTCCTTCTTGTCCTTCACCTGCTTGACGATGGAGGTGATGTTGCCTTCCATCCGGTATTGCGCGCCGACCATCTGGCCCTTCTCGACGGCGGTCGGCTTGGCGTAGAGCTCGCTGTTCTGCTGCCGGTTGAGCTCCTCCACCTGCTGCTGCATGGCGACCGAGTCGACCGCGAAGCGCACCCGGCCGCCGCGCTGCAGCTCGGCGCGGATGCTGTCGGTAATGGCGCGGGTGTCGATGTATTCGCTGGTCTTGTTGCGCACTTCCTGGACGGTGAGGATCGGCAGGTTGCCGCTGGCGATCGAGGGCGCCTGCTGCATCGAGCGCGCCATGGCTTCGGCGATCATCTGCAGGTCGGTCGAGCCGAACTGGTTGGTGAGCGTCTCGACGCCGCGCGCGTCGCCGTAGCTGGTCTTCTCTTCCTTGGCGCAGCCGGCGAAGAACGCCGCGGCCGCGAGGGCGAGGGCAAGGTTGCGGGTGGCGGAATTCATTCCTGGCTCCTCAGGATGAGCCGGAAGTCGACCGCCTTGTTGTTCGGCGATACGGTACCGACGACGAGATTGGAGTTCTCGTAGAGCATCACCGGCTTCCACGACTCCTCGTCCGCGGCGCGCATGCCCTCGCGGTCGATCCAGCGGAACTTGTAGGCGATGCGCTTGACCGTCGAGCTGTCGTTGTTCAGGTTGGCATCGATCTTGATGAGATCGCCGGTCTTGGAGCAGCGCATCTCCGTCGCCTGGATGGTGGTGCGCTTGCCCTCCATTGTGGTCTTCAGCTTCACCAGGTCGTCCATCGAGCTCACCTTGGCCTCGCCGATCGGGCAGCCGAAGGCGAAGCCCGGCTGCTCGAATCCCTTCGGCGTCGCGCAGGCGGCGAACAGCACCGGCAACAGCGCCGCAATCGTCCATGAATGTTTCATTTCAGGGCCTCCCTTTTCTCGCTGCCTTGCGCCCGGCTGACGTTCGGCGCGTGCACGTAAATGCGGTGGCGCAGCAGGCGCAAGTCTACCACCGCGTAACGTCCCCTAACGTCGACGCGAGCGTTGCGTTGACCGTCCGGCGTCGAGAGTGTGATGGTGTGCGCGCCGCGCGGAACGCGTGCGCGCGCAATCGAGATTTCCGACGGTAGCGTGCGCCAGGTGCGGTCGTCGGCGTGCTCGAGCAGCGCCGCTCCGGTGCTGACCACGAGCCCGGCGAGGCCGATCAGCGCCGAGCGCTCGCCGCCGTCGGACAGGGCGCGCTGCGACTGGTATTGCGCCGTTGCATTGGTGGCGGCGCGGACCGACGCGCGCAGCATGATCGACGGCATTTCGTCCTTGAGACTGCGGCGCGCCATCAGGTCGATGTTCGTCAGCGGTGTGACGGAAAGCGACCGGTCTCCGACCGTCAGCCGTGTCGGCGGCGGCATGAACGCCGTCGGCGCCATCACGGGCACCGACATCGCCGCGAACACCATGCGCCCCTGGACGAACACCGGCACCCGGAACTGGCGCGACAGGATCGCCGGCGCCGAGCCGCTGCCGATGATGAACAGGACGTCGCTCATGCCGTCGTCCTCGGTCCGCGTCGCGGCGAGCAGGCGCTGGTCGAGGCCGCGCAGCGCCTCCTCGAGCAGCGGCTGGTTCGGCTGCAGCTCGTTGGCGAGGCGGTAGCCTGGCGCGGACAGGCTGCCTTCGCCGAGCGACTCGTAGACGAAGCCGGCCAGGTAATGCGAGAGCGCGCTCTGGTAGCTGTTGCGCAGCGCGTTGACCGCGGGATTGTCGATGCTCTCGACCGGATAGCCGTTCAGCTCCTTGAAGCTGGTGCGCGAACCCTTCTTCCTCGCCTGCTCCTCGACGGCCGCAACCTGCTTCGCGCGCTGTTCGGCGATCACGGCTTCCAGCTCGTGCGTCTGCTTGATGGCGACGCGCGCGTTGTCCCAGTCGCCCAAGGCGAGCTGGTTGAGCGCCATGTAGGTGAGCAGCATCACCTTCTCGTAGTCGTGGCCTTCGTAAGCGCGCAACTGGTCGCCGACGACGTAGCTCGCCGCGTTGCCCATCGCTTCGCGGATGCCGAGCTCGGTCTGGATGCGCTGGTTCGCGGCAACCCAGGACTTCTGGCTGTCGGGATAGCGCTCGGCCAGGCGCTCAAGCATGCCGCGCTCGAGGTAGTAGAGCAGGTCCTTGCTGGTGCGGTTGCTCGCTTCGAGCATGCGGATCGCGGCGTCGACGTTGCCGCCCGCGGCCTGGTCGAGCGTGCCGTAGACCTCGCGGTCGTAGCTCCTCATCGCGGCGCAGCCGGAGAGCAGGCATGCCAGCAGCAGGACGGGTAGCAAGCGCACGCCTGCTACTTTACAGCGCCGCTCCTTGCGGTTTCCGTCAGATTAACGTAGCGCTGGTGCGGCGCGGGGTTCGCCTTCGCCGCTTCATAGTGCGGCTGCATCTTCACGCCGAGCTCCTTCAGGCGTGCAGCGCGATTCTCCGGCGAAGGATGCGTCGACAGGAATTCGGGCGGCGAGCCGCCGAGCTTGCCCATCTTTTCCCAGAGCGTGACCGCGGCTTTCGGGTCGTAGCCGGCGCGCGCGGCGATCTCGAGCCCGATCTGGTCGGCTTCCGATTCGCTGGTGCGGCTGTTCGGCATCTGCACCGCGTAGACCGCCGCGAGTTGCGTGCCGGTCATGGCGAGGCCGCGGGTCGATTCGGAGGAGGAGAGGGCGATCGCCGCCGCCTGCGCGACCACGGTCGAGGTCATCGCTACGGACATCCGCTCCTGCGTATGGCCGGCGAGCGCGTGGCTGATCTCGTGGCCCATCACCATGGCGATTTCCTCGTCGCTGGCGTTGAGCTTGTCCCACATGCCGGTATAGATCGCCATCTTGCCGCCGGCCATGCAGAAGGCGTTGACCGTTTTCGGGTCGTTGATGACCTGCACTTCCCATTTCCAGCCGGCCGAGTCCGGACGCAGCTTGATTGCCTGCGCGACCAGCCGGTCGGTGATGTCGCGCACCTTGATCGCGCGCGCGCTATCGACTTCGATCTGTTTCTTCTTGCCGAGCTGGCCCATCATCTGGGCATAGGCCGCCGCCGACTCGCTCAGCGCCATGCTCTCGGGGACGATCATGAGCTGGCTGCGGCCGGTAATCGGGTTGCTCTCGCAGCCGGCGAGCAGCGTGCAGGCCGCGAGCAGGGTCAGCAGGCTTTTCATTTCGCGGCGCATTTTACGGCTCGCCGCGCCATTCAGATGTAACTGATTGTTTTCGGTTTCTGCGCTGCGGGATGCGGGCTCGCGGGCCATGCCGTAGACTTTCCCCGCAGCCTTCGCCATCGATGATCCCGACGCCTTCCCGCCGCAAGAAGCTCGCAAGCGAGCCGGATTTCGAGCACCCGCCGCTCTGGATCCACGAGGTGGTCGCGGGCATCCTGGCACCCGACGCAGAAAGGAAATTCGTGCCCTCCAAGCGTGAAGCGAAGCGGCGCGAGCTGCTCCGGCTGCTCGACCGCATCCCGATCCCGTCGAAGCCGGCGAAGGGGCAGCAGAAGCCCGCCGCGCTGGGCGAGGTCGCGACCCCTAAGCCGCCTTCCGGTCGGCCCTCGGCAACTCGCCGATAGCGGTCCGCACCGCATCCTCGACGCGCTCGAGGAACACGAACTCCAGCTTCTGCCGCGCCTCGGCGGGCACGTCCTCGAGGTCCTTCTCGTTGCGCTTCGGCAGCATCACCGTGCGGATGCCGGCGCGCAGCGCGGCAAGCGTCTTCTCCTTGACGCCGCCGATCGGCAGCACCAGGCCGCGCAGCGAGATTTCGCCGGTCATGGCGACGTCGGCGCGCACCGGCACGCCGGTCAGCAGCGAAACCAGCGCGAGGAACATCGCTACGCCGGCGCTCGGGCCGTCCTTCGGCGTCGCGCCTGCCGGCACGTGGATATGAATATCCTGTTTTTCAAAGGGATCGTTCAGGAAGGTACGGGCGAGGGTGAGCGCGGCTTGCGCCGACTCCTTCATCACGTCGCCCAGCTGGCCGGTGATGATCAGCTTGCCCGAGCCCGGGACCTTCGAGGCCTCGATGAAGAGGATGTCGCCGCCGACCGGCGTCCAGGCGAGGCCGGTGGCGACGCCCGGGACCGCGGTGCGCTGCGCGGTCTCGTTCTCGAATTTCTTCGGGCCGAGGATGGCTCGCAGATCCTTTTCAGAGATGTCTATTTTTTCTGAAGCGCCTTCGGCGATCCGCATCGCGGCATTCCTCAGCACCGCGCCGATGTTGCGCTCGAGATTGCGCACGCCGGCCTCGCGCGTGTAGTCGGCGATGATGGCCCGTATGGCTTCCTCTGAAAGGGAAGCTCTTTCAAAAGACAGGCCGTTGGCTTCGAGCTGTCTTTTCACCAGATAGCGCTTGGCGATCTCCAGCTTCTCCTCCTCGGTGTAGCCGGGGAGCGGGATGATCTCCATGCGGTCGCGGAGCGGCCCGGGAATCGTGTCGAGCACGTTGGCGGTGGTAATGAACATCACCTTCGACAGGTCGAAATCCACTCCAATGTAGTGGTCGCGGAATTTCGCGTTCTGCTCCGGGTCGAGCACCTCGAGCAGCGCGCTCGACGGGTCGCCGTGGAAGCCGCCCATGCCGAGCTTGTCGATCTCGTCGAACATCAGCACGGTGTGCTTCGACTCGGCGCGGCGCAGCGCCTGGATGACGTTGCCGGGCAGCGCGCCGATGTAG
>DATNCP010000125.1:0-14241 GCA_035607175.1 Burkholderiales bacterium
ATGCCGCAGTACGTGTGGTCGCAGCACCACGCCTATCACCATTCGACCAACGGCAACTGGGCGAAGTACCGCGGCCCGTTCGTCGTCGACACGGTCGACGACTACGCGGCCATGGATGAGAAGCAGCGACGCCGCTACCAGTTCCTGCGCCGGATCTGGATGCTGCCGCTGCACGGCTTCGTCTACGCGCTGTTCATGCCGCGCTATACCTGGCTGAAGGGCAGCGCCAGCCTGCTCTGGCACATCGCGAGGGGCAAGCGGGCCGAGTTCAGCACCCGCTACTGGAGCTCGCCGCTCGAGTACCGGCACATGACCTGGAACAACGTCGTGCTGCTCGGCCTGTGGCTGGCGATGTCGCTCGCCATCGGCCCGCTGCTGTTTTTCGCCGTCTACGTCGCCAGCCTCTCGCTCGCCACCGCGGTCGGCCTCACGCTCTTCACGGTGCAGCACAACTTCGAGCATTCGTACGCGAGCGGCGACGAGGGCTGGGACTACGATACCGCCGCGATCGAGGGCACCAGCTTCCTGGTGCTGCCCGGCTGGCTCAACTGGTTCACCGCCAGCATCGCCTACCACCACGTCCACCACCTGTCGGCCAGCATTCCCAACTACCGGCTGGCGCAGTGCCACCAGGAAAACCAGCACCTGTTTTCCAGCGTGACGCGCATCCGCCTCGCCGAAATACCGGGGGCGCTCAGCCACATCCTCTGGGACACCCGCGCGCGCCGCATCATCTCGGTCGCCGAGTTCGAGGCGCAAGCCGCCGCGGCAACCGCCGCGGCTTAAAGCAGGTCGGGCTCGCCGCAGCGCCGCAGGATCTCGGCGCGCACGCGGTCGCGCAGCCTGACCGCGGCGTTCCAGTCGTTGCCGTCGGGCATGATCGGCGGCGCGAAGCTGACCGACACCGTCGAGCGGCGCACGTACCAGGTCCCCTCTCGCAGCATCGAGCGCACGCCGCGCAGGCCCACCGGGACTACCGGGATGCCCGCCTGCGCCGCGACCTGGAAAGCGCCGGTGCGGAACGCCAGCAGCCCGGCGTGGTGGCGGAACGTGCCCTCGGGAAAGAGCAGGAGCGAGACGCCGCGCCTCGCCGCCGCCACCAGCTCGTCGGCGTTCTCGGCGCTCTTCTGCACGTCGAAACGCTCGACGAACACCGAGCCGATCCCGGCGAGGAAGGTCTTCATGATGAAGTTGCCCAGGAACTCGCTTTTCGCGACGTAGGCGTAGCGGTTGTACTTCAACACCGACATCAGCACCACGCCGTCCATGTAGCTGGTGTGATTGGGGGCGATCACCGCCGGGCCGGCGGGCAGGTTCTCCAGCCCCCGCACCACCACCCGGATACCGGAGAGCCAGAGAAACATCTTGGCCAGGGTGTGCCCGGTGTTCCACGCGATGCGCACGCTGCCGAACGCCGCCGCGAGGAAAGCGATCAGCATCAAGGGCGGAAAGACGAGGTAGGCGCGCGCGGCGAAAAGAAGCCCACGCACCACGCGCCAGCCGCGGCGCAGCTGCGGCACGACCCCGGCAACGGCGAGGCGGATAAACTGCAGCCACACGGCCTGCGGCCGCACTGCGGATGCGCCGCGCTCGTAGTATTCGCGCGCGGCGACGCGCCGGATCTTGCCGCTCGAGGTCTTGGGCACGGTGTGCGGCGGCGCGAGCACGATGTCGTCGACCGGCCCGCCGAGCAGGCTGAGCGCGAGGTCGTTGATCTTGCGCTTCAGCGCCTGGTGCTGCGCGGCATCCTCGCCGCGCGTCTCGGCGAGCACCACCACCCGCTCGGTGGCGCTCGCGCGATCCCGCGAGCCGAACACCGCGACGCAGCCGCGCCGCACGCCCGCGAGATCGCCGACCGCCTCCTCGAGCTCGTAGGGACTGATGTTGCGACCGCCGCGGATGATCACGTCCTTCTCGCGGCCGGTGATGTAGAGCGCGCCCTCGGAAAGGTAGGCGCGGTCGCCGGTGTTTACCCAGTGGCCGTCGAACAGGCCGCGCGTCGCCTCCGGGTTGCGGTAGTAGCCGCTGGTCGCCGAGGGTCCCTTGAACTGCAGCTGCCCCTCGGCGCGGTCGGGCAGCTCGAGCCCCGCGGCGTCGACGATGCGCAGGTCGTGGTCCGCCAGCACGCGGCCGCAGGCGACGATCTTCAATGGCGCGGGATCGCCCTCGCGCGCCGGCACCGCTTCGCCATCGCTCGCCAGCCGCTCGCGGTCGAGGAGGTCGACCGTCCAGGGCTCGCCCGGCGGCGTGAACGCGAGGCCGACGGAGGCTTCGGCGAGGCCGTACACCGGGGAAAGGACATTTTTTCCGAAGCCATGTTTCGAAAATCGCTCTTCGAATGCCTTCAGCGTGTCCGGGCTGACCGGCTCGGCGCCGTTGAAGGCGAAGCGCCAGGAAGAGAGCTCGAGACCCTGCAGCTCGTCTTCCGGGATTCTCCGCAAGCACAGTTCATACGAAAAATTCGGGCCGCCCGAGATGGTCCCGCCGTGGCGGTGGATGGCGCGCAGCCACGAGCTCGGCCGCGACAGGAACGCGAGCGGCGACATCAGCACCACCGGGAAGCCGAGGTACATGGTGGCGAAGCAGCCGCCGATCAATCCCATGTCGTGGTAGAGCGGCAGCCAGCTCACGAACACGTCCCCGGCGCCCGCGCGCGCGGCGCGGCCCATGGCGCGCACGTTGGCGAGCAGGTTGGCGTGCGTCAGCACCACGCCCTTCGGTTGTCCGGTGCTGCCCGAGGTGTACTGCAGGAAGGCGATCTGCCCGCCGCTGCCGCGCACCGGCGCGAAGTCCCTGCCATCGCCCGTGAAATCCGCCGGCACCAGCACCGCGCGCAGCGATTCCACCTGCGCGCGCAGCAGCCACGCCAGCGGCTTTGCTTCCGGCACCGTGACCATGAGCGCCGCGCCGCAGCTCTTCAGGATGCCGACGTGGCGCGTCATGTGGTCTTCGATGGTGGTGAGGCGCGCCGGCGGGTAGAGCGGCACCGGGATGCCGCCCGCGAGCAGCGTGCCGTAGAAGCAGAAAAGGTAGTCCCTCGAGGTCGGCAGCATGATCGCCACCGTCTGTCCCGGTGCCAGCCCGGCCTCGGCAAGGCGCAGGGCGTAGCGCGAAGCGCCCTCCCAGATCGCGCGGTAGCTGAGCGAGATCTCCGACTGGTCTTCGTACAGGAAGACGCTCAGCCGGTCGGGCTGGCGCTCGACGTGGTACGCGAGCGCCTCGACCAGCGTCTGTGCATCGGCGGGCGGGCGCACGCCTTCGCGCTGCGACAGGCTCGCGACCGTGCGGTCGGCGGCGCGGGGCGACTGGCCGGCGCTGGCGAGGAGGAAGCGAAGCAGGTCGCGCGGCGTCTCGGCTGCGGCGAGCGCCTGCTCGGCGAGGCTGGCGCCGAACTCGCGCTCCAGGCGCAGAACCAGCTCGACGCGCGCCAGGCTGTCCATTCCAAGGTCGCGCTCGAGCGAGCTGTCGAGGGCGACCTCGGCGGCGAAATGCGGATGCGCCTCGCGTGCAACCTCCGCCACGACGGCGAGCAGCTTGTTCGGATCGACGGTCGGAGCCACGCCGGGGGCGAGTGTACACTCGCTCCGCATGCCGTAATTCCGCGAGGGGAGTGACCGACGATGGGCTGGTTCGACACGAGCGAGGTGGACGCATTCGCGAAATGGGTGGTGAACGAGGTGGTGCAACGCATGCCTCCCGACTCGCTCGGCACCGCCGACCAGAAGCTGGCCGACCGCATTCACCGCATGAACGAGTTCGTCTCCGGGCGCGCCGTGACCATGGCCGCCGAGAAGCGGCCGAACTTCTACAAGCGGGCGCGCCTCGCCAACCAGGTCAAATGGGGACTGCGCGAGGCGGGCTACACCAGGAGCTTCGCCGACACCTTCACCTACGAGCTCGCCACCCTGATTACGGTCAGCGCCAGGAAGCCCCGCAAGCCCTGAGCCGATGCTGCGCCGCCTGCTGAGCCGCCTATCGCGCCGCGCCGCGGAGCGGCTGGTCGCCGAAGGCAATCGCGCCGAGGCGGCGGGCCGCTTCAGCGAGGCCTGCGACCGCTACCAGCAGGCGCTGAAGATCCTGCCGGGGCACGCGCCGGCCTATCTCAATCTCGGCATCGCGCTCGAGGGCGCCGGCGACGCGCGCGCCGCGCGCGAGGCGTACCTCGCGACGCTCGAGGTCGATCCCGGCAATCCGTTCGCGCACTTCAACCTGGGCAAGCTGCTGCACGCCGCCGGCAACCATGGCGAGGCGGTGCGCCAGCTGCGCGCCGCTCTCGAGCGCAAGCCCGACTTCACCGACGCGCGCGTGGTGCTGGCGAGCGTGCTCGAGGCGCAGGCCGATGCCGAAGGCGCCGTGGCGACGTTGCAGCAGGTGGTCGCGGAGCGTCCGGACTACGCGGGCGCCTGGTACAACTACGCGCTGCTGCTGCAGAGGCTCAACCGCGTGGCGGAAGCCGAGGCGGCAATGCGGCGCGCGATCGAGCTCTGGCCCGACCGGGCCGACCTGTGGCTGCGGCAGGCCGAGATGCTGAAGGCGCTGCAGCGGCTGCCCGAGTCCGAGGTCGCGCTGCGCCGCGCGCTGGCCCTCAACCCGCGCCTCTCGGGCGGCTACCGGCTGCTCGCCAGCATCCTTGCGGATCAGCTGCGCCTCGACGAGGCGCTGCAAGTGCTCGCCGCTGGGCGCGAATTCGACAGCGACGGCTACACGCGCGCCTGCGAGCTGTTCATGCTCAACTTCGACGAGAAGATCTCGACCGAGGCGCTGTTCGAGCGGCACAAGCAATTCGGCGCCGAGGTCGAGCGACTGCATCCGCCGACCTTCCACGGCTTCGCCGGCGCGCGCGACCCGGAGCGCAGGCTGCGCATCGGCTACATCTCGGGAGACTTTCGCGAGCATCCCATCGGCTGGACGTTCGCGCCGCTGATCGAGCGCCTCGATCGCTCGCGCTACGAGGCGTGGTGCTACTCGCTTTTCGAGGCGGCCGACGACGTGACGCGACGCATCGGGACCAGCGCCACGCAGTGGCACGACGTCTCCGCGCTCTCGACGCAGCAGGTGGCGAACTTCATCAACGCCGACCGCATCGACATCCTCGTCGACCTTTCCGGATACGCCGGCATTTCGCCGATGGACGTCCTGGCCAGCCGGCCGGCGCCGGTGCAGGCGAGCTGGCTCGGGTACCTCTCGACCAGCGGCATGGCGTGCGTCGACTATCGCGTCACCGACGTGCACGCCGACCCGCCCGGGCTCGCCGACCGCTACCACACCGAAAAGCTGCTGCGGCTGCCGCATTCGCAGTGGTGCTATCGCCCGCCCGCCGCTTCGGAGCAGGCGGGCGAGCCGCTGCCCGCGCCGCCTCGCGAGCGCAACGGCTTCGTCACCTTCGGCTCGTTCAACCAGTCGGCGAAGCTCTCGCCGACGACGCGCCGGCTTTGGGCCGAGATCCTGAAGCGCGTGCCGGGCTCGCGCCTGCTGGTGGTCGGCATGCCACCCGGGCCGGCGACGCAGGCGCTGCTCGACGAGTTCGAGCGCCACGGCGTCGGACGCGGCGCGGTGAGCGTCGAGCCTCGGCTCCAGCTCGCGGACTATTTCCGCAAGCTGCGCGAGGTCGACGTCGCGCTCGACGCCATGCCCTACAGCGGCGGTACCACGACCTGCGACACGCTCTGGATGGGCACGCCGGTGGTCACCCTGACCGGGCCGCGCTCGGTATCGCGCAGCGCGGCGAGCATCCTCGCCGTGCTCGGCCTGGACGCCTGGGTCGCGGCCTCGCCGGAGGACTACGTCGCTCGCGCGGTGGATCTCGCCGGCAAGGCTTCCCAGGCCCGACAGGGACTGCGGGAGCGGATGCGCGCCTCGCCGCTCATGGACGAAGCCCGCTTCGCGCGGGACATGGAAGCGCTCTACCGCCAGATGTGGCGGACCTGGTGCACCGCATCTTCCTGACTGTGAATACATTGTGAAAGTCGCGTCGCCGGATTGATCCCCGCCGGCCGGCGCGGGACCATCCGCAAGTGAAGCCGGGCATCACCCTCAAGCTCTTCCTCGCCATCCTCGCGGCGAGCGCCACCGCGGCCGCCGCCATGGCGGTGGCGAGCCGCCTGTCGTTCCAGTCGGGATTTCTCGGCTACCTCAACCAGGTCGAGGCGCAGCGCCTTGACGCGCTCACCGCGCGTCTCGCCGACGAGTACCGCCGCAGCGGCAACTGGAGCTTCCTGCAAGGCGACTACGCGCGCCTGCGCGAGCTCGCCGCGCCGGCGCAGCCGATCCAGCGCCTCGCGCTGCTCGACGCCGAGCGGCGTACCGTAGTCGGCAACCCGGACCTGACGGAGGAGCAGGTGGTGCGGCCGGTGGTGGTGGACGACCGTACGGTCGGATGGATCGCCCGCTCGCCCTATCGCCGCCTCACCAGCGCAGCGGATCTTTCCTTCCAGCAGGAGCAGCAGCGCGCCGTGCTGCTGATCGCCGGCTTCGCGCTGGCGCTCGCGGCAGTGATTGCGCTGGTCCTGGCGCGCGCCTTCCTCCAGCCGATCCGCCGCGTCGCCGACGCCACGCACCGGCTCGCCGCCGGCGACTACGCCACGCGCGTCGCGATCGGCTCGCGCGACGAGCTCGGCCGGCTCGCCGAGGATTTCAACCGCCTCGCCGAGGCGCTGGCGCGCAACGAGGAGCTGCGCCGGCGCTTCATGGCGGACGTCTCGCACGAGCTGCGCACGCCGATCGCGGTGCTGCGCGCCGGGCTGGAAGCGCTCGAGGACGGCGTGCGGCCGCTGACGCGCGAGTCGGTCGCCTCGCTGCAGGGCGAGGTTGCGGCGCTCGGCAAGCTGGTCGAGGACCTGTACCAGCTCGCGTTGGCGGACGTCGGCGCTCTGAGCTACAGGAAAGAGCGAATTGACATAGCCGCGGTGCTCGAGCAGTCGGTCGAACCCTTCGCCGCGCGCCTCGCCGAGCGCCGGCTTTCGCTGGAGAGAAAATTCGACGCGGGCGTGAAAGTGATGGCCGACGGCGATCGCCTCGCGCAGGCGTTCCGCAACCTGCTCGAGAATTCGGCGCGCTACACCGATGCCGGCGGACGCCTGCGCATCTCTACCGGCCGCGCCAACGGGCGCGTGGCGATCGACTTCGAGGACTCGGCGCCGGGCGTGCCGGCGGACACGCTGCCGCATCTCTTCGAGCGCTTCTACCGCGTCGAGGGCTCGCGCAGCCGCGCCAACGGCGGCGCCGGCCTCGGCCTCGCGATCGTGCGCAGCGTGGTCGAGGCGCACGGCGGCGCGATCGAAGCCGGCGCCTCGCCGCTCGGCGGCGTGCGCGTAACCATCACGCTGCCGGTGGCCGCATGAGCCGGATCCTCATCGTCGAAGACGAGCCCAAGCTCGCGTCGCTGGTGGCGGACTACCTCAAGGCGGCGGGCTACGAGGCGCATTGCATCGAGAACGGCCTCGAGGTGGTTTCGTGGGTGAAGAGCAACCAGCCGGACCTGGTCGTGCTCGACCTGATGCTTCCCGGGCGCAGCGGCCTGGAGATCTGCAAGGAGGTCCGCACCTTCAGCGACCTGCCGATCATCATGGTCACGGCGCGCGTCGAGGAGGTCGATCGCCTGATCGGCCTCGAGGCCGGCGCCGACGACTACCTGTGCAAGCCCTTCAGCGTGCGCGAGCTGGTCGCCCGGGTGAAGGCGCTGATGCGGCGCCCTCGTGCGAGCGCGGCAACCCCTGCGGGGCTGGTCATCGACGAGGCAAGTCACAGGGTTTCGCTGGATGGAAAAGAGATCGAGCTGACTCCGGTGGAGTTTCGCCTGCTCGCCGCGCTCGCCGCGGCGCCCGGCCGCGTCTTCTCGCGCGACGGCCTGCTGGAAAAGCTCTACGCCGATCACCGCGTCGTCACCGACCGCACCGTCGACGCGCACGTGAAGAACCTGCGCCGCAAGCTGGAAGAGATCCGCCCCGGAGCGGACCTGGTGCGCTCGATCTACGGCGTCGGCTACAAGCTGGAGCTGTGATGGGGCGCACCGGCAAGATCGTTCTCGTCCTCGTCTGCCTCGCCATCGCCGCGGGCGCCGGCTACTGGGTCTACCGCGAGTACTGGAGCCCGGACTCCCAGGCGACGCGCATGCCGCCGCAGAAAGGGCGCGGCGCGATGGGGGCGGGCGGGCCGATGCCGGTGGTGGGCGCGCCGGCGAGTCTCGGCAACGTCGATATCGTCATGAACGGCCTGGGCACGGTGACGCCGCTGCGCACCGTCACGGTCCGCTCGCGCGTCGACGGCGAGCTGACGCGCGTGCTGTTCAAGGAAGGCCAGACGGTCAAGGAGGGCGAGCTGCTCGCCGAGATCGACCCGCGCTCGTACCAGGTGGCGCTCGAACAGGCGCAAGGCCAGCTGGCGAAGGATCAGGCGCTGCTCGAGAACGCGCGCCTCGACCTCGAGCGCTACCGGACGCTCTTCAAGCAGGACTCGATCGCCCGGCAGCAGGTCGACACCCAGGTCTCGCTGGTGCGCCAGTACGAGGGCTCGGTGCGCGTCGATCGAAGCCAGATCGACAATGCAAGGCTGCAGCTTTCGTACACGAAGATCACCGCGCCGGTCGCCGGCCGCGTCGGCCTGCGCCTGGTCGACCAGGGCAACATCGTGCGCGCCGGCGACGCGAACGGGCTGATCGTGATCACGCAGCTGCAGCCGGTGGCGGTCCTGTTCACCGTGCCGCAAGACAGCGTTCCGGTAGTGATGCGCCGCATGCAGTCCGGCGAGAAGATCCCGGTGGAAGCCTGGGATCGCGAGCAGCGGCAGAAGCTGGCGGACGGCGAGCTCGTCTCGGCCGACAACCAGGTCGATCCCGCGACCGGCACGGTCAAGCTGAAGGCGCAGTTCGGCAACGAGGACTTCGCGCTCTTCCCGAACCAGTTCGTCAACGTGCGCATGAAGCTCGACCGGCTGGTCGACGTGGTCGTCATTCCGTCGGCGGCGGTGCAGCGCGGCGCGCAGGGCCTGTTCGTCTACGTGGTGCGGCCCGACAACACGGTGGCGCAGCGCGTCGTCAAGCTCGGCCCCGCCGAAGGGCTGCGCGTCGCGGTCAACGAGGGCCTGGTCGCCGGCGAGGTCGTGGTGGTCGACGGCATGGACCGCCTGCGGCCCGGAGCGCAGGTCGAAGTGGCGGGCGCGCGTCCGGAGATCAAGCCGCCGCCCGAGTCCGCGCGCAAGGGCGGCAAAGGCAAGGGCAAGGGCAAAGCCAGGGCGGAGCCGTGAATCCCTCGCGCCTGTTCATCATCCGCCCGGTGGCGACCACGCTGCTGATGATCGCAGTGCTGCTGTCCGGGATGTTCGCCTACCGGCTGCTGCCGATCTCGGCGCTGCCGCAAGTCGACTACCCGACGATCCAGACCTTCACCTTCTACCCCGGCGCGAGCCCCGAGGTGATGGCCTCGTCGGTCACCGCGCCGCTCGAGCGGCAGCTCGGTCAGATCCCGGGGCTGAAGCAGATGCTCTCGTCGAGCTCGGGCGGGGCCTCGGTGATCACGCTGCAGTTCGACCTCGCCATCCCGCTCGACGTCGCTGAGCAGGGCGTTCAGGCGGCGATCAACGCCGGCTCGAACCTGCTGCCGCAGGACCTGCCGGCGCCGCCCGTCTACAGCAAGGTGAACCCGGCCGACGCGCCGATCCTCACGCTCGGCCTTTCCTCGCGCACCCTGACGCTGCCCGAAATCCAGAACCTCGCCGACACGCGCCTCGCGCAGAAGCTCTCGCAGGTCGCGGGCGTTGGCCTGGTCACGCTCTCGGGCGGTCAGCGGCCGGCGGTGCGCGTGCAGGCGAACCCGAAGGCGCTCGCCGCCAACGGCCTCGGCCTCGAGGACGTGCGCGGCGCGATCGCCGCCGCCAACGTGAAGCGGGCGAAGGGCAGCCTCGAGGGCCCGAGCCGCGCCTACAACATCGACGCCAACGACCAGCTTCGCTCGGCGGCCGAATACAAGAGCGTGGTCGTCGCCTACAAGAACGGCGCGCCGATCTACCTTTCCGACGTCGCCGAAATCGTCGACGACGCCGAGAACGTGCGCCTCGCGGCGTGGATGAACGAGGTGCCGGCGATCATCCTCAATATCCAGCGCCAGCCCGGCGCCAACGTCATCGAGGTCGTGGACCGCATCAAGCGCCAGCTGCCGCAGCTGCAGGCGTCGCTGCCGGCGGCGGTCGACGTCGCGGTGCTGACCGACCGCACCGTCACCATCCGCGCTTCGGTGCGCGACGTGCAGATCGAGCTGCTGCTCGCCGTCGCCCTGGTCGTCGCCGTCATCTTCGTTTTCCTGAGAAGCATTCCAGCCACCGTCATTCCGAGCATCGCGGTGCCGGTCTCGCTCATCGGCACCTTCGGCTTCATGTACCTCGCCGGCTTCTCGATCAACAACCTGACCCTGATGGCGCTGGTGGTCGCCGCGGGCTTCGTCGTCGACGACGCGATCGTCGTCATCGAGAACATCGCCCGCCACATCGAGGAGGGCACGCCGCCGCTCGAGGCCGCACTCAAGGGCTCGCGCGAGATCGGCTTCACCATCATCTCGCTCACCTTCTCGCTGGTCGCCGTGCTGATCCCGCTGCTCTTCATGGGCGACGTGGTCGGCCGCCTGTTCCGCGAGTTCGCCGTGACGCTGGCCGTGTCGATCCTCATCTCGGCGGTGGTGTCGCTGACGCTCACGCCGATGATGTGCGCGCGCTTTCTCCGCAAGGAAAAGGATTCCGAAAGAAACGCCCTGTACAAGGCCTCGGGGCGCATCTTCGATGCGGTCATCGCCCGCTACGGCCGCGCGCTCGAGTGGGTACTCGATCGCCAGGCGGCGACCCTGCTCGTCGCCGTGGCGACGCTCGCCCTGACCGTGTTGCTCTACTTCGCGGTGCCGAAAGGCTTCTTCCCGGTGCAGGACACGGGAGTCATCCAGGGCATCTCGGAGGCGCCGCAGAGCGTGTCCTTCGGCGCCATGGCCGAGCGCCAGCGGGCGCTGGCGCACGTGGTGTTGCAGGACCCGGCGGTGGCGAGCCTTTCTTCCTTCATCGGCGTCGACGGCTCGAACGTCAGCCTGAACAGCGGCCGCATGCTGATCAATCTCAAGCCGCTCGACGCGCGCGGCGGCGTGCATGCGTCGGACGTGATCCGCAGGCTGCAGCCCGAGCTCGCCAGGGTGCCCGGCATCACGCTCTACATGCAGCCCGTGCAGGACCTGACAGTCGAGGACCGCGTCAGCCGCACGCAGTACCAGTACACGCTGGAAGCCGCCGACGGCGACCTGCTCGACGAGTGGACGCCGCGCCTCGTCGAGCGGCTGCGCCAGCTCCCCGAGCTCACCGACGTAGCCTCGGATCTGCAGACGCAGGGGCTGCAGGCCTTCGTCGACATCGACCGCGACAGCGCCGGGCGGCTCGGCATCACGCCGGCGGCCGTCGACACCGCGCTCTACAACGCCTTCGGCCAGCGCCTGATCTCGACCATCTTCACCCAGTCGACGCAGTACCGTGTGGTGCTGGAGGTGAAGCCCGAGTACCGCTCGGGCCCGCTTTCGCTGGGCGACATCTACGTGCCCGGCGCCGGCGGCGTGCAGGTGCCGCTTTCCTCGATCGCCCGCTTCAGCACCGGCACCGCGCCCCTCGTCCTGAATCGCATCGGCCAGTTCCCGGCGGCGACCATTTCCTTCAACCTCGCGCCCCGCGCATCGCTCGGCCACGCGGTCGACGCGATCCAGACGGTGGAGCGCGAGATCGGCCTGCCGGCGAGCGTGCAGACCGCGTTCCAGGGCGCCGCCGCCTCGTTCCGCGACTCCCTGTCGAGCACGCTGCTGCTGATCCTCGCCGCGGTGGTGACGATGTACATCGTCCTCGGCGTGCTCTACGAGAGCTATATCCATCCGGTGACGATCCTTTCCACGCTGCCGACCGCGACCGTGGGCGCGCTCGCCGCGCTGATCCTCGCCGGCAGCCAGCTCGGCGTGGTGGCGATCGTCGGCATCATCCTGCTGATCGGCATCGTGAAGAAGAACGCGATCATGATGATCGACTTCGCCCTCGACGCGGAGCGGGAGCAGGGCAAGAGCCCGCGCGAGGCGATCTTCCAGGCGTGCCTGCTGCGCTTCCGGCCGATCCTGATGACCACCTGTGCGTCGCTCTTCGGCGCGCTGCCGCTGATGCTCGGCGGCGGCGTCGGTTCCGAGCTGCGCCACCCGCTAGGCCTGACCATGGTGGGCGGACTGATCGTCAGCCAGGTGCTGACGCTCTTCACCACGCCGGTCATCTATCTCTATTTCGACCGGTTTTCGCGTCGCTTCAACAAGCCGGTTCCTGCATGAATCTCTCGGCGCCCTTTGTCGCGAGGCCAGTCGCCACGACGCTGTTGGCAATCGGCCTGACGCTCGCCGGCGCTGTCGCGTTCACTCAGCTGCCGGTGTCGCCGCTGCCGCAGGTCGATTTCCCGGTGATCTCGGTCACGGCGCAGCTTCCGGGCGCCGACCCGGAGACCATGGCCTCGACGGTCGCGACGCCGCTCGAGCGCCAGCTCGGCCGCATCGCCGGCGTGAACGAGATCACCTCGTCGTCCTCGCTGGGCTCGAGCCGGATCACGCTGCAGTTCGACCTGTCGCGCAACATCAACGACGCCGCGACCGAGGTGCAGTCGGCGATCAACGCCGCGCGCAGCCAGCTGCCGACGGGCATGCCGAACAATCCGACCTACCGCAAGGTCAATCCCGCCGACGCGCCGATCATGGTGATGACGCTCACCTCCGACACCATGAGCCGCGGGCAGATGTACGACGCCGCTTCCACCATCGTCGCGCAGAAGCTCTCGCAGGTGCGCGGCGTCGGCCAGGTCACGGTCGGCGGCAGCTCGCTGCCGGCGGTGCGCGTCGAGCTCAACCCCGCGGCGCTCAACGCCTACGGCATCGCGCTCGGCGAGGTGCGCGCCGCGCTCGCGTCGACCAACGCCAACCGGCCGAAGGGCCTGGTGGAGGACGGCGAGAAGGTCTGGTGGATCTACGCCAACGACCAGGCGCGCGAAGCGGCCGAATACCTGCCGCTGGTCCTTTCCTACCGCAACGGCGCCGCGGTGCGGCTGCAGGACGTCGCCGAGGTCGTCGACTCGGTGCAGGATATCCGCAACGCGGGCGAGGCGAACGGCCGCCCGGCGGTGCTGATCATCATCTACCGCGAGCCGAACGCGAACATCCTCGAGACGGTGCAGCGCATCCGCGACCTCAAGCCGTTCCTGCAGGCCTCGATTCCCGCCGCGGCCGATCTCGGCGAAGCCATGGAGCGCACTTCGACGATCCGCGGCTCGCTCGCCGAGGTGGAGAAGACCCTGCTGATCGCGGTGGTGCTGGTGATCCTGGTCGTCTTCGTCTTCCTGCGGCGGGTGCGGGCGACGCTCATCCCGGCGGCGGCGGTGCCGGTCTCGATCGTCGCCACCTTCGGCTTCATGTACCTCGCCGGCTTCAGCCTCAACAACTTATCTCTCATGGCGCTGATCGTCGCCACCGGCTTCGTCGTCGACGACGCGATCGTGGTGCTGGAGAACGCCACGCGGCATATCGAGGCGGGCATGGAGCCGATGGCGGCGGCGCTGCTCAGCGCCCGCGAGGTCGGCTTTACGGTGCTGTCGATGAGCGTGTCGCTGATCGCGGTGTTCATCCCGATCCTCTTCATGGGCGACATCGTCGGCCGCTTCTTCCGCGAGTTTGCCGTCACGCTCTCGGTGGCGATCCTGGTCTCGCTGCTCGTGTCGCTGACGCTGACGCCGATGATGTGCGCCCGCCTGCTGCGCCGCCACGCGCAGCGCGAGCAGGGTGTCTTCTTCCGCACCAGCGAGCAGGTGTTCGACACCGTTCGCGCCGGCTACGCGCGTACGCTCGGCTGGGCGCTGCGCCATCCGCTGATCGTGATCCTGATCCTCGGCGCGACGGTGGCGCTGAACGTCACGCTTTACTACGAGATTCCGAAGGGCTTCTTCCCGCAGCAGGACACCGGCCGCATGGTCGGCTTCATCCGCGCCGACCAGGCCACCTCGTTCCAGGCGATGCAGGCGAAGATGTCGCAGTTCGTGGGCATGGTGCGCGCAGATCCCGCGATCGAGAACGTGACCGCGGTCACCGGCGGCGGCTTCGGCGCGCGCAACTCGGGCTTCATGTTCGTCTCGCTCAAGCCGCTCGCCGAGCGGCCGAGCGCGGGCGCGGTGGTGGCGCGGCTGCGGCCGCAGCTCGCCAAGATCGCCGGCGC
>DATNCP010000139.1:0-2637 GCA_035607175.1 Burkholderiales bacterium
TTGCCGCACATGCACTTCGCCGACAAGGCGCTGGTCGCCGAAACCACCGCCAAGATGCTTCTCGAGGTGAAAGCTGTGCTTTTTTTCCAAGACAAGCCGTTCATTTTCACTTCCGGCTGGGCGAGCCCGGTCTACATCGACTGCCGCAAGCTCATCTTCTACCCGCGCATCCGCACGCAGCTGGTCGACTTCGCCGCCGGCATGCTGGCGCGCGAGGTCGGCTTCGAGCAGTTCGACGTGGTCGCCGGCGGCGAGACCGCGGGCATTCCGTACGCGGCGTGGATCGCCGACCGCCTCGGCCTGCCGATGCAGTACGTGCGCAAGAAGCCGAAGGGCTTCGGCCGCAACGCGCAGATCGAAGGCGACGTGCGCGAAGGTGCGCGCACGCTGCTGGTCGAGGACCTGACCACCGACGGGCGCTCGAAGATCAATTTCTGCCAGGCGCTGCGCAATGCGGGCGCCGTCGTCGAGCACGTGTTCGTCAATTTCTACTACGACATCTTTCCCGAGTCGAAGAAGATCCTCGCCGACCTGAACGTGAAGCTGCACTACCTCGCAACGTGGTGGGACATCCTGGCGGTGGTGAAGAAGGGCGGCTACCTCGGCGCCGAGCAGCTCACCGAGGTGGAGAGCTTTCTGCATGCGCCGGCCAAGTGGTCGGCGGCGCACGGCGGTGTGTCCGCCTTTCCCAGCAGCTGAAATGAGTCTTTGCGGGTAATCACCCTCAACGTCAACGGCATCCGGTCGGCGGCAAGCAAGGGACTGTTCCGTTGGCTCGCCGGCCAGCGCGCCGACGTGGTGTGCCTGCAGGAAATGAAGTGCCAGGAGATCGACCTCGACGCCAGGCTCCATGGCTTGAAGGTCTTCCAGACCTGCCACGCCTTCGCCGAGAAGAGGGGCTACAGCGGCGTTTCCCTGTATACCCGCAAGACGCCGGACGAAATCGGCCGCGGCTTCAGGAGCCGCGAGTTCGACGCCGAGGGCCGCTATGTCGAGGCGCGCTTCGGAAAACTGTGGGTGATCTCGCTCTACATGCCGTCGGGCTCGGCCGGTCCTCACCGCCAGGCGTCGAAGTTCCGCTTCCTCAGGAGTTTTCTTCTGCATCTGGAAAAGCTGAAGAAAAGAGGCCACGAGCTCATCCTGTGCGGCGACTGGAACATCGCGCACAAGGAAATCGACCTGAAGAACTGGCGCTCCAACCAGAAGAATTCGGGCTTCCTGCCCGAGGAGCGCGCCTGGCTGACGAAGGTGTTCGACGAGCTCGGCTTCGTCGATGTGTTCCGCAAGCTGAACCAGAAGCCCGACCAGTACACCTGGTGGTCGAACCGCGGCCAGGCCTGGAAGAAGAACGTCGGCTGGCGCATCGACTACCAGGTCGCCACGCCGGGCATCGCCGCCGCGGCGCGGCGCGAGTCGATCTACAAGGCGAAGCGTTTCTCCGACCACGCGCCGCTCATCATCGACTACGACCATGAGCTTTAAGCTGCCCGGGGGCATGCGCCCCTACCTCGAGCGCGCGCCCCTGGCGGCCTTGTTCCTCGGCGTTTCTTCCGGCTTCACCTTCGCGATGATCGGCGCGACGCTGACCACGCGCCTCGCGCAGCACGGCATCACCAAGAGCGCGGTCACCGCCTTTGCGCTCACCTTCCTCGCCTACAACTTCAAGTTCGTGTGGGCGCCGGTCGTCGACCACGTGCGGCTGCCCGTGCTCGGCCGCTTCGGGCAGCGCCGCAGCTGGCTGTGGCTGGTGGGCGTGCTGGTGATGGCCGCGGTAGTGTTCCTCGGCACGGCGAATCCGGACCAATCGCTCACGCTCGTGGCCGTCGCCGCGATCACGCTCGGCGTCGCGGGCGCCACCTTCGACATCATCATCGACGCCTACCGCATCGAGCTGCTCGAGCCGCGTCAGCTCGGCGCGGGCTCCGGCATGTCGCAATACGGCTGGCGCCTGGGCTCGGCGGCCGCCGGCGCGCTGGCTCTGGTCCTCGCCGCCCGCATCGGTTGGAGCGCGGCCTACATGGCGTGCGCCGCGTTCGCGCTCCCGGCCATGCTGGTCGGCGTCGTGATGGGCGAGCCCGCGCGGCACCGCGAGCCGGCCAAGCCGCACGGCGTCATCGAAGCCCTGGTTGCCTATTTCAGCCCGCTGACGGAATTCCTGCGGCGCGAGGGCGCACTGGTCGTGCTGCTCTTCGTGCTCATCCACAAGATCGGCGACACCCTGGCCAACCTGACGCTGCGGCTCTTGTTCAAGGACCTCGGCTTCAGCAACGACGAGGTCGCTTTCTACGACATCGGCGTCGGCTTCGTCGCGCTGCTGGTCGGCATCTTCGTCGGCGGGATTCTCTACGCGCGGCTGGGGATGAAGCGCTCGGTGCTCATCAGCCTGATCCTGATGGCGGTATCGAACGTGAGCTTCGCCGCGCTGGCGGCAGCCGGCCACACCAACATCGGCATGGCCGCGGCGATCGGCTTCGAGAACTTCGCGAGCGGCATCGGCGGCGTGACGGTGGTGGCGTACCTGTCCGCACTGTGCAACCTGCGGTTCACCGCGACCCAGTACGCGCTGCTCTCCGCGCTTGCCAGCATCGCCGGCCGCTTTCTCACCGGCACCACCGCCGGCGGCATGATCAGCGCGAT
>DATNCP010000185.1:0-9228 GCA_035607175.1 Burkholderiales bacterium
AACCTCGAAAACCCGGACCCGGAGTGCGAGGGCCTCGACCATATCCGCGGCGAAGGGCGCACGCTCGACATCGAGTACGCGATGAAGAACAACTTCGCCTTCGGCGGCATCAACACGTCGCTGGTTTTCCGCCGCATTTGAGCGTGCGCCGCGTCCTCGTCACCGGCATGGGGATCGTCTCCTGCATCGGCAACGACCTCGACACCGTGGCGCGCGCGCTGCGCGAGGGCCGCTCGGGCATCGCCGCGGCGCCCGAGTTCGTCGAGGCCGGCCTCGGCAGCCAGATCGCCGGCATCCCGTCGCTCGACTCGCTGCCGCCGGTGAAACGCCCGCTGCGCCGCTTCATGTCCGATCCGTCGCTGTACGCCTATCACGCCGCGGGCGCGGCGCTGGCCGACGCCGGGCTGAGCGAGGCCGAGATCACGAGCGAGCGCACCGCGCTCGTGGTCGGCTCGGGGGTGAGCAGCACGCTCGAGACCGGCGAAGCGATCGCGCTCGCCAAGGCGCAGGGCGCGCGCAAGGTGCCGCCCTACGTCGTGCCGCGCGTCATGGGCAGCACCACCTCGGCGAACCTCGCCACCGCGTTCCGCATCCAGGGCGCGAGCTACTCGATCGTCTCGGCGTGCGCGACCTCGGCGCACTGCATCGGCCATGGCGCCGAGCTGATCCAGATGGGCAAGGCCGACCGCGTCATCGTCGGCGGCGCCGAGGAAGTGCGCTGGACCTCGGCGGTGCTGTTCGACGCCATGGGCGCGCTCTCCACCGGCTTCAACGACCGGCCGACCAAGGCTGCGCGGCCCTACGACAAGCGGCGCGACGGCTTCGTGCTCGCCGGCGGCGCGGGCATCCTGGTCCTCGAGGCGGCGGAGACCGCGCAGGCGCGCGGCGCCCGCGTGCGCGCCGAGCTCGCCGGCTACGGCGCTTCTTCCGACGGCTCGGACATGGTGACGCCGAAAGCCGAAGGCATCGCGCGGGCGATGCGCGCCGCGCTGCGCGAAGCGCGCGTTTCCGAAACTGCGCGCATCGACTACATCAACACCCACGGCACCTCCACGGTGGCGGGCGACCTGATGGAGCTCGATGCCATCCGCGAAGTGTTCGGCGACACGCTGCCGTCCATCTCCTCGACCAAAGGCCTCACCGGCCACGCCATCGGCGCCTCGGGCGCGCACGAGGCGATCTACTGCCTGCTGATGATGGAGCACGGCTTCATCGCCGCCTGCGCCAATCTCGACGAGCCCGATCCGGCGATCCGCGGCCTGCCGATCATCGACAAGACGCGCGCCGCTTCGCTCGACGCCGTGATGAGCAACAGCCTCGGCTTCGGCGGCACCAACGCCAGCCTGATTTTCCGCCGGTGGCCAGGCACGCCTGGGTAGCCGCGGCGCGCATCGCCGACCTGGGCACGCGGGCGCTCGCGCAGGCCCGGCGACGGCTGGGACGGCTCGACCGGCGCCGCTACTCCCGCTTCCGCTCCGCGAAGCGCCGGCGTGAATTCCTCGCCGGGCGCTGCCTGCTGCAGCGGATGGGCAAGGGACTGCCGTTCGACTCCTCGCCCGAGGGCGGCGTGGAGATGAGCGGCCGCTTCGGCGCCAGCCTCTCGCACGCGCGCGGCTGGATCGCCTGCGTCGTCGTCAGCTCGGGTCGGCCCGGCATCGACATCGAGCCGATGATCGAGCGCGATTTCGACAAGCTCGGCGAATGGGCCTTCGGCAGCGGCGGCACCCGGGAGCAATTCTACGAGCGCTGGACGCGCTACGAGGCGCGCATCAAGGCCTTTGGCGACGGCGCGGCGCGGCGCTCGCACGCCGAGCGGACCTGGTTCCTCGGCGGCCGGGTAGCATTGTCGGTATGCGTGCCGGCTTCCTCGCGCTGCTTCTTTTCGCAACGCTCGCGCTCGGACAGGCCGAGCGCTACCGCGCGAGCGGCACCGTGGTAGCGATCGACCACGGCCTCGGGCGGGTGACGATCGACACCGATCCGATCGAGGAGCTCAAGCTGCCGGCGCTCGGCCTTGCGTTCATCGTCTACGACGGCAATCTCCTCGACCGCTTGCGCAGCGGTCGCAAAGTCGAATTCGAGTTCGTCAAGCAGGGGCGCAGCTTCGTGCTGGTGCGGCTGTTGAAGAACGCGCCGTAGGGAGGGAGAGAAGCTGGCGCGCCCGGCGGGATTCGAACCCACGACCCTTGGCTTCGGAGGCCAATACTCTGATCCGCTGAGCTACGGGCGCCTCGGGGAAGGCGCGCAGAATATCAGACTTTCGAGCTAAAATCAGTTCCTTACCCCATACAAACAAGACCTCCAAGTGAGCACGCACGATCAACATACGTCGTTCATCAAAACGCCGCAGCAGCTCATCGTCGTGATCCTGCTTTCGTTCGTCGTGCCGATCGCCAGCATCCTGCTGCTCGTCAAGCTGGTGCTGAGCCAGCCGAGCGCCGATCCCAGCGCGCTGGCGCCCGAAGCAGTAGCCGCGCGCATCCAGCCTGTCGCTCGCGTCGAGTTCGGCGCCGCCGCGGCGCCCGCGGGCGCGCGCAAAGGCGAGGACATCGTCAAGGCGACTTGCGCCGCCTGCCACCAGGCGGGCGTGGCGAACGCGCCGAAGATCGGCGACCGCGCATCCTGGGCGCCTCGCCTGCAGCAAGGGCTGAAGGCGATGCTCGAGACCGCGACCAAGGGCAAGGGCGCGATGCCGCCGCGCGGCGGCGACGCTTCGCTCACCGACGCGGAGCTCACGCGCGCGATCATCTTCATGGCGAACCAGTCGGGCGGACAGCTCAAGGAGCCCGCGGCGGCGCAAAAGAAGAGCAAGTAGCCTGGCCCGGCAGCTGCTCTTCGTCATCGACGCGCCCGATACGCTCAAGGCGTACAAGGACACGACGGTCACGATGATGCGCGCCGCGCAGGCGCGCGGCCACGCCGTCTGGGTTTGCGAGCAGGAACATCTCTGCTGGGACAAGAACCGCGTCAGCGCGCGCGCGACGCGGCTCTCGCTCACCGACAACGACGAGGACTGGTACCGCGCGCACGAAGCGGCGACGCGCCCGCTGGACAAGTTCGACGCGGTGCTGATGCGCAAGGATCCGCCCTTCGACCTCGAGTACGTCTCGAGCACGTGGCTCCTGTCCGAGGCCGAGCGCCAGGGCGCGAAGGTCTTCAATTCGCCGCGCGGGGTGCGCGACCACAACGAGAAATTCGCGATCGCGGAATTCTCCAAGTTCACGGTGCCCTCCCTGGTCTCGCGCCGCATGGAGGACCTGCAGGCATTCGTCGACGAGCACAAGCACACGGTGCTGAAGCGCCTCGACGGCATGGGCGGCACCGGCATCTTCGTCGTGCGCCACGATGACCCGAACCGCAACTCGATCGTCGAGACGATCTCGGTGCTCGGCTCGCGCAGCGTCATGGCGCAGCGCTACATCCCCGAGATCAAGGACGGCGACAAGCGCGTGCTGCTGATCGACGGCAAGCTGGCGCCGCACTGCCTGGCGCGCATCCCGAAGGCGGGCGAGTCGCGCGGCAACCTCGCCGCCGGCGCGCGCGGCGTGGCGCAGCCGATCAGCAAGCGCCACCGCGAGATCGGCGAGGCGCTCGGCCCGACGCTCGCCCGGCGCGGCCTGCTGCTGGTCGGCCTGGACATCATCGGCGACTACCTCACCGAGGTGAACGTCACCAGCCCGACCTGCTTCCGCGAGATCGCCGACCAGACCGGCTTCGACGTTGCGGGCATGTTCATGGACGCGCTCGAGCAGGGGCTGCATTGATCGGCGTCCTGATCGTCACCCACGGCGAGATCGGCACGGCGCTCCTCGAGAGCGCGCGCCAGATCCTCGACGTCGAGGTGCGGCAGGTGGCGACGCTGAGCGTCTGGCGGCAGGACGACCCCGACGATCTGATCCTGCGCGCGCGCGAGCTGGTGGAAGGCATCGACGCGGGCGACGGCGTCCTCGTGCTGACCGACATCTTCGGCGCCACCCCGGGCAACGTCGTGTCGCGGCTGCTCGAGGACGGCCACATCGAAGGCGTCTCGGGCGTCTCGCTGCCGATGCTCCTGCGGGTGCTCACCAGCCGCAACGGCTCGCTTCCCGCCGCGGTCCAAAGAGCGAAATCCGGCGGCGCGGACGGAGTGGTGCACATGAACCAGGACCGGTGCTGCGATGCCTAAAGTGGACGCCGGCATCGTCAACAAGCTCGGCCTGCACGCGCGCGCCGCGGCCAAGCTCACGCACCTGGCGAGCGGCTTTCAGTGCGAGATCTGGATCTCGCGCAGCGGCCGCCGCGTCAACGCCAAGAGCATCATGGGCGTGATGATGCTGGCCGCCGGCCAGGGCAGCACCGTCGCGCTCGAAGCCGAGGGCGCCGACGCCGACGCGGCGCTCGCCGCGCTCACCCAGCTGATCGCGGACCGGTTCGGCGAAGGGGAATGAACTTCGTTCTGCACGGGCACACGGTGTCCGGCGGCATCACCGTCGGCTACGCCCACCTCGTGTCCACCGCGCGCCTGGAAGTGGCGCACTACGAAGTCGCCGAGGACCAGGTCGAGGCCGAGGTGAAGCGCTTCGACGCGGCGATGACGACCGCGCAGAACGAGCTCTACGAGCTGAAGGCGCACATCGCGGCCGACGCGCCGGCCGAGTTCAGCGCCTTCCTCGACCTGCACCGCATGATCCTCAACGACTCGGCGCTGTCGCAGGCGCCGCGCGAGCTGATCCGCAGCCGGCGCTCCAACGCCGAGTGGGCGCTGGTGCAGCAGATGGAGCGCCTCGTCGAGCGCTTCGACGAGATCGAAGATACCTACCTGCGCGAGCGCAAGGCCGACGTGCAGCAGGCGGTCGAGCGGGTGCTGAAGGCGATGATGGGCGCCCAGACGCTCGCCGAGCCCGAGGCCGCGGAGGAGCAGAAGCTGATCGTCGTCGCGCACGACCTCTCGCCGGCCGACATGATCCTCTTCAAGCGCCACCGCTACGGCGGCTTCGTCACCGACGTGGGCGGCGTCACCTCGCACACCGCGATCGTCGCCCGCTCGCTCGGCATCCCGGCGCTGGTCGGCCTGCACCACGCCCACCGCACGATCAGCGAGGGCGAGCTGCTGATCGTCGACGGCGTGCAGGGGCTGCTGGTCGTCAATCCCGACCCGGCGGTGCTCGCCGAGTACCGCACCCGCCAGACGCAGCTCAAGGCCGAGCGCCAGCGCCTGAAGCTCCTGAAGAAGACGCCGGCGGCGACGCTCGACGGCGCGCCGATCGAGCTCTTCGCCAACATCGAGCTGCCGCAGGATACCCCCGAGGCGATCGAGGCGGGCGCCGAGGGCGTCGGCCTGTTCCGCACCGAGTTCCTCTTCCTCAACCGCAAGGAGCTGCCCAGCGAGGACGAGCAGTTCGAGGCCTACCGCCAGGTAGTACAGGCGATGCAAGGCAAGCCGGTGGTGCTGCGCACGCTGGACGTCGGCGCCGACAAGGCGATGAACGGCGGCGACGGCTCGCACAACATGCCCAACCCGGCGATGGGCCTGCGCGCCATCCGCTACTGCCTCGCCGAGCCGCAGATCTTCCTCACGCAGCTGCGCGCCATCCTGCGCGCCTCGCACTACGGCAAGGTCAAGATCCTCCTGCCGATGCTCGCGCACGTGCACGAGATCGAGCAAACGCTGATCCTGATCGGCACCGCCAAGCAGCAGCTCGACGAGCGCAAGCTGCCCTACGACAAGGCGGTCGAGGTCGGCGGCATGATCGAGATCCCGGCGGCGGCGTTGGCGCTGCCGATCTTCATGCGGCGGCTGAACTTCCTCTCCATCGGCACCAACGACCTGATCCAGTACACGCTGGCGATCGACCGCACCGACGATGCGGTGGCGCACCTCTACGACCCGCTGCACCCCGCGGTGCTGACGCTGGTGGCGAACACCATCCAGACCGCGACGCGCGGCGGCTGCCCCGTGGCGGTGTGCGGCGAGATGGCCGGCGACCTGCAGATGACGCGCCTGCTGCTCGGCCTCGGCCTGCGCAATTTCTCGATGCACCCGTCGCAGCTCCTGGCGATCAAGGAGAAAATCCTGCGCACGCGCCTCGCCGACGTACAGATGATGGCGCAACGCATTCTCCGCACCACCGATCCCGCCAAAACCCGCGACATGCTATTGGAGCTGAACGCATGAAAGAGCTTCTCTTCCTCCTGCTCCTGGCAACGAGCGCGCACGCGCAGACCTGGCCGTCCAAGCCGGTCAAGCTGGTCGTGCCCTTCCCCGCCGGCAGCGCCACCGACCAGATCGCGCGGGTGGTCGGCCAGCAGCTCCAGGAGAACCTCGGCCAGCCTTTCGTGGTCGAGAACAAGCCCGGCGCGCAGGGCGCGATCGCGGCCGCCGAGGTGGCGCGCGCCGCGCCCGACGGCTACACGCTGATGGTCGGCACCAATACGCCGCTGGCGGCGAACCCGAGCCTGTTCAAGAAGCTGAACTACGACCCGGTGAAGGACTTCGCGCCGATCGCCCGCCTCGGCACCATCTCCTTCATGATCATGGTGCGGCCGGATTTCCCGGCGAAGAACCTCAAGGATTTCCTGAATTATTCGAAAAACAATCCCGGCAAGCTCTCCGCCGGATATGGCTCGGCCGGCTCGCAAGTCTCCCAGGCCATGCTGCGCTCGATGGGCAAGCTCGATTTCATCGACGTGCCCTACAAGGGGCTGCCGCAGGCCATCACCGATGTGCTCGGCGGCCAGATCAGCTTCACTTTCGCCGATCTCGCCAATGCGCTCGCACAGATCAAAGGCGGCAAGCTGCGCGGCATCGCCGTCACCTCGGCGAAGCGCTCGCCGCTCGCACCCGATGTCCCGGCCATCGCCGAGGAGCTGCCGGGCTACGAGCTGATCGCCTGGTTCGCGCTCGTCGCCCCGGCGGGCACCCCCGCTGCGGTTATCGCACGCTCGCACGACGTCACCGCCAAGTCGCTCGCCAAGCCCGAGGTGAAGGCGCGCTTCGACGCGCTCGGCACCGACGTCGCGCCGATGAACCCGGAGCAACTCGGCGGCTTCATCAGGTCCGAGATCGCCAAGTTCGCGCGCCTCGCCAGGGAAGCCGGGATTCAACCAGAATGAAGACGCCCGAATAACGTGGCAGGCCCGCTCTCCGGCGTCAGGGTCCTCGACCTCAGCACGGTGGTGATGGGCCCCTTCGGCACGCAGATCCTCGCCGACTTCGGCGCCGACGTGATCAAGGTCGAGCCGCCCGACGGCGACGTGATCCGCTACGCCTGGCCGTTCCGCAATCCCGGCATGGGCTCGATCTTCCTCAACACCAACCGCAACAAGCGCTCGGTCGTGCTCGACCTGAAGAAGCCCGCGGCGCTGGAAGCTTTTCTTCTTCTGGTCAAGAAATCCGACGTCCTCGTCTACAACGTGCGGCCGCAGGCGATGGCGCGCCTGAAGCTCTCTTACGAGGACGTGAAAAAAGCCAATCCGAAAATCATCTATGTCGGCTGCTTCGGCTACAGCCAGCGCGGGCCGAACGCGGCGAAGGCGGCGTACGACGACATGATCCAGGGAGCGTCGGGCATCCCGTGGCTCTTGCACAAGCAGGGCGCCTCCGAGCCGCGCTACGCGCCGATGATCGTCGCCGACCGCTCGGTCGGCCAGCAAGTGGCGAGCGCCGTCAGCGCCGCGCTCTACTACCGCGAAAAAACCGGCAAGGGGCAGAAGATCGACGTGCCCATGTACGAGCACCTGCTGCAAATGATCCTCGGCGACCACCTCGGCGGCTATACCTTCGAGCCGCAGCACGGCGACCCCGGGTACCACCGCATCCTGGCCCCGGACCGGCGGCCCTACCAGACCAAGGACGGCTACCTCTGCACGCTGATCTACAACGACAAGCAGTGGAAGGCGTTCTTCGACGTGATCGGCAAGCCGGAGATGCTGCAGGCGAAGGAGTATGCGACGCAGGAAGCGCGCAGCCAGAACTACGGCAAGGCCTACGCTTTCGTCGCCGAGGAGCTGAAGAAGCGCACCACCGACGAGTGGCTGGAGGTTCTCGGGTGCGCCGACATCCCGGTGCAGCGCATGAACAGCCTCGACGACATCGTCGCCGACCCGCACCTCGCGGCGATCGGCTACCTGAAGACGGTCGAGCACCCGAGCGAAGGGCGCATCAAGGTGCTGGCGGTGCCTTCGGAGTGGTCGGAATCGGCGCCCGAGTACCGGCGCCACGCGCCGCGCCTCGGCGAGCACACCCGCGAGGTCCTTGAGGAAGCCGGACTGCCGGACGACAAGATAGCCGAGCTGACAAAGTCGCTATAATTCACGCGCGCCGATTTGCAGTCAGCTTGCGGGCGCCTAATAAATACCGCTAAACGACATGAACGCTCCTCACGATCCCCATTCCGTTGGCGCCGTCGTCGCGCAGAAGGCGCGTTTCGACGCGCCGCTCAAGCTGCGCAGCGGCGCGGAGCTGCCTTCCTACGAGCTCGCCTACGAGACCTACGGCACGCTGAACGCCGCGCGCTCCAACGCGGTGCTCGTCTGCCATGCGCTCAACGCCTCGCACCATGTGGCGGGCTACTATGAGCAGGACAAGAGCAATGTCGGCTGGTGGGACAACCTCGTCGGGCCGGGCAAGCCGCTCGACCCGCGGCGCTTCTTCATCGTCGGCTCGAACTACATCGGCAGCTGCTTCGGCTCGACCGGGCCGGCCTCCCTCAACCCGAAGACCGGCAAGCCCTGGGGCGCGGATTTCCCGGTGGTCACCGTGGAAGACTGGGTCGAGGCGCAGCGGCGCCTCGCCGATCACCTCGGCATCGAGCGCTTCGCCGCGGTGATCGGCGGCTCGCTCGGCGCGATGCAGGCGCTGCAGTGGACGCTGTCCTACCCGGAGCGCGTGCGCCACTCGATCGTCATCGCCGCCGCGGCGAAGCTGACGCCGCAGAACATCGCCTTCAACGAGGTCGCGTGCCAGGCGATCATGACCGACCCGGATTTCCACGGCGGCCACTACTACGAGAGGGGCGTGGTGCCGACGCGCGGGCTGCGCATCGCGCGCATGATCGGCCATATCACCTACATTTCCGGCGAGGCGATGGCCGAGAAGTTCGGCCGCGCGCTGCGCCGCGGCCAGCCGGGCTTCGACTTCGACATCGACTTCGAGATCGAGTCCTACCTGCGCTACCAGGGCGACAAGTTCTCCAGCTACTTCGACGCCAACACCTACCTGCGCATCACCAAGGCGCTCGACTACTTCGA
>DATNCP010000129.1:0-22523 GCA_035607175.1 Burkholderiales bacterium
GAAGGCGTTCGGCGGCACGGTGCGCGCCAACCCGGTGAAGGAGATCGGCTGGGGCGAGGTGCGCGTCGCCGACAACGGCGTGGCGCGCGCCTGGCTCGGCGACCTGCCGTCGTTCGAGTCCTTCCAGTGGCACGGCGAGACCTTCAGCATTCCGCCCGGCGCGACGCGCATCCTCGAAGGCACCCACTGCGCCAACCAGGCGTTCGCGCTCGGCAAGCACCTGGGCATGCAGTGCCATGTGGAGATGACGCAGGAGCTGGTCAAGACCTGGCTCGAGACGGGGACGCGCGAAATCGAGGAGAGCAGCAAGAGCCCGGCGGTGCAAGCGCCGGAGGAGATCGAGAAGGACCTGGCGGGGCGGCTCGAGCGCCTGCACGAGGTGGCGAGCCGCCTCTACGACCGCTGGAGCGCTAGTCTCGGAAGTTGATGAACTGCAGCGGCACGTCGGCGACCGACTTGCGCACCAGCTGAATCGCCGCCTGCAGGTCGTCCCTCTTTGCCCCTGAGATCCGCACCAGGTCGCCCTGGATCGACGGCTGGACCTTGAGCTTCGAGTCCTTGACCAGCTTCTGGATCTGCTTCGCCTTGTCCTGGGCGATGCCGACCTTGACCGTCACCGGCCGCTTCACCTTGTCGCCGGAGATCTTCTCGATCGCGCCGAGCTCGAGCGTGCGAATGTCGACATTTCTTTTTGCCAACCTGCCGCGCAGCACATCCATCACCTGGCCGAGCTTGAACTCGTCATCGGCGAACACCGTCAGCACCAGCTCGGCCTGCTCGACGCGCGCGTCCGAGCCCTTGAAGTCGAAGCGGTTCTGCACTTCCTTGTTGGTCTGGTCGATCGCGTTCTTCACTTCCTGGCGGTCGACCTGCGAAACGATGTCGAAGGACGGCATCGTGCTCAGCGAGAGGCGTTGAGGCGGCGCAGGTCGTCGATCCAGCGCAGCGTGGCGGCGCGGATCCAGTCGATGTCGCCCTTGCCCTCGTAGCCCGAGGTGACGGTGAGCGTCAGCACCTTGCCGCGCAGCAGGACGAGCGTGGTGGTGGAAAGGATGTATTGCGACGGCTTGGCGGCGGCGAAGAAGCCGGTTTTTTCGGCGGGCGGCAGGCGCAGGCCGCGCAGCACCGAGACCGCGTCGGGTTCGCGACGCAGGTCGGCGAGGTAGGCGAGCTCGCCGGGGGGCCGCGACTCGAGGTATTTGGTGAAGTCGCCTTCGACCGGCGAGGCGCCGAGGAAGCGCAGGCCTTCGCGGGCAGTGGCTTCGAATTCGGCGGGCGAAGTGCGCTGATACTCGAGCGCGCGTGGCGTCACCGCAAGCAGGTACTGCTTCAGCTCCGGAGCATCGCCGGAATTGAAGCGCCGCATGTCGGCGTCGGTCAGCGCGAAGACGAGGATGCGGTTCGACGCCGAGGTGAACGACTCGGCCAGCTCGATGAGGCGCGGCGAGCCGGTGGGGGTGGAGTCGGTGAAGCCGGCCGGCACGTCGAAGCCGAGGCGCAGGTCGCCGACCAGGAGGCCGAACGGCGCGGCGGCGCATTGCAGCGAAACCAGGGCCAGCGCGGCAACGAGTGATCGCACCGGCGCCATTCTAGCGCCCGGTTATCATTTGGGCTTTCGGAGACAAGAGCTTGGCGGCAATCCTCAGCGTGCTCCCCAAGGGGGAAAAGGTCGGCATCGCCTTCTCGGGCGGGCTCGACACGAGCGCGGCTGTCCACTGGATGCGCGCGAAAGGGGCGATCCCCTACGCCTACACTGCCAACCTCGGCCAGCCCGACGAGGCCGACCCCGCGGGAATCGCGGAAAAGGCGCTCGCCTACGGCGCCGAGAAGGCGCGCCTGATCGAGTGCCGCCCGCAGCTCGTCGCCGAAGGCATCGCCGCGATCCAGTGCGGCGCCTTCCACATCTCGACCGGCGGGGCGACCTACTTCAACACCACGCCGCTCGGCCGCGCCGTGACCGGCACCATGCTGGTCGTGGCGATGCGCGACGACGCGGTCGGCATCTGGAGCGACGGCAGCACGTTCAAGGGCAACGACATCGAGCGCTTCTATCGCTACGGGCTGCTCGCCAACCCGGCGCTGCGCGTCTACAAGCCCTGGCTCGACCAGCGCTTCATCGACGAGCTCGGCGGCCGCAAGGAAATGTCGGCCTACATGGCCAAGGCCGGCTTCGACTACCGGATGAGCGCCGAGAAGGCCTACTCGACCGACTCGAACCTGCTCGGCGCGACGCACGAGGCGAAGGATCTCGAGCGGCTCGACAAGGGCATCTCGATCGTCCAGCCGATCATGGGCGTCGCTTTCTGGCGCGACGACGTCAAGGTCAAGGCCGAGCGCGTGAGCGTGGAGTTCGCGGAGGGTCAGCCGGTCGCTTTGAACGGCCAGCGGTTCTCCGACTCCGTGAAGCTGATGGAAGAAGCCAATGCGGTCGGCGGCCGGCACGGCCTCGGCATGTCGGACCAGATCGAGAACCGGATCATCGAAGCGAAGAGCCGCGGCATCTACGAGGCGCCGGGCATGGCGCTGCTGCACATCGCCTACGAGCGCCTGGTCACGGGCATCCACAACGAGGACACGATCGAGCAGTACCGGGCGGGCGGCCGGCGGCTGGGGCGGCTGCTCTACGAGGGGCGCTGGTTCGACCCGCAGGCGATGATGCTGCGCGAGGCGGGGCAGCGCTGGATCGCCAAGGCGATCACGGGTGAAGTGACGCTCGAGCTGCGCCGGGGCAACGACTATTCGCTTCTCGATACCAGGAGCCCGAATCTGAGCTATCACCCCGAGCGGCTGACGATGGAGAAGGGGCAGGAGCATTTCTCGCCTGCCGACCGGATCGGCCAGCTCACCATGCGCAATCTCGACATCGCCGATACGCGCGACAAGTTGCGGGTCTACGGCGAAGCGGGCCTTCTCGCCGATTCGAAAAAGGCCGGCGGGATACCGCTTCTCGGCGAGGAGAAGCCTAAGAAACGGTGAGCTTCACGCCGAAGCCGACCAGCATGGTGCCGGCGATCCGGTTCAGCCACACCGCCACGCGCGGACTGGCGCGCATGCGGTCGGCGGCGAAGTGCGTGATGCAGATCACGATCACGCAATAGAGAAAGGTCAGCGCCGCGATCGTCACCGCCATCACGCCGAAGGTGAGCAACCCCTGGTGCCTGGCCGGGTCGACGAACAGCGGGAAGAAGGCCATGTAGAACACGATCGCCTTGGGGTTGAGGAGCGTGATCAGCATCGCCTGGCGGAAGAAGCGGCGCGGCTCCATCCGCAGGACAGGGGCATCGCCGGGCTTGGCGCGCATCATGAGGATGCCGATCCAGGCGAGGTAGATCGCGCCGGCGTACTGCACCAGGCCGAATAGCGCCGCGTTCGCGGTCAGCACCGCCGCCACGCCGGCCACTGCCAGCCACATCAGCACTTGGTCGCCGACGATCACCCCCAGGGTCGCCGCCAACCCGCCGGCGATGCGGCCCTTGCCGGTCGAGGTGATGATGGCGAGGTTGCCGACGCCGGGGATTGCGAGGAACACGATCACCGCGGCGACGAAGGCCCAGTAGTCGGCGACGCCGAACATCACTTCTTCACGTTGCCGAGCAGCAGGAACTCGAGCAGCGCCTTCTGCGTATGCAGCCGGTTCTCGGCTTCGTCCCAGACCACGCTCTGCTTGCCGTCGATCACCGCGGCGGCGACTTCCTCGCCGCGGTGCGCGGGGAGGCAGTGCATGAACAGCGCGTCCTTCCTCGCCGCCTTCATCATCTCGGCGTCGACCATCCAGTCCTGGAAGTCGCGCTTGCGCGCCTCGTTCTCCGACTCGAAGCCCATCGAGGTCCAGACGTCGGTGGTGACGAGGTGCGCGCCCTTCGCCGCCTGCATCGGGTCGGCGAACGACTCGCAGTATTTCGTCTTGCGCTGCTCCTCGATCTCATAGCCGGGCGGCGTCGAGACGTTCAGCCTGAAGTCGAAGATTTCCGCCGCCTGCAGCCAGGTGTTGCAGACGTTGTTCGAGTCGCCGATCCAGGCCACGGTCTTGCCCTTGATCGGGCCGCGATGCTCGATGAAGGTGTAGACGTCGGCGAGGATCTGGCACGGGTGGTACTCGTTGGTCAGGCCGTTGATCACCGGCACCCGCGAGTTGGCGGCGAACCGCTCGATGATGTCCTGCTCGAAGGTGCGCACCATGATCACGTCGCACATGCGCGAGATGACCTGCGCCGCGTCCTCGACCGGCTCGCCGCGTCCCAGCTGCGAGTCGCGGGTGAAGAGGTAGATCGCCGCGCCGCCGAGCTGGTGCATGCCGGCCTCGAACGACATGCGGGTGCGCGTCGAAGGCTTCTCGAAGATCATCGCCAGCGTGCGATCCTCAAGCGGCCAGTAGCGCTGATATTTCTTGAACTTCGCCTTGATCCAGCGCGTGCGCGCGAACACGTGCTCGTGCTCGGCACGCGAAAAGTCCTTGAACTGCAGGAAATGCCGCAGCTTCATGGCCTCGGGTTCCGGGCTAGGCTGCGGCGCGCTTGTCGAGGAACGCCTTGACCAGCGGCACCAGCCGCTCGATCACCTGGCGACCCTCGGCGTCGCTCATGACGAGCGGCGGCAGCAGGCGGACGACGTTGTCGGCGGTGACGTTGATCACCAGGCCGGCGTCGAGCGCGTGCTTCACCAGCTCGGCGCAGGGCTCCTTCAGCTCGACGCCGATCATCAGCCCCATGCCGCGAACCTCGGCCACCGCGTTGCCGACCTGATTCTTCAGGGCGGAGATCATCATCTCACCGACGCGTGCGCTGTTGGCGAGCAGGCCCTCGTCCTTGATGGTGTCGATGGTCGTCACCACCGCGGTCATCGCCAGCGGGTTGCCGCCGAAGGTCGAGCCGTGGTTGCCGGGCTTGAACACGCCTTTCGCCCGGCCGCCGACCACGCACGCGCCCACCGGCACGCCCGAGGCGAGGCCCTTGGCGAGCGCCACCACGTCGGGCTGGAAGCCGGCGTGCTGGTAGACGAACCACTTGCCGCTGCGGCCGAGGCCGCACTGCACCTCGTCCGAGATGAACAGCCAGCCGTTCTGCTCGCAGACCTGCTTCAGGCCGCGCAGGTACTCGAGGCGCGAGACGTTGATGCCGCCTTCGCCCTGGATCGGCTCGATCAGCACCGCGGAAACGTTGCGATTGTGGGCGGCCACCTGGCGCACCGCCTCGAGGTCGTTGAGCGGCACGCGCACGAAGCCCTGCACCAGCGGCTCGAACCCGGCCTGCACCTTGCGGCTGCCGGTGGCCGAAAGCGTGGCCAGCGAGCGCCCGTGGAAGGCCTTCTCCATGACCACGATCGCCGGCTCGGCGATGCCCTTGTCGTGGCCGTACTTGCGCGCAACCTTGATCGACGCCTCGGTCGCCTCGAGGCCGGAGTTGCAGAAGAAGACCTCGTCGAGGCCGGTGATCTCGGCGACGCGGTCGGCGGCGGCTTCCTGATCGGGGATGCGCCAGAGGTTGGAGGTGTGCAGCACCCCGCTCTGAATTCTTTTCTGCAGGGCGGCGGTGAGCCTGGGATGTCCGTAGCCGAGCGTGTTGACCGCGATGCCGGCGAGCGCATCGAGGTATTTCTTGCCGGCTTCGTCCCACAGCCATACGCCTTCGCCGCGCACGAACGCCACCGGCTGCCGGGCGTAGGTGTTCATGACGTGGCTCATCGCGCTTCTCCCCAAAAAACAAAACGGCGGCTGATGCCGCCGTTTTTCCCAATATAGCAGGGGTTGGCCGGCTTACGCTAGACGGCTATTGCCAGCTCTCCAGCGCGTGCAGCCGTTTCTCGAGCGCTAGCCGGGTCGTCTTGCCGTGCGGCAGGCCGGTGAAGATCTTGATCCTCCTCGATAGCACCCAGAAGCTGTCGCGGATCGCCCAGACCGAGGGCTCGCGGCCGTCCTCATCGGTGTCGAGGTTCCAGTGGGCGATCACCGGGTCGCCGCTGAAGCGGCGCTCTCGGGCTGTCGTGGCCGCGGGCTCTGAAAGCGTGATGACGAAGGCGAAGGAGGGCCCCTCAGGCCGGGTCACTTCGTGCAGGCCCTTCGAGCGCAGGCCGTCGACGGGGAGCTCGCGCTCGCGCAGGAAAGCAAGCACGCCCGCGCTCGCGCTCCCGCTCGATAGACAGCCGGCGCTCCAGGCGCGAAAGCGGCCGTGCCCGCACGCGTGCAGTACGGATTCGGCGATCAGGCTTTCGGTGGTGTTGCCGGTATCGAGAAACAGGACGTTCAACATGCCTGATCGATTATGCGGAGGGCGGCGGCCGAGGCAAGCGCTTTTCTAAGGGCTTGAGGGGCGAGGCAAATTTCTAGCGGTTTTCGTGCACCAGATCGGGCTCGGCAGGGACCGTTCTTCCGGCCGGAAAATGAATCGTGAAACGGCTGCCTTCTCCGGGCTTGCTTTCCACTTCCAGATATGCCTGGTGGCGCGCGACCGCGTGCTTGACGATCGCGAGGCCGAGGCCGGTGCCGCCGGTCTCGCGCGAACGGCTGCGGTCGACGCGGTAGAAGCGCTCGGTGAGGCGCGGCAGATGCTCGGGCGCGATGCCGATCCCGGTGTCTTCCACCGAGAACGACGCGCCGTCGGCGACTTCGAGCCACACCAGGCGCACCTCGCCGTCATGGGGCGTATAGCGGATGGCGTTCGAAACCAGGTTGCCGAAGGCGCTGGCGAGCTCGCTCTCCGAGCCGAGCAGGTCGACAGTCGGCGAGCCGTGCGATTTGATCCGGTGGCGGCCGCCCGAGAGTGCCAGCGCGTCGGCGCGTACGCGCTCCAGCAGCGGCCGGGTGGCGACGCGATCGGCGGCAGGCGGCGGCGCGGATTCCAGCACCGACAGCGTCAGCAAGTCCTCGATGATGCGATGCATGCGCGCGCCTTGCTCCTGCATCATCCCGAGGTAGTCGCGCATGCGTTGCGGATCGAGCTTCAGCTCGCGCACCGTCTCCAGGAACCCGACCAGGACGGTGAGCGGGGTGCGCAGCTCGTGGGAGACGTTGGCGACGAAGTCGCGCCGCATCGTCTCGAGCCGCTCGGCCTGCGTCACGTCCCTCGAAAGGAGCAGCTTCTGCGATTCGCCGTAGGGCACGAGGCGCAGCGCGAAGAGCGCATTGCCGACCTGCATCTGTACCGCCGCCGTCTGGTCGCGCGCCGCCAGGTAGTCGATGAACGCCGGCGAGCGCAGCAGGTTGGCGATGGACTGGCCCACGTCGGCGCGCGGATCGAGCCCAAGCTGCGCGGCGGCGTCGTTGCACCACTCGATGTGATTCTCGCCGTCGAGCATCACCACCCCGTCAGGGAGCGCCTGCGCGGCGCGGCGAAAGCGCGTCAGCGCTTCCTCGAGCTGGCTCTCGCGGCGTACCGCGGCGCGCTCGTACTTGTGCAGCGCGTTCAGCACCTCGTCCCAGGCGCCGCTGCCCTCCGGGACCCGGCCCGGGGCCGGGGCGCTGAGCCACCGGGCCAAGCGAGCGAGGTGCCGGACGTGGTGCACGACCAGCGCGAGCAGGGCAACGGCGAAGAACGCCCAGCCCGTCGCCGGGCCGACGGCGAGCGCCACGACCAGCCCTGCGAGAGCTGCGGCGGCGACAACCGCCAGTGTTCGGCCGTAGATGCTGCTCAGGGCCGCCGGAACCCGTAGCCCGAGCCGCGCACGGTGTCGACCAGGCGGTCGCACCCGCTCGGCTCGAGCGCCTTGCGCAGCCGGCGGATGTGCACGTCGACCGTGCGCTCCTCGATGAACACGTGGTCGCCCCAGACGAAGTCGAGCACCTGGGCGCGCGAATAGACGCGCTCCGGGTGGGTCATGAGGAAATGCAGCAGGCGGAACTCGGTCGGTGCGAGCTCGACGGGCTTGCCGCCTGCGGTGACGCGGCGTGCCGCCGGGTCGATCCGCAGGCCGCCGATCTCGACCACGTCGTCGGCGAGCTGCGGCGCGCGCCGGCGCAGCACCGCCTTGATGCGAGCGGCGAGCTCCTTGGGCGAGAAAGGCTTGGTGAGGTAGTCGTCGGCGCCCGCCTCGAGGCCGGAGATCTTGTCCTGCTCCATGGCTCGCGCCGTGAGCATCAGGATCGGCAGCCCCCGGGTGCGCTCGTTCTCGCGCAGCCGGCGGGTCAGCGAAATCCCGGACTCGTCGGGCAGCATCCAGTCGAGGATCAGCACGTCGGGCAGCTCTTCGCGGATCGAGGTTTCCGCCTCGCCCGCCGTGGCCGCCCGCCGCACCCGGTGGCCGGCATGCTCGAGGTTGACTGCCACCAGCTCCTGCACCTGCGGCTCGTCCTCGACGACGAGGATCGTGGCGCTCACTCCGTCCCCGCGAGCTCGCGCTCGATATTCGCGGGGTCGACGTGGCGCACGTCGGTGCCCTTGACGATATAGATGACCTGCTCGGCCATGTTCTTCGAGTGGTCGCCGATGCGTTCGATCGCCTTCGCTACCCAGACCACGTCGAGCGCGGACGAGATGGTGCGCGGGTCTTCCATCATGTAGGTGATCAGCTGCCTCAATATCGAGCGGAACTCGCTGTCGATCGCCGCGTCGCCGCGGATCACGTCCGCCGCCGCCGCCACGTCCAGCCGGGCGAAGGCGTCGAGCGCCTGGCGCAGCATTGCCAGCGCGACTTCGGCGGCGTGCCGCACGTCGACGGTGCGCGGCGCGCGGCCGTCGAGCCCGCGCTCATGGATGCTCTTCGCCATGCGCGCGATCTTCTGCGCCTCGTCGCCGATGCGCTCGAGGTCGGTGACGGTCTTGGTGATGGCGAGGATGAGGCGCAGGTCGTTCGCCGCCGGCTGGCGCTTGACGATCACCTGGCTGCAGTCGCCATCGATCGCGACTTCCATGCCGTTGACGCGGTGGTCGTTGGCGATCACTTCGTCGCTCTGCGCGCGCTCGCCCGTGCCGAGCGCGTCGAGCGCCCGGCGGATCTGGGACTCGACCAGCCCGCCCATCTCGAGCACGCGCGAGCGGATCGCCTCCAGCTCGGTGTCGAACTGCTTCGAAAGGTGCACGTTCACGCTTGGCCTCTGTGTCGGCGCCAAGGCTAGGGCGGCCGCATGACGGTTTGATGACGGCCCTGCCGCGGCGGTCACGAAACGGCAACAAACCGGAAATAGCCTACCACGCGTCGTCGACGAATCCATTGGAGAGATCCCGGATGCAAAGAAGAGCTTTCATCGCCTGCCTCGCGGCCGCGCTTTTCGCGGCGCCCGCCCTTTCCGCCGACATCACCGGCGCGGGCGCGACCTTTCCGTACCCGATCTATGCCAAGTGGGCCGATGCCTACCGCAAGGCGACCGGCGTGGGCATGAACTACCAGTCGATCGGCTCGGGCGGCGGCATCAAGCAGATCACCGCGAGGACGGTCGACTTCGGCGCCTCCGACGCGCCGCTGAAAGCCGAGGATCTGGAGAAGAACGGCCTGATCCAATTCCCGGCGATCATGGGCGGGGTCGTCCCGGTCTACAACGTGAAGGGCATAGAGGCCGGCAGGCTCCGGCTCAGCGGACAGGTTCTCGCCCAGATCTACCTGGGTAGGATCGCCAAGTGGAGCGACCCGGCGATCGCGAAGCTCAACGCCGGCGTGAAGCTGCCCGACCAGGCGATCTCTGTCGTGCACCGCTCCGACGGCTCCGGCACCACGTTCCTGTTCACCAACTACCTCGCCAAGGTCAGCCCCGACTGGAAGTCGACCGTCGGCGAGGGCACGGCCGTGAAATGGGCGACCGGGGTGGGCGGCAAGGGCAACGAGGGCGTTGCCAACTATGTGGCGCGCATCGACGGCTCGATCGGCTACGTGGAATACGCCTACGCCAAGCAAAACAAGCTCGCGTACGCGCAGATGGCGAACAAGGACGGGCAGTTCGTGACCCCGGACGACGATTCGTTCAAGGCCGCGGCAGCGGGCGCGGACTGGGCGAAAGCGCCGGGCATGTACCTCATCCTGACCGATCAGCCGGGCGGCAGGAGCTGGCCGATCACCGGTGCGTCCTTCATCCTCATGCACCAGGTCCAGGAGAAGCCCGAGAGCGCGAGGGAGGTTCTCCGGTTCTTCGACTGGGCGTTCGCGAACGGCGGCGGAATGGCCGCGGAGCTCGACTATGTGCCGATGCCGGACGCCGTGGTCAGGCTGGTCCAGTCGCATTGGAAAGCGAAACTCCGGGATCAGGCCGGCAAGCCGGTGTATCTACCCGTCCCGTAGAATCGAGGAAACGTTTCGGTGAGTGCGGTAATTCCCCTTCCTCGAGATCTCGGCAGCAACGATTTGGCGGCAAGCGGGTCGCCGCACGAACCGCGGCGCGCGCGCTCACCGCGCTGGCTGGACGCCGCTTTCGAGAACGTCACGCGCTTTTTCGCGGTACTGGTGTTCAGCCTGCTCGCCGCGATCCTGGTCACACTGATCTACGGCAGCCAGCTCACCCTCGACCGCTGGGGTTTCGGCTTCCTCTGGGAGAGCGACTGGGACCCGGTGAAGGAGAATTTCGGCGCGCTGGTGCCGATCTACGGCACGCTGATGACTTCGCTGATCGCCATGCTGATCGCCGTGCCGGTGAGCTTCGGCATCGCGCTCTTTCTCACCGAGCTCTCGCCGGCGTGGCTGAAGCGGCCGCTCGGCACCGCGATCGAGCTGCTGGCGGCGATCCCTTCGATCATCTACGGCATGTGGGGCCTGTTCATCTTCGCGCCGATCTTCCAGTCGCACCTGCAGCCGGTGCTGATCGACGCCTTCGGCGGCGTGCCCGGGCTCGGCGCCTTGTTCAAGGGCCCGCCGCTCGGCATCGGCATGCTGACCGCGGGCCTGATCCTCTCGATCATGGTGATCCCGTTCATCGCCGCCGTGGTGCGCGACGTCTTCGAGCTGGCGCCGCCGCTCCTGAAGGAGTCGGCGTACGGCCTCGGCGCCACCACCTGGGAGGTGGTGTGGCGGGTGGTGCTGCCCTACACCAAGGTCGGCGTGGTCGGCGGCATCATGCTCGGCCTGGGCCGCGCGCTCGGCGAGACGATGGCGGTCACCTTCGTCATCGGTAACGCGCACCGTCTCTCCGCTTCGCTGATGGCGCCCGGCAACAGCATCGCCTCGGCGCTCGCCAACGAATTCACCGAGGCGGTCGGCGACGTCTACTTCTCCTCGCTGATCGAGCTCGGCCTGATCCTGTTCCTGATCACGACCGTGGTGCTCGCGCTCTCCAAGCTGCTGCTGATGCAGCTCGCTCGCCAGGAAGGGACGCGCACGTGAATGCGATCTACCGCGCGCGCAAGCGCACCAACCTCGTCCTGCTGACGATCTCGGGGTTCGCGGTGCTGTTCGGGCTGTTCTGGCTGGCTTGGATCCTCGGCACGCTCTTCTACGAGGGCGGCCATGCACTGGCGCGTGCCACGCTCTACTACCAGATGACGCCGCCGCCGGGCGCCGACGGCGGCCTGGCCAACGCCATCGCCGGCAGCGCGCTGCTGATTGCCGTGGGCACGCTGCTCGGCACGCCGATCGGCATCCTCGCCGGCACCTACCTCGCCGAGTTCGGCAAGCGCAGCTGGCTGGCCAACGCGACGCGCTTCCTGAACGACGTGCTGCTCGCGGCGCCGTCGATCGTCATCGGCCTGTTCGTCTACTCGATCTACGTCGCGCAGGTGCGGCACTTCTCCGGCTGGGCCGGCGCGCTGGCGCTGGCGCTGATCGTCATCCCGGTCGTGGTGCGCACCACCGACGACATGCTGAAGCTGGTGCCGAACAGCCTGCGCGAGGCCACCGCGGCGCTCGGTTGCCCGGCGTGGAAAATGATCCTGTTCGTGACCTACCGCGCGGCGCGCACCGGCATCGTTACCGGCGTGCTGCTTGCCGTGGCGCGCATCAGCGGCGAAACCGCCCCACTCCTCTTCACGGCGCTCAACAACCAGTTCTGGTCGGTGAACCTCAACGCACCGATGTCGAACCTGCCGACTGTCATCTTCCAGTTCGCCATGAGTCCATATCAGGACTGGCACCGGCTCGCCTGGGGCGGCGCGGCGCTCATTACTCTCACCGTGCTGATGCTGAACATCGTCGCCCGCTCGCTGTTCCGGAGAACGGACTGAATGGAACCCGCTGCCAACCGCCTGCTGCGCACCGCGGTGCGAGCTGCCGCAACCCCGGCGCTGCACGATCTGAAGCCCAAGCTGCAGGTGCGAGGCCTCAACTTCTTCTACGGCGCCTACCAGGCGCTGCGCAACATCACGCTCGACATCCCCGAGCACAAGGTCACGGCGTTCATCGGTCCGTCGGGGTGCGGCAAGTCGACCCTGCTGCGCACCTTCAACCGCATGTATTCGCTCTATCCCGAGCAGCGCGCCGAGGGTGAGGTGGTGATCGACGGCGAGAACCTCCTGAACCGCAACCGCGACGTCTCGCTGATCCGCGCCAAGATCGGCATGGTGTTCCAGAAGCCGACGCCGTTCCCGATGTCGATCTACGACAACATCTCCTTCGGCGTGCGGCTCTACGAGCGGCTGTCGAAGCGCGAGATGGACGACCGCGTCGAGAAGGCCCTGACGCGCGCCGGCCTCTGGCAGGAGGTGAGGAACAAGCTGCACCAGAGCGGCAACAGCCTCTCCGGCGGCCAGCAGCAGCGCCTGTGCATCGCGCGCTGCATCGCCATCCAGCCCGAGGTGCTGCTGCTCGACGAGCCGTGCTCGGCGCTCGACCCGATCTCGACCGCGCGCATCGAGGAGCTGATCCACGAGCTGAAGAGCGACTACACGGTGGTGATCGTCACCCACAACATGCAGCAGGCGGCGCGCGTGTCGGATTTCACCGCCTACATGTATCTCGGCGAATTGATCGAGTACGGCGCCACCGACTCGATCTTCATCAAGCCGCAGCGCAAGGAAACCGAGGACTACATCACCGGCCGCTTCGGCTGAACGCCCTGCAGTGCAGCTTCCCGCGCTGCGGACCCTTACTTCAGGGCGGCGATCGCCTGTTCGGCGTCTTTCACCAGCGGGTGCTGCGGATCGCGCTTGATGAACTCCTGGAAGCCGGCGGTGGCCTTGGCCTTTTCCCCGAGCGCGGCGTGCGCCAGCGCGCTGCCGAACACGGCGTTGGCGGCGAGCGGGCTGCGCGGATACTGCGTCAGGAAACCGTCGTACGCCTTGACCGCCTCGGCGAACTTGCCCGAGTCCGCGAGCGCCTGCGCGCCTTCCAGCGCCTTGCGCTCGGCGATCGAGCCGGCGTCGGTCTCCCGGTCGCCGCGCCAGTAGGGCTTGAGCTCCGACTCGGTGGCCTCGCTGCCGCGCAGGCCGGCGGTCACGGTCGTGGTCGGGGCGGTGGCGGTGGAGCGCGGCGTCGCCGCGCGCAGGCGTCCCCACAGGCTGCCGAGCATGTCCTTCATCGCGCTGGTCGTGGACTGTGCCGACGCGTCGGGGGCCGAGAAGGTCATGGCGAGTGCCGCCAGGACGGCGGAGAAGATTCCGGTTTTCATAGCCAACCTCCTTCTGCTAGTTGCCGAGCAGCTTGGCGAGAGCGCCGTACTGCGTGGCAAGGCTTGCGTTGAGCTGGGTCGCTTCCTTGAACTTGGTGCGCGCTTCCGGCAGCTTGCCGAGGCGGTAGTAGGCGAGCGCGGCGTTGACGCGGATGCCGCCGTCGCCGGGATCGACCTCCTCGGCGGTGCGGTAGGCGTCGAGCGCGCGCTCGAAATCGCCGCTGACGAAATAGAGATTGCCGCGGTTGTTCAGCGCCGAGACGTGGCGCGGCTCCTGCGAAAGGATCGCCTCGAACTCGCGCTGCGCGACGTCGTTGACGCCGTTGCGGGCGTAGATGGTGCCGATCTGCAGCCGCGCGTCGGCGTCCTTCGGGTTGGCGGCGAGGGCGCGGCGATACGGCATCACCTCGCGCTCCAGGCGGCGCGCGAGCAGCAGCGACTGCTCGCGCCCGATCAGGCGGGTGACGCGCTCGCCGGTCGGCACGTCGATGCCCTGCGCCAGCGGCGCGAGCGTCGCCGGCGCGTATTTCTCCCAGGCCTTGCGCAGCGAGACCACGTTCGCCTTGCCGGCCTTCGCCGCCTCGTTGTACTTGCGGGCGCCTTCCGCCCAGGCTTCGGTGAAGGAGGCGGAGACCAGGGTCGCCTCGACCGGAATCCAGACATCGCCGTTGCGGATCACGAACAACTCATCCTGCAGGCTGATCAGCCCGCGGTCGACCTCCTTCAGGCCGGTGTTGAACATGAGGAAAATGTGACCCGGCACCTCGACGAAGGCGCTCTCGATGCCGAGGTTCTCGAAGCCGGCCGCGAGCAGCACCGACAGGTCGTCGCAGTCGCCGCTCTTCAGCTTGAGCGTCTCGCGCGGGAACTGGATGTAATCGACCTGCTCGGCACTGAGGCGCGAGAACGGCGTGTTTGGGTCCGGCTGGTAGCGCAGGCCGAAGGCGCTCAGCGTGTTGAACAGCGTCGCCGCCTGGCTGAGCGGGCGGTTGAGCACGTTCTGCGACGGCCCGGCGTACTTGTTGTTCGCTTCGCGCACGAAATTGCGCAGCGTGTCGTCGCGCGGCGTGACGAACGAGCCGATCATGTCCGAGTTCGACCAGACGATCGCGTTCCTGCCGTAGAGCGTCATCGCCTGCGTGATCTCCTGCGAGCCGTCGCGCGCGTCGGCCATCGCCAGCGTCGCGACCACCAGCACGCGCGTGTCCTCGTCGATGCCGAGCACCTTGTTGTTGAAGGTGGCGTTCAGCGTCAGCTCCTGCGAGCTCTTCGCCTTCAGCTCCGGGATCTCCTTGGTGACCGGGAAATCCATGTACTCCTTGATGAAGAACGAGAGCTTGAGGTTCTTCAGGTCCTCGCCGCTGTCGTTGCGCACCTTGACGCGGCCGAGCGGCTCGGTGGCGTACTGCTTGTGCGCCGAGACGAAGACCCGCTCGAGGCGCAGGTCTTCCATGGCAATGCGGCCGCCGGTGCCGCTCGCCGCGCGCTTCTTCTTGTCGTAGGCGCCGTCGAGCTCGCGCTTGTTGGCATCGCTGCCGTTGAGCGCCACCGCCTTGGTGAGCGAGGCGATCGCGGCGTCGTAGGAGCGTTGCGTAAGCAGCATCTGGCCGAGCGCGGCGTACGGCGCGTCGACTTTGTCGTTCAGCTGCCCGGCGCGCTCGAGGTGCTTCTGCGCCTCGGCGAAAATGCCGTTGTCGGCATAGCTGCGGCCGAGCTTGAAGTTGACGTCGTAGGAATCGGGCTCGAGCGCCAGCGCGCGCTTCAGCGTCTCGATCGCCTCGCCGTTCTTGCCCTGGCGGTAGGCCGCCTCGGCGCCGAGCAGCAGCGCCTCGATGCTCTTCGGCTCCAGCTTCGTCGCTTCGCGCGCCGCGTTGGCGGCGTCGTGCCAGCGGTCGAGCGTGGCGAGGGTGCGTGCCTGGGCGAGGCGCAGCTGGTAGTCGCCGGGCAGCAGGACGATCGCGCGTTCGAGCGGCGCGACGGCCTGGGCCGGGCGCCCGCCCTTGATCTCGAGCTCGGCGAGCTGGCGGTAGACGGTGGCGCCGGCATCGGGCAGGGCGGCCGCGGCGGCCAGAGCGTCGCGCGCCTTGCGCTCGTCCTTGAGCACGAGGTATGCCTCGGCAAGGCCGCCCCACGCCGGGCCGTTCTTGGCGTCGAGCTTGGTGGCGCGCGCGAAGGCGATGACCGCCTCGTCGGCCTTCTCCTGCTTCAGGGCGATGCGGCCGAGGATGTACTGGCCGCGGCTCTCCTGCGCCGGGCTGCCGACCAGGGAGAGCGCGATGGTGCGCGCCGGGTCGAGCTCGCCGAGCGCGAGATGGATCTCGGCGCTGGCGAGCAGCGCCTCGGCGTCGCGCGGGATCAGCTCCCGCACCCGAGCGTAGCGCGCCAGGGCTTCCGGGTTCTTGCCCAGCCCCTGCAGCACGCGCGCGCTGCGGCGCCAGAGCTCGGCGTCGGTCGGGCTCGCGGCCGTCGCGGCATCGAGCTCGGCGAGGCCCTTGTCGACCGTGCCGAGCTTGATCAGCGCCTCGCCGCGCATGGCGCGCGCATGGGCATTGGTTGGCTCGCGCTCGAGCGCGGTGTCGGCGCAGCGCACCGCCCCGGCCGGATCGGCGAGCATCAGGCTGAAGTCCGCGCACAGCGTGTAGGTGACCGCGTCGGCCTGGTTGGTGGCGACCGCGCGCTCGACGACAGCGCGCGCGCCGAGGATGTCGCCGCCCGCCGCGAGGGCGCGGGCCTCGAGTTGCCGGCCGACGGTTTCGAAGCCCGGTCGCCGCGCGAGGTCCTGGAAGCGGGCGAGGGCGGCCTCGTGCTTGCCCAGCGCGAGCAGGGTGCGGCCGAGGTATTCGATGTGCGCCGGATGCTCCGGCGCGCTTTTCGCGGCGCGCTCGAACCCGGTCAGCGCGGCGTCGTACTTGCCGCCGTCGAACAGGCGGAAGGCGGCGCGGAACAGGTCTTCGACCGGCGCGGTCGGCTCGCCTTCGACGTCGAGCCGCGTTACCGCGCTGACGCGATAGTGCGTGAACGCCTTCAGCGGATCGACCTCGAAGGAGAGGTCGGCTTCCTTGCTCTCGGCGATGCGGGTGTACTGGCCGTCGCGCTCGGTGGCGGCGTAGATGCGGTAGGCGTTGACGAAGCGCTCGGCGGACTTGCGCCAGGCGATCTCCACGCGCTTCGGCCCGCCGCGCACCTCGAGCGCGCCCAGGCGCTGCGGCGGCTGCAGGAAGTGGTAGATCGCGAGCTGCTTCTTGTCGGCGTCGTGCAACACCACGTCGTAGCCCCCGAGCGGGATCGACAGGGTGGCTTCGCGCGAGGACTCGACCTTCGGCGCGCGGTAGGCGGCAAACGAGAACTCGAGCTCGCCGCCGCTGCGGTAGATGTCGACCACTTGCCGCGCGCGATCCGTGGCGGCAAGCACGTAGAGGCGGTTGTCGGCGTCCACGGCCAAGCCGTGGATCGACTCGTAGCGCCCCGCGCCGAGGGTCTGGCGCCACTGGCGGTTGGGCGAGAACACCTGCACCGCGTGCGACTCGTTGTCGCCGATGTAGATGTTGCGCGCCGCGTCGGTCACCACCGCGACCGGCCGCGCGACCCGGCGCTGCTCGGGTTTTGCGTCGGGCGGGTCGCTGATCTTGTTCACGAGGATGCCGTCGCGGGTGAAGATCTGCACGCGGCGGTTGCCGGTGTCGGCGACGTAGATGTAGTCCGCGAGGTGCAGGCCGCCGATGTCGTCGAACTCGCCATCACGCGAGCCGCCGCGGCCGACCGTGAACTTGGCGGTGCCGTCGTGTCCGTAGATCTTGACGCTGTCGCCTTCGACGATGGCGATGTCGCGCGCGTCGAACGCCGCGCGCCGCGGGCGCTCGGTCTTGCCGGGGAAGGCGGCCTTCACCTTGCCCGTGGCGTCCAGCCTCGCCACCGTGTTTTTGTCGCGGTCGAGGCAGAGCAGGTCGCCGTCGATGAACGAGTAGACCCGCCCGCACTCGAGTGCGGTCACCGAGGTGCGGCGCACGCTCGGTAGCAGGTCGATCGCCGCGACGGCGGCGGGCGCCTCGGGTACGCGGAAGAACTCGATCTTCTTGTTGCCGACGTCGGCGACGGCGAGATCGCGTCCGGCGATCGCCAGCGCGACGATCTCGGAGAACTGGCCGCGGCCGCGCCCCGGGCTGCCGAACTTGCGCAGCGCCACGCCTTTTTCCCAGTCGAGCACAGTGATGTTGTTGTTATTGGCGTCGGCGACGAACACGCGCCCGGCGAGATCCGCGGTGAGCGCGCGCCAGCGAGCCTCCTGGCTGCCCGGCACCGACTGCGGCGTCAGGCGCCGCAGCTGGCGGCCGTTGCGGTCGTAGACGGTGATCCGTCCGGGGCCGGCCTGCTCGAGTACGTAGACGCGCTCGGCGGCGTCGACCGCGACCTGGTGCGGCTTGACCAGCGCGAAATTGGGATCCTTGCTGATACCGAACGATTGCAGGAACACGCCGTGCTCGGAGAACACGGCCACGCGGTTGTTGCCCTCGTCGGCGACGTAGATCCGCCGCTGCGGCGAGGCGGCGATCCCCTGGGGATCGTCGAGCTCGCCGTCGCCCTTGCCGCTGCTCGCGAACACGCGCTCGGGCTTGCCCTGCAGGTTGACAATCGCGAGCAGGTCGTTGCGGGTATTGACCACGGCGAAGCGGTCAGGACCGAGCCAGGCGACGCCGCCGGTCTTCTTCGCCTCGAAGGCGTGCTCCTTGCCGGCGAGATCGACCGCGCTCGCCGCGTCGCCGGCAACGCGCCACATCTGGCCGCGGTCGCGCTCGAGCCAGAACACCGTGCCGTCGGGCGCCATGGTGAGGCCGCTCAGGTCGGAGAAGGGCATCTTCTCGCCGGCCTGCCAGGTACGGAGGAACTGGACTTCCGATTGTTGCGCTGCCACGCCAAAGGCGGCGAGGCAGAAGAGCCACGCGATCAGCGCGCAACGCGGGGCCGCGGGTTTCTCCCTAGAATAGCCTCGAAACAGGGCGCCTCCTCCCCCTTATCGCACTCACTCCGATGGCCGAAAACACCACCAAAAAACACGGAGCAAGAGCGTGGTTCATTGTAGCACCGGCCCGCATGACGAGATCGTTGGGAATCGTCATCACGCTCGCCGTCTGTGCGCTATTTCTCGCCGCCGGTCTTGCAGAATTTGAAGTACCGCTCCTCGATCAGCTCGAGCTGAAGACCTACGACATGCGGATGCGGGCGCTCGATCACTTGCAGCCCCGGCACGTCACGATCGCCGCCATCGACGAGCAGAGCCTCGCCAAGGTCGGCCGCTGGCCGTGGAGCCGCTCGGTGCACGCCGAAATCATCCGGCGGCTGGACGAGGCGGGCGCGCGGGTGATCGCGTTCGACATCTTCTTTTCCGAGCGCGAGTCGCCGAAGGCTGACACGCAGCTTGCGCGCGTGCTCGGTCACTCGAAAAAAACTGTGCTGAGCACCGTCTTCCTGGTCGATCAGCGCGAAGCGCGCTATCTGGGCGAATTCGGCGCCGAAGCGGGGCTGAAGGCGATCGCCCCGCAGGCGATCGCGGAGGGCGGCGGACGCGAGCCGCTGCAGAAGGTTTTCGGCGTGCTCGCCAATATTCCCGAACTGCAGGCGAGCGCGCGGTACTCCGGGCACATCAACGTCCTTCCCGATGCCGACGGCATCTACCGCCGCGTGCCGCTCGTCATGCTGCACGGCGATCGCTATTTCCCGAGCTTCGACGTGCAGGTGGCGCGTGCCTTCTCCCCGGACGAGGCGTTCGAGCTGAAGCTCGCCGACTATGGCGTGGTGAGCATGAGGATCGCGGGGCGGGAATTCCCGCTCGACACGCAGGGACAGCTGCTGGTGCGCTATCGCGGCAAGGCCGGGACGACGTTCTCCCGCGTTTCGGTCGCCGACATCCTCGATCGCAAGGCGGATCCCGCGCTGCTGCGCGACCGGGTGGTGCTGATCGGCGGCACCGCCACGTCGCTCGGCGATATCCGCGCCACCCCGTTCGACAGCGCGCCGCCGGGCGTGGAGCTGCGCGCCAACGTGATCGAGAACCTGCTCGACGGCGGCGTGATCGAGCGGCCCGAATGGATGGCGCTGGTCGACGTGACGATGATGGTCCTGATCGGCCTGCTGATGGTCTGGCTGCTGCCGCGCTTCGGCGTGTCCGGCGGCGGGCTGCTGGCGGCGGTGCTGCTGGGCGGGTACGTCGCCCTCGCCGTCTACCTCTTCCGCAGCGAAGGCCTGTGGCTGAACCTCGTCTACCCATCGCTGCTGATCGCGCTGCTCTTCGCCACGGCGACGCTGGTCAGCTACTTCTTCACCTTGTCGGAGAAGCGCTACCTCAAGCTCGCCTTCCAGCACTACGTGCCGCCCGCGGTGGTCGAGGATCTGGTCGCCGACGCGGGCGCGCTGCGCCTGGGCGGCGAGAAGCGCGAGCTGACGGTGCTGTTCTCCGACATCCGCGGCTTCACCACGCTCTCCGAAGGCATGCAGCCGGAGGAGCTGGTGAAGCTGATGAACGAATACTTCACGGTCATGACCGAGCGCGTGTTCGCGCAGCGCGGCTCGCTCGACAAGTACATCGGCGACGCGATCATGGCGGTATACGGCGCGCCGGTCGCGGAGAGCGAGCACCCGGGACAGGCCTGCCGCTCGGCGCTCGAGATGCTGCGCGCGCTCGACGAGCTGCTGGAGAAATGGCGGCCCGCCGGCCTGCCGGCGATCGGCATCGGCGTCGGCATCAACACCGGCCCGATGATCGTCGGCAACATGGGCTCGGCCACTCGCTTCAACTACACCGTGGTCGGCGACGCGGTGAACCTCGCCTCGCGCATCGAATCGCTGAACAAGACCTACGGCACCAGCATCCTGATCAGCGAGTACACCTACGAGCGCGTCAAGGGCGAGTTCAGCAACGTGCGCGAGGTCGACAGCGTGCGCGTGCGCGGCCGGGAGCAGCCGGTGCGCCTCTACGAGCTTTTTGCCGAGGGCAAGTTCACGGCGGAGTTCCTGGAGGAATACCGCCAGGCCTACGCGGCGATGCAGGCCGGCGACTACGCGCGCTCGGCGGCGATGTTCGAGAAGCTGCAGGCGCAGAACGGCGACGGCGTCAGCGCCTTCCACGCCCAGCGTCGCGGGCCCGACAAGCGCCGGGTCGGCGAAGCGACGATCATGAGCTGAGGCGGGTCAGGCCCTTCTCCTCGCCCGGCTTCAGCACGCGAATGCACGGTGCGTAGCCCTCGTGCACGATGCCGTGCATCTCCATGCGCTTCTGCGAGCGCAGCAGGTCGGCGACGTACTCGGCGACGTTGCGCGTGATCAGCTGGCCGGGCACCAGCACCGGCACGCCGGGCGGGTAGGGCACGATCTGGTCGGCGCAGATGCGCCCGGCGAGGGCGCGGTTCACGCGCTCGCGCTCGTCGAGCACCGGCAGCAGCTCGCCGCCGCAGTAGTAGGCGTCGCGCGGCAGGAACGTCAGCCGGGTGAAGGCGGGAATCTCCGGGGTCTGCACCAGGCGCCGCGGTGCCCGGTTCTCGCGCGCGATGCGCATCAGGGCGTCGTAGAGCCGCGAAACCTTCGAGCGCGTGGTGCCGATCGTCAGCAGCAGCGTCAGCGTGTTGAAGGTCGATTTCTCGGTCTGGATGTTGTAGCGCTCGAACAGCAGCTTCTGCAGGTCATCGACGGTGTAGCCGCAACCGGAGATGTCGATCGTCACCTTGGTCGGGTCGAGGCGGATGCCGTCGTGCCGCACCTGCTCGGGCAGCAGGTCTTCCAGCTCGAGCACGCGGAACACCTTCGTCGAATTGACGAGCTTGCGCACTTCGCTCGCCAGCTCGAGGGTGCGCGACAGGAGCTTGAAGCCCTCCATGACGGCCTGCTTGCGCGCCACGTCGAGGCTCGCGATCAGCCCGTACTGCGGGCTGGTCGAGGTATGCATGTTGAAGTTCTCGCGGAACAGATGCTCGCGGAAGCCGGGGTCGTTGACGTGGATCATCGAGGCCTGCGAGAACGCCGACAGCACCTTGTGCGTCGACTGGGTCGCGTAATCGGCGCCCGCCTCGAGCGCGGTCGGCCGGAACTCGGGATGGAAGCGGGCGAAGCCGTACCAGGCTTCGTCGACGATCACCTTGATGCCCTTGGCGTGCGCAGCCGCGACGATCGGCGCCAGGTCGTAGCGCAGGCCATCGTAGGTGCAGGAGGTGAGAATCAGCGCCTGGGCGTCGGGGTGCTTCTTGATGGCGTTCAGCAGCGTTTTCTTCGGCACCGGCCCGTAGAGCCCGTATTTCTTGTTGAGGGCCGAATCGAGATAGACCGGGTGCGCGCCGGAGAGCACCACGCCGTGGTGCACGCTCTTGTGGCAGTTGCGGTCGAGGATCAGCTTCTCGCCCGGCGCGAGCAGCGTCTGGAAGATGACCTTGTTGGCGGTCGAGGTGCCGTTGGTGGCGAAGAAAGTGCGGCGGGCGCCGAATGCCTTCGCCGCCATCGCCTGCGCCTCGGCGATCACGCCCTTCGGCTCCATCAGCGAGTCGAGCATCGGCACGGACACCGAAAGGTCGGCGTCGAACACGTGCTCGCCCATGAACTCGTAGAAGTCGTTGACCCAGGGGCTGCCCCGCAGCGACTCCCCCGAGGAATGGCCCGGCGTATGCCACTGGTCCTTCGCCATCCAGACGTAATTCTTCAGCTGGTCGGTGAACGGCGTGCGCGCCTTCTCCTGGATCTGCGCGTTGAGGATCCGGTAGATGCCGCGGTAGTCGCGCTCCTCGCGGTAGAAGTATCCGTCCACCGCCTCGGTGAACAGCGCGTCGACCACGTCGTCCTCCTTCTCCTGCGCGATCAGGATGTAGACGTCGAGCTCGGGCCGGAAGCGCGTGATGCGCTGGACCAGCTCCAGCGCGGACATCTGCAGCTTCTTCCTGCCGTTGCTTTTCTTCGCCGCATTTTTCCCAACGGGCAGCGAATACAGCTTGTCGTCGACCAGCACCGCCTGGATGTCGCCGTCCGCTTCGATCGCGGCGAGCGCTTCGCGCGCGGTGGCGACGCCGCTGAAGGTGATGCCGAGCGGATTGTCGAG
>DATNCP010000194.1:0-5111 GCA_035607175.1 Burkholderiales bacterium
CGCCACGGAAAGCACGTGCAGCCACTTCTCCATCAGCACTTCGGGAGGCAGGCGCGAGTGGCGGAACTCGACGCCGATGAAATTCGAGACGTCTTCGAGCGCCTGCGCGAATACGTACTCCTTGCCGCGCGCGACGACCGGAACGCTGCGCACGCCCATCTCGGCCAGTTCGGCCATCGCCTGCGGCCGCACGCCGACGTCGATCGATTCGAAGTCCACGCCGATGCCGGTCAGGTACTCCTTGACCTTGACGCAGCTCGAGCAGCCTTGCCGCCAGTAGACGCGCAGGTTGTCCATCACATCACCACCACGCCGCGCACGCCGTGCTCGGCGGCGAGCTTCTTCACCAGGCCGGATTTGCGCAGGTCGGCGACGAATTCGCCGAGGTAGCCGGCCGCGGCGCTGCGCGCCTTGGGCGTGCCGACCGCCTGCTGCACGCCGGTGATCTGTCCCTCGAGGATGCGCGAGCCGGGAAGCTTCTCGGCGTCGCTGACGAGGCGCGGCATGAGGCCCGCGAGCGCATCCAGCTTTTTGCCGACGAACAGCTCGTACGAGCCGTCGATGCCTTGCGCGCGTACCAGCTCGGCGTTCTTGATCGTCCTTGTCAGGAACAAATCGTAAGCACTGCGCTCGGCGACGGCGATCCTCACGCCTTTGCGATCGACGTCCGCGAGCGCGCGCAGCGCCGAGCCCGCCGGCACGAGGAACGTGACCGGAATCTCGAGGTAGGCGGTGGTGAAGGCGATCTCGTTGGCGCGCTGCGGCTCGGCGCCGAGGAAGCCGACGTCGCACTTGCCGTCCTTCACCGCGTCGGCGAGCTTGCCCGCCTGGTCGTACTTGACGAACTCCACCGGCACGCCGAGCCGCCGGCCGAGCTCGCGGCCGAGGTCGGGAGCGATGCCGCGCGGCTCGCCGCCGGGGCCATCCTTGAGAACCAGGAGGAAGTTGCCGTAGTTCAGGCCGACACGGAGCTTGCCGTTGGGCGTGAGCTCCGAGCGTGCTGCCGGGGAGATCTGCATGAGCAGATTTTACTTCCCCGGGCGGAGGGTTTTGGACAGGAGCCAGCCGTAGATCCGCTCGTCGGCGTAGGCCGCGGTGGCCGAGCCGACATGGTCCAGCCCTTCGTCCAGCCAGGGGCGGTCGCCGTCGGGGTCTTCCCCGACAGGACGAAGGTCGAGGCCGTCGATGAAGGAACGCTTGCGGGCGCGCGAGATCTCGCCGAAGGAGAGCCAGACCGGCCGCTTGAGCTTTTTCCGCGGCGCGCGGGTGGGGTCCACCGCCCACAGCGCCGCCCACAGGTCGGGCTGCGCCGCGCCTAGATCGAACACGCCGTTCCCGCCGAAGCTGAACCCGGTCAGGTAGAGGCGGCGGGGGTCGCCGCCATGCTCGCTGAGCACCTCGGAGACGATCTGCCGCAGCACGTCGGCATAGCGGCCCCAGAGATCGCCGCCGATCAGGAGCTGGGGCGCGATCACGATGAACTCCTGGCGAGCGCGCGCCGCGCTCGAGGAGCGCAGGGGTCCGTGCAGGGTCAGGGCGCGGCGGATGTCGCGCGGCGCGGCTTCGCCATAGCCGTGCAGGAAACAGAGGAGGGGAAAGCGCTCGCCGGGACGTCCGGTCTCCGGGGGTACGGACAGGAGGTAACGCAACGGATGGCGTGCCACCACCCGGTACCGCTCGGCCATGGCTGCCGGAACGTGCAAGCGCCATGCCGTACACTCGGGAAAAATGATCGACCCCCGCCCCGTTACCCTCGAAGGCCACGCCGTTCGCCTGGAGCCGCTTGCCGCCGCCCACCTCGACGGCATCGAGGCGGCCGCGGCCGACGGCAAGCTCTGGGAACTCTGGTTCACCACCGTGCCCGAGCCCGGGAAGACGCGTGCCTGGCTCGAGATCGCGCTCGCCGGCCAGGAGGCGAAGAGCATGCTGCCGTGGGCGGTGCGCGACCTGAAGAGCGGGACGATCGTCGGCTCGACCCGCTACCACGATATCGTTCTGCCGGCCGACCGGGTCGAGATCGGCTACACGTGGTACGGCAAGCGCTGGCAGCGCAGCCACGTGAACACGGCCTGCAAGCTGCTGCTTCTCGAATACGCCTTCGACAAGGTGGGCTGCAAGGTCGTGGGCTTGCGCACCGACAACTTCAACTTCACTTCACAGCGTGCGATCGAAGCGCTGGGAGCGAAGAAGGACGGGGTGATCCGGCATCACTGGCCGCGGCGCGACGGCACGATCCGCGACACGGTGATGTACAGCATCCTCGTCTCGGAGTGGCCGGACGTCCGGCGCCACCTCGAGCGGCGCCTGCAGAAAAACTCAGGCTAGCAGCCCGGCAGCTCGACCGCGCCGGCCGCGGGCTCGGTGCGCGCTCCGTCGCCGGTCTTCGCGCGCATCTTGCCGAGATCCATGTGGCAGTTCTCGGCGTCGCCGGCAAACACCGCTTCGTAGTCGGCGCCGGTTTCGGGCGTGAAGCGGATCGCGACCGCGCACACCGCGTCGGTGGCGAGATTGCCCTCGACGGTGGTGGTCGAGGTAAAGAAGGTGAGGGTGAGCGGCTGGCCGGCCGGGACCTGCTGGTTGATCGAGCTGCCGTCCTTGAGCACCGCGATCGCCTGGCTGCTCTTTTCCCAGTCGGAGCGTACGAACGGCACGCAGCTTCCGGCCAGCACCGCGACGCGCGTTTCGGACGGGTGGACCGAAGCGATGCGCACGGTTGCGACCGGCTTGCCCGCGAGGTCTGGCTTGTACGGGCTGCTGCAACCGGCCAGTGCGGCAGCGACAGCGGCGACGAAGGTGCGGCGTTTCATGGCTCCCCCGCTATTCCGGCTTGGCGGCCATCGCCCGGATCAGCGTCTCGAGCTGCGGGCTCATCGGCAGGTCGAGGCTCTGCCCCGTCTGGCCCGGAGGCGCTGGCAGCCGCTGCAGGAACCAGCGCTTGTACTGGCGCTCGATCTCGCCGTCCTCGGCCAGGTCATGGAAAGTGCGCTTCACCACCTCGGCGAGCTGCGCGTCGCCCTTGCGGAACATGATGCCGTACGGGTCGTAGGAGAGGAACTCGCCGACCACCTGGTATTGCTTCTGCGACTTGTGTTGCGCGAGCAGGCCGTAGAGGAGCACGTCGTCGGTCGCGAAGGCGTCCGCCTTGCCCGCTTCGAGCTGGTCGTAGGACGCCGAGTGGTCGCGCGCGGTTGTCAGCTGGAAGTCGACCTTGAAGCGCCGCGCGATCTCCTGCATCGCCTTCTCGTTGGTGGTGCCCGCGGTCACGACGACCGTCTTGCCGGCGAGGGCGCGATACGAGCGGATCGGCGAGCCGCGCTTCACCAGCAGCTTGGTGCCGGAGACGAAGATGACCGGGGAGAAGGCGACCTGCTTCTGCCGCTCGAGGTTGTTGGTGGTGGAGCCGCACTCGACGTCGGCTTTCCCCGAGGTGATCGCCTCGATCCGCGTCTCGGAAGTGACCGCCAGCCATTTGAGAGCGATCTCGCGGCCCACGGCTTCGCCGATCGCTTCCGCCAGCTTCTTGCAGAGCTCGATCGAATAGCCGATCGGCTCGTTGCGCGGCGAGAGGTAGGAGAAGGGGACCGACGACTCGCGGTAGGCGATGGTGATCGCGCTCGCGGCGCGGACCTTAGCGAGCGTCCCCGTGAGCTCGACCGGCGTGTCCTCGGTCTGCGCCAGGACACTTTTGACAAAGAGAAAAAATAATAGCGAAAACCGAAACCGCATGGCTAGGCCGGGACGACGGCGCCCGCCTCGATGCGCCGCTCGTTCTCCGCCGCCTCGGCTTCCGGCAGCAGCTCGCCTTCCCACTTCGCCACCGCCGCGGAGGCGATCGAGTTGCCCACCGCGTTGGTCGCGGAGCGGCCCATGTCGAGGAAGACGTCGACACCGAGGATCAGCAGCAGGCCCGCCTCGGGGATGTTGAACTGGTTGAGCGTCGCGGCGATCACCACCAGCGAGGCGCGCGGCACTCCCGCCATGCCCTTCGAGGTCAGCATCAGGATGGCGAGCATGGTGATCTGGGTGCTCAAGGGCAGCTCGATGCCGTAGGCCTGCGCGATGAACAGCGTCGCGAAGGTGCAGTACATCATCGAGCCGTCGAGGTTGAACGAGTAGCCCATCGGCATGACGAAGCTGGAGATCTTGCGCTTCACGCCGAAGCGGTCGAGCGCGTCGAGGATCTTCGGGTACGCGGCCTCCGAGCTGGCGGTCGCGAAGGAGAGCAGGAACGCTTCCTTGATCTGCTTCAGCAGCTTGAAGACCCGCGGCCCGAGCACCACGAACCCGGCGAACACCAGCAGGCCCCAGAGGACGAACAGGCCGATGTAGAAGTCGCCCATGAAGACCGCGAAGCGCAGCAGGATCTCCAGGCCGTTGACCGCCACCGTGGCGGCCATCGCGGCGAACACCGCGATCGGCGCGAGCTTCATCACGTAGCCGGTGATCTTGAGCATGACGTGCGCCAGCTCGTCGATCACGGTCACCATCGCCTTGGCCTTCTCGCCAAGGGCGGCGAGCGCCACGCCGAAGAACATCGAGAACACCACGATCTGCAGGATCTCGTTGTTCGCCATCGCCTCGGCGAAGGACTTGGGCACCAGGTGGCTGACGAAGTCCTTGAGCGTGAACTTGGCGGTGGCCAGGTTCGCCGAGCTGCCGATATCGGGCAGGGGCAGGCCGAGGTTGTGGCCCGGCTGCAGCAGGTTGGCGAGCACCAGGCCGAGCACCAGCGACACGAGCGATGCGGTGATGAACCAGCCGAGCGACTTGGCGAATACGCGGCCGACCGAGGCGGCGTCGCCCATGTGCGCGATGCCGACCACCAGCGTCGAGAACACCAGCGGCCCGATCAGCATCTTGATCAGGCGCAGGAACACGTCGGCCAGGATCGAGATGTAGCCGGCGATCTGCGTCGCAGACTTCTTGTCCGGGTAGGACACGAAGATCATGTAGCCGACGATGATGCCGAGCACGAGGGCGGCCAGGATCCCAACGGCCGCAGGCATTTTCCTCTTCATCGCTCCCTCCCTGGGTGGCGCTGCTGTCCGGCTATCCTACTATGCGCTAGCGCTTGTCCGGGAAGCTTCGGTCCAGGAATGCGACCACGATGC
>DATNCP010000205.1:0-3257 GCA_035607175.1 Burkholderiales bacterium
ACCGCCACCGCGCTCGAGGTCGAGCCGGTCATCAGGATCACCTTGTTCTCGGTGATGAAGCGCTGCTCGGCCTGCACCGCGTCGTTCGGCTTGGCGACCGAGTCGGCCACCACCAGCTTCAGCTCCTTGCCCAGCACGCCCTTCTTGGTCTTGGGCGAGATCTTGCGCACCAGGTCGTTGCCGCCGTTGATGTGCTCGACGGCGAGCTGCCAGCCCTTCAGCTCGTCCTCGCCCTGCTCGGCGTAGGTGCCGGTGCGCGGCACGGCGACGCCGATGAAGATCTCCTTGCCCTGCGCGCCGGCCGGCCAGGTGCCGAGCGCCGGGTGATCGGCGGCGAGGGCGAGTCGCGGCAGTCCGGGCAGGGCGAGCGCGCCGGCAGTGGCGAGGCCGGCGCCCAGGAACTCGCGCCGGTTGTACGGGTTGCGGTAAGGCATGTCTCCTCCTTCGGGAAAAGGTCGAATATATCGTCCAGCGATGTATATTCTATCGTGAAGCGATATGACGGCGGCACGGCGGAGGCTGTGGTAAAAACCAGCGGCTCATGGCGCAACTGAAGCGGGCCGAGAAGCGGTTCAGCCTGACCACGCGCGACTACGCCCGTCTCGCGGCGTTTCGCCACGCCCTGCGCCGGTTCCTGCGCTTCAGCGAAGAGGCCGCGGCGGCGGTCGGCCTGACCGGCCAGCACTACCAGGCGATGCTGGTGGTGCGCGGCTGGCCCGAGGACGGCCGGGTGACGATCAACGATCTCGCGCAGCAGCTCCTCATCCGCCACAACAGCGCCGTCGAGCTGGTCGACCGGCTGGTCGAGGAGGACCTGCTCAGGCGCGAGGTATCGACCGGGGACCGCCGCAAGGTCGAGCTGCGCCTCACGCCCCGCGGTCGCGACGTGCTCGCCAAGCTGGCGGCGCTGCACCGCAGCGAGCTGCAGAAGATCGGTCCGGTCCTGGAGCGCTTCTTCGCCGAGCTGTCGCGGCCGGAGCGCTAGCCGCCGCTTCTATCGTGTTACGATAAAAATCCAACACGGCAACAGGGAGAGGAAAATGAATTTCACGCGACATGCGGTGCCGCTGGCGCTGGCGATGCTGTTCGGCTGCTCGAGCGAGCCGGCGAAGGACGCCACCGCCACCACTGACGGCAGCCAGAGCGCCTACCGCCGCGCGGACGGCGAGACGTCGCCGCGCGCCGCCGCCGCGACTGCGACGAAGGCACTCTCGGCCAAGCCGTCCGAGCGCAGCGTCTATTACGAGTACGACAAGTCCGACTTCCGCCCGGAAGCGCGCAGCCTGCTGGAGGCCAACGCGCGCTACCTGCGGGAGCACCCGGACGTGAAAGTGCGTGTCGAAGGCAACGCCGACGAGCGCGGCAGCGCCGAGTACAACCTCGCGCTTGGACAGCGCCGTGCGGAGGCCGTGACCCGGACGCTGAAGGTGATGGGCGTGAGCGAGTCGCGGATCGAAGCGGTGAGCCTCGGCAAGGAGAAACCGAAGAAAACCGGGCACGACGAGACGTCCTGGGCGGAGAACCGCCGCAGCGACATCGTCTACTGAGCGCCTAGTCCTTCAGCAGGAGTTGCACCAGCCCGGCGGTGCTGTCCCACCGCTTGCCGCCGCGCGCCTCGAGGTGCGACCAGAACTGGTCGACGAGCGCGGCCATCGGCAGCCGCGCGCCCGACTTGCGCGCCTGGTCGAGGCAGATGCCCATGTCCTTGCGCATCCATTCGGTGGCGAAGCCGAAGCCTTCGGCCTTCAGCTCGTTCATCTGCTTCCAGCGGTTCTCCATCTGCCAGGACTGCGCTGCGCCCTTGGAGACGACCGAGATCACTTTCTCGACGTCGAGCTCGTTGCGCTTGGCGAAGGCGACCGCCTCGGCGAGGCCCTGCGCGATGCCGGCGATGCAGATCTGGTTGACCATCTTGGTGAGCTGGCCCGCGCCGGGTGAGCCGATGAGCGCGCACATCTTCGCGTACACGTCGAGCACAGGCTTCGCCTTGTCGAAGGTCGCCTGCTCGCCGCCGCACATGATGCCGAGCTGGCCGTTGACCGCGCCCGCCTGGCCGCCCGAGACGGGAGCGTCGACGAAGCCGACGCCCCGGGATTTCGCTTTCTCGTAGATCTCGCGCGCGATGGTGGCCGAGACCGTCGTGTGGTCGACGAGGATCGCGCCCTTTTCCATGCCGGCCAACGCGCCGTCGTCGCCGAAAACGACCGAGCGCAGATCGTTGTCGTTGCCGACGCACATCATCACGAATTCGCGTCCTTTGGCCGCCTCGCGCGGCGTGCCGGCGCTCTTGCCGCCGTACTCCTTGACCCACTGCTGCGCCTTGGCCGCGCTGCGGTTGTAGACGGTGACGTCGTGGCCGCCTTTCTTCAGCAGGTGGCCCGCCATCGGGTAGCCCATGACGCCCAGGCCGAGGAACGCTACTTTCGCCATCTTCTTGTCTCCTAAGGGGGTTTTTGGTGGTTTGACACCTCGGCGTCAACCGCCGCACAATACTGCTCGTTTATACAGTATCCGGTGTTGGCCCAGTCTTGAACTGCCGTAGATGCCGACTAAAAAGAGATATTTGAGAGGACCACGGAAATGGATGACAACAAGTCTAAGGCATTAGCCGCCGCGCTTTCCCAGATCGAGAAGCAGTTCGGCAAGGGCTCGATCATGAAGATGGACGACGCGGCGATCAAGGACATCGAGGTGGTGTCCACCGGCTCGCTCGGCCTCGATCTCGCGCTCGGCGTCGGCGGCCTGCCGCGCGGCCGGGTGGTCGAGATCTACGGCCCTGAATCTTCCGGCAAGACGACCTTGACCCTCCAGGTCATCGCCGAAATGCAGAAGGTCGGCGGCACCGCCGCCTTCATCGACGCGGAGAACGCGCTCGATATCTCCTACGCCGCGAAGCTCGGCGTCAAGACCGAAGACCTGCTCATTTCCCAGCCCGACACCGGCGAGCAGGCGCTCGAGATCGCCGACATGCTGGTGCGCTCCGGCGCGGTCGACGTGATCGTCATCGACTCGGTGGCGGCGCTCACGCCCAAGGCCGAGATCGAGGGCGAGATGGGCGAGCCGCAGATGGGCCTGCAGGCGCGCCTCATGAGCCAGGCGCTGCGCAAGCTCACCGGCAACATCAAGCGCACCAACACGCTGGTGATCTTCATCAACCAGATCCGCATGAAGATCGGCGTCATGTTCGGCAACCCCGAGACCACCACCGGCGGCAACGCGCTCAAGTTCTACGCCTCGGTGCGCATGGACATCCGCCG
>DATNCP010000136.1:0-6942 GCA_035607175.1 Burkholderiales bacterium
GTCGACAAGCGCACCGGCTACCGCACCAAGCAGCAGCTGGTGGCGCCGATTTCCGAGCAGGGCACGGGCGAGCTGATCGGCGTCATCCAGATCATCAACAACAAGGCCGGCGTGCCGTTCGGCGCGCTCGCCGAGGAGGGCGTGAGCGAGCTCTCCCAGACGCTCGCCATCGCCTTCAAGCAGCGCCAGAAGCCGATGGTGGTCAAGACCAAGTACGACCACCTGATCGCCGACGCGGTGCTTTCGGCGGGCGAGTTCGAGCTGGCCTCGCGCCAGGCGCGCAAGAAGGCGGTCGACATCGAGCAGGTGCTGGTCGACGAGTTCCAGGTCAAGATCCCGGCGATCGGCGCGGCGCTGTCGAAGTTCTTCGGCGTGCCCTACGAGGTCTACAAGTCCGACCGGATCAAGCCGGCCGAGCTGCTGAAGAACCTGAAGCGCGACTACGTCGAGCAGAACCTGTGGCTGCCGATCGACGACAGCAAGGACGGCCTGGTCGTGATGTGCCTCGATCCCGAGCGCATCCGCTCGTCGCGCATCGCCTCCAACGTCTTTCCGAAAGCGCGCATCGTCTTCCGCGTCACGACGCAGAAGGAGTTCAAGGAAACCGTCAACCAGTTCTACGGCCAGGAAAAGGCGGAGGTGGATCTCGATCTCGACAAGATGCTCGAGGACGACGCCCCCCTCGATGGCGGCGAGACGGTCGACGAGGCATCCGCCGCGGCCGACAACGAGCTGGTGAAGCTGGTCAACAAGGTGATCGTCGACGCCTTCAACCAGGGCGTGTCGGACATCCATATCGAGCCCTACCCGGGCAAGGCAAAGACCGAGATCCGCTTCCGCAAGGACGGCTCGCTCGCCGCCTACCTCGAGATCCCGTCGAGCTACCGCGCGGCGCTCGCCGCCCGGATCAAGATCATGTGCGACCTCGACATCTCGGAGAAGAGGAAGCCGCAGGACGGCAAGATCAAGTTCAAGAAATTCGGCCCGCTCGACATCGAACTGCGGGTGGCGACGATTCCGACCGCGGGAGGCGTCGAGGACATCGTCATGCGGATTCTCGCCGCGGGCGAGCCGATTCCCCTGGATAAGATGGGCTTCTCGCCGCGCAACCTCGAAAGCCTGCAGACGGCGGTCAGCAAGCCGTATGGCCTGTTCTTCGTCTGCGGCCCGACCGGCTCGGGCAAGACGACGACGCTGCACTCGGTGCTGAAATACCTGAATACGCCGGACACCAAGATCTGGACCGCGGAGGATCCGGTCGAGATCACGCAGAAGGGCCTGCGCCAGGTGCAGGTGAACAAGAAGGCCGGCCTCGACTTCGCCGCGGTCATGAAGGCCTTCCTGCGCGCCGACCCGGACATCATCATGGTCGGCGAGATGCGCGACAAGGAAACGACCGGCACCGGCATCGAAGCTTCGCTCACGGGCCACCTGGTGTTCGCCACGCTCCACACCAACTCCGCGCCGGAATCGATCATCCGCCTGCTCGACATGGGCATGGACCCGTTCAACTTCGCAGACGCGCTGCTCGGCATCCTTGCCCAGCGTCTCGCCAAGCGGATGTGCAGCTGCAAACAGGCGTACATACCTGAGCCGGCCGAGCTCACGTCCTTCCTGCGCGAGTATTGCGAGGAGCTGATGGCCACCTCCAGATTCAAGGCCGACCCGAAGGGCTCGATGGAGGCGGTGTACAAGGACTGGGTCAAGCTCTACGGCAACGACAAGGGCCAGTTGCAGTTCTACAAGCCGGTCGGCTGCGACAAGTGCGGCGGCGGCGGCTTCAAGGGTCGCTGCGGCCTGCACGAGCTGCTGATCGCCACCGACACGCTGAAGAAACTGATCCAGGAGCACGCGCGCGTCGCTCAGATGCTCGGCCAGTGCCTCGAGGATGGCATGCGCACGCTGAAGCAGGACGGGATGGAGAAGTGCCTCACGGGGGTGACGCACATCAAGGAAGTGCGCGCCGTCTGTATTAAGTAACCGCCAACCACGCAAAGGCTTGACTGGTCCTCGCATGAGCACCATGACGGACAGCACGGTCGGCCTGCGATTGTCGGACCTGGCGCCGACCGCGGAAGAGGATCTCGTCCAGCGGCTAGAGCAGCTCAACTCGATCGGCGTCTCGCTCTCCGGCGAGACCGACATCAACCGGCTGCTCGAGACCATCCTCACCGCGGCGAAGTCGATCACCCGCGCCGACGGCGGCACGCTCTACCGCGTCACCGAGGAAAAGACGCTGCGCTTCGAGATCCTGCGCACGAGCTCGCTGAAGAACTACCTCGGCGGCACCACCGGCAACCCGGTGCCGTTCTATCCGATCCAGCTCTACGGCAAGGACGGCAAGCCGAACCACAACATGGTCGCGGCCTACGCCGCGCTCACCGGCAAGACGGTCAACATCGCCGACGCCTATACGGCGGAAGGCTTCGATTTCTCCGGCACCCGCGCCTTCGACTCGAAGACGGGCTACCGCTCGAAGTCGTTCCTGACCGTGCCGATGCGCAACCACCAGAACGAGAGCATCGGTGTGCTGCAGCTCATCAACGCGCAGGATCCTCGCACCGGCGAGATCGTGCCGTTCTCGCCGTCCGACCAGCGGCTCGCGGAATCGCTCGCCTCGCAGGCGGCGATCGCGCTCACCAACCGCATGCTGATCAACCAGCTGGAGGAGCTGTTCGAGTCCTTCATCACGCTGATCAATACCGCGATCGACGAGAAATCGCCCTACACCGGCGGCCACTGCCAGCGCGTGCCGATGCTGACCATGCTGCTTGCCGAAGCGGTGAACGAGACGCGCGCGGGGCCGCTCGCCGAGTTCCAGATGTCCGACAAGGACCGCTACGAGCTGAAGATCGCCGGCCTGCTGCACGACTGCGGCAAGGTGACCACGCCGGTGCACGTGGTCGACAAGGCGACCAAGCTGGAGACGATCTTCGATCGGATCCACCTCATCGATACGCGCTTCGAGATCCTGAAGCGCGACGCCGAGATCGAGCACCTGAAGCAGAAGCTGAATGAAAAGCAGCTGCGCGACCGGCTGCGCCAGCTCGACGAGGACCGCCGCTTCCTGCAGATGTGCAACATCGGCGGCGAGCGCATGTCCGACGACAACATCGCGCAGGTGCAGCGCATCGCCCGGTACCGCTGGCGCGACCTCTCCGGGCACGAGGCCGACTTCCTCACCCAGGAAGAGGTGAAAAACCTCACCATCCGCGCCGGTACCCTGACCGACGACGAGCGCAAGATCATCAACCACCACATCGTCGCGACGATCAAGATGCTCGAGGCGCTGCCCTGGCCGAAGCACCTGACCAACGTGCCCGAGTACGCCGGCGGGCACCACGAGCGCATGGATGGCAAGGGCTATCCGCGCGGCCTGACGCGCGAGCAGATGTCGGTGCAGGCGCGCTGCATGGGCATCGCCGACATCTTCGAGGCGCTGACCGCCAAGGACCGGCCCTACAAGAAGGGAAAAACGCTCTCCGAGTCGCTGGAGATCCTCGGCAAGATGAAGCTGAACCACCACATCGATCCCGACCTCTTCGATATCTTCGTGCGGCGCAAGGTCTATCGGCGCTACGCCGAGATGTTTCTGGACCCGGAGCAGATCGACTCGGTCGACGAGTCGCGCATCCCCGGCTATCAGCCCTAGTTTGCGCCAAGCGCTGTTTCTGCCCGCGGTGTTGGCGGTTTTTACCGCGTCCGGCTTCGCCGGCCTGATCTACGAGTCCATCTGGAGCCACTACCTCAAGCTTTTCCTGGGGCACGCGGCCTACGCGCAGACCCTGGTGCTGGCGATCTTCATGGGCGGCATGGCGCTCGGCGCCTGGGCAGCGAGCCGGCTGTCGCCGCGCCTGCGCGATCTGCTCCTGGCGTACGCGCTGATCGAGGCGGCGATCGGCGTGACCTCGCTCTTTTTCCACGACGTATTCGTCGCCATGACCGCGATGGCGTTCGACCGCGTCATTCCCGCGCTCGGCAGCCCCGACGCCGTGCAGGCCTTCAAATGGTCGCTTGCCGCCCTGCTGATCCTGCCTCAGTCGGTGCTGCTCGGCGCGACCTTTCCGCTCATGACCGGCGGCGTGCTGCGGCTGCGGCCGGAGCGCGCCGGCTACGTCGTGGCGATGCTCTACTTCACCAACAGCCTCGGCGCCGCGGCGGGAGTGCTGGCGAGCGGCTTCTATTTCATTGGCGCCGCCGGCTTGCCGGGGACCTTGATCGCCGCGGGCGTCGTGAACCTCGCGGTCGCGGCGGCTGTTTTTTTCATCCGACCCCTGGGCGGGCCGGCAGGCGTGCCGCCGAGCGCGCCGGCCGCCGCGGTCGCGGTGCCGCGCTTGAGGCTGCTGCTCGCCGTGGCGGCGCTGACCGGCGCCTCGTCGTTCATGTACGAGATCGGCTGGATCCGCATGCTGGCATTGGTCCTCGGCTCTTCGACGCACTCGTTCGAGCTGATGCTCTCCGCATTCATCCTGGGCATTGCTTTCGGCGGGCTGGCCATCCGGCGGCGCATCGACGCTGCGGGCGATCCGCTGCGGCTCCTGGGATGGGTGCAACTGGCGATGGGCATCGCCGCGCTCGCAACGCTGCCAATCTACGCCTCGAGTTTCACCGCGATGCAGGCGGCGCTGACCGCTCTCGCGCCGACGGAAAACGGCTACGTCGCCTTCCACTTCGTCAGCCACGCGATCTGCCTGGCGGTGATGTTTCCTGCGGCCTTTTGCGCCGGCATGACGCTGCCGCTCATCACCGCGGCGCTGCTGCGCAACGGCGCAGGAGAGCGTGTCATCGGGCAGGTCTACGCCGCCAACACATTGGGCGCGATCGTCGGCGTTTTCGTCGCCGTGCACATCGGCATGGTGCTGCTGGGCCTGAAGGGCTTGATCGTCGCCGGCGCGGTCATCGACCTGGCGCTGGGGGTCGTGTTGCTGGGCACCGGGAGCGGCGGGCCGCGGCGCGCTTTTGCCGCGACGGCGATCGGCGCGGTCGTCGTTATTGGCGCGATCGCAGGCGTGCAGCTCGACGCGCACCGCATGGCGTCCGGCGTGTTCCGCACCGGCGTCCTGCTGCGGGCCGGAGGAGCGGAGCAGGCGGTGCTGCAAGTCGACGGCAAGACGGCGACCATCAGCGTCACCGAGTCGCAGGGCACGCGCGCATTGCGCACCAACGGCAAGTCCGAAGGCGCGATCCGGCTGGGGCCGGGGGCGCCGCTCGACGACGAGCTGATGATGACGCTGATCGGAGCGTTGCCGCAGTTCTTTTCTCCCGAGGCGCGGCAGGCGGCGACTATCGGCTTCGGCACCGGCCTCACGTCGCACGTGATCCTCGCCTCGCCGAAGATCGAGACGCTCGACACGATCGAGATCGAGCCCGCGGTGCTGGTGGCGGCGGAGCGTTTCCGGCCGCGCAACGCGCGCGCCCTGGACGACCCGCGCAGCCGGGTGCATTTCGACGACGCCAAGACCTACTTCTCCGCGCAACAGAAGCGCTACGACCTGATCGTCTCGGAGCCGTCCAATCCCTGGGTGAGCGGCGTGTCGGGCTTGTTTTCGAGGGAGTTCTACGCCAACACCCGCCGCTACCTGCGCGACGGCGGACTGCTGCTGCAATGGGTGCACGTCTATGAAATGACGCCGCCGCTGGTGGCGACGATCATCGGCGCGCTGAACGAGAACTTCGAGGACTACGAGCTGTGGCTCGCCAACCACGGCGACATGATCGTAGTCGCCGTGCCGAAGGGGAAGCTGCCGCACCTGGACGAAAGCGCTTTCGCCAATCCGCGGCTGCGCGAAGAGCTCGAGCGCTTCAACATCCGCAACCTCGACGACCTGCTCGTGCACCGCGTCGGCGGCCGGGCCGTGCTTGGGCCCTACTACGCCGCTTTTGGCGTGAAGGTAAACTCCGATTTTGCGCCGGTGCTGGACCTGAACGCCGCGTTTGCCCGCTTCCTGCGCCAGCAGGTCGACGACGTGCCGCGTCTCCTGGAGGCTCCCGTCCCGGTGCTCGCGCTTTTCGACCGACCGCATGTGCGGCAGCCCGACCCCAGCCGCTTCTCTTCGGGCGTGCACCCCGGGCTGCGGCGCACTGATCGCGCCCAGCGGGCCGAGATGGCGGAAGCCTATCTGCGCACCGGCCGCGCGGCGCTGCTCGATCCGCTGCCAGGGCCGCTGGCCGCGGACCTCGCGCTATTGCGCGCCGCGCTGATCGACTGCCGGGTCGACGTCCCGCCGGCGACGCTGCGCCGCGCGCTCACCGAGGCGGCGGGTCTGGTGAATCCTCACCTGCCGCGGCCGGTCCGGGAGGGACTGTGGAAGCGTTTCGGCGCCTCGACCTGCGCTAGCGCGTCCGCCGCCAGGCCGTGGCTGTCATTGCACGCCGCGATCGCAGGCGAGGATGGCAGCCGGATTGCCGCTGCAGCCGACGTGCTGCTGCGAAGCGAGCTCAGCCCGGATCTGGCGCCATACGTCGTTGCCGCGCATATGAGCGGTCTCCTGCTCGGCAACGACGGTCAGGGCGCGCTGCGCTCGTTCCAGGCGCACCGGGCCAAGCTTGGGGCAGGGTCAGGCACCTGGGACCCGGTATTCCGCCTCCTCGTGGGCCAGACCTTGGGGAGGTGACGAAAATTGTCGGCTCCCGCCGATTCTAGGCAGGCGGCACGATTTCACGTCAATACAAGCTATTGTTTTATATGTATTTATTTCTGTTCGAAGCGCCGTGTCATGCTGGCACGACAGTTGCGTCGGGAGGGCGCGGTCAGTTGTTTGACCGGTCCTTCTTATCTAACAGGGAGCTTCAATGAAACGTATCCAGCAAGGCTTTACCCTGATCGAACTGATGATCGTGGTTGCGATCATCGGCATTCTGGCGGCGGTTGCGCTGCCGGCGTATCAGGACTACACGGTTCGCGCGAAGATGTCCGAGGTGATGCTTGCCGCGAGCGCGTGC